>JBQTIE010000074.1:0-12520 GCA_052389315.1 Acidobacteriota bacterium
GCCGGGCAAAACCCATACTGCCACTCGCGAGCGGCGCACCCGGGCGGGCCCGGGACACATCGCGTCAGAAACTGTCCCGCCAAACGGGGTAGTTTCTTGGGAGGCGGAGCCTCACCGCCCAACATGCTCGGCGGTCTGAGGCGAAGCCTGGCTAGCCTTTGCGCGCGGCCAGGATGATGGCGTCCATGTGGTCGAGGTACTTCTCGAGCGCGCGGCGACCCGAGGCAGTCAGCTTGAACGCCGTGCGCGGCGTGCGGCCGTCGAAGCTCTTTTCACACGCGACGTAACCCGCGTCTTCGAGCTTGCGCGCGTGCACGCTCAGGTTGCCGTCGGTGGCGTTGAGCGCCGCCTTCAGATCGGTGAACGACATCTCGCCGCCGGCGGCGAGTGCACTGGTGATGCCGAGCCGCATGGGATCGTGGAGCAGGCGATCGAGCGACGTCGCGATCTCTGAAACCTTCGAACTCTTGACCTGCGCGGGTGCAGCCGCGCTGTGAAGGCGTGAACCGACGCGGTGTACGGAGCTCTTAGCCGCCATAGTGCCTCGCGATATGGATGCCGAATCCGATCTGCAGGCCGCCGAACCCGATCGCGAGCCAGTTGTTGCCCCAATCCTGCGGCGTGACAATCGCGGCGATTCCCGCCGCCATGAAGCACACGCCCATCGCGCGCACGACAGGCGCGCTGAAGAGGCCCCCGATCACCACGCCCGCGCCGTACAGCAACAGCCACGTGGGCGCCATCACCGCAAAATCGCCGCTGCGCCACAACGCATAGGTGATCGCCGCCCCCGCGACGAGCGGCGCCGCCATGCCCAGCGCGAAGCGGCGTCCGACGGCGCCGGCCAGCGGCGCGCCGCTGCGAGCGGCCTTGCGCCACATGGCGATGACGCCAAGGCCCAGGGCGACGGCCGCCGCCAGGAGCCAGACGACGAGCCATCGTTCGGCGGAGCGTTGGTTGGCCGCGACGATGGCGGCGGCGAGGCCGATGGCGCCCATACCGGCGCCACCCAGGCCGGGCACGGCCGTGAATGTCGAGCTGCGCTCCATCGTGCGGCGGATGAACTGGAGGTTTTCCTCGGCATGCTGGCCGAGAGAGGCCATCTCCGCTCGCTCGCCCGCCCGACTGGACATTTGTGAAGGGTAGCGCGTGTCAGGAGATTATGTCAAAGAACTTTACACGACAGAGAACCTGCGACGCCACCGCACCACGTGCCGCTCTCCTCGTCGGGGGCGCCAGAAGCTACTTGTCCCGGAGGTGCTCGTCTCCCGATCGCGAGGATACAGCCGCCGGCACCGAAGGTCGCCCCTCGCCAGCCCGGCGCCTGCGGCGGCGCGCGCTACAATGATCAGGTGATCACGCGCGGCATTCGCGACTTCGTCGCCCGCGATTGGAACGCGGCGCACGAGCACAAGATTGCCTACTGGGGCGAACGGATTGCCCGCCTTGGACCGGCCGAGGGCTTTCGCATCGCCGACGAGCTTCGCCGTCAGATGCTCGCGGTCGATCCACACTGGCCTCACCCCGACGACAGACGTCGCGATATTCTCCGCCACGTGCAGGTGGCCGAGCTCCTTCGTCGTGCCAGTCCAGCCCGCCGCGCTTGAGCTGCTGGCGGCGCTGTCCGCGGTGCTCGCACGATGGGGCCGCTGGTACGTGTTCGGTGCCCAGGCGGCCATCGCCTACGGCGTGCCCCGCCTCAGTGCCGATGTGGACGTCACGCTGGCGCTCGTTCCCGACGAGCCGGAGCGCTTCGTCCGAGACATGGACGCCGCGGGGTTCACGCTCAGGGTAGACGACCCCGAGTTCGTCCGGCGGTCCCGGGTCATGCCGTTCGTTCATCGCGCCACCGCCATGCCGCTCGACCTCGTCTTGGCGGGCTCGGGGCTGGAAGACGAGTTTCTCGATCGGGCGCGCCCCGTGGATGTTGGAGGCCTCACCGTCCCGCTGATCGATCGAGACGACCTCTTGATCGCCAAAGTGTTGGCGGGTCGTCCGAAGGATCTCGAGGACGCGCGTGGGCTCTGGAGCCTTCACGGCCGGGGAATGGACGCGTCGCGGATTCGACGGACGCTCGGTCTGCTCGAGGAGGCCCTGAGCCAGAGCAACCTCCTCCCGGCGTTCGATGCGATGGTGAACCGCGACCAGAGCCGCGGCTGAACGGTCGCGCGGACGAGGCATCCGCAGCCTGGGGCACGAAGGGTTGGAAGGGTCGGCTTGGGTATAATGCGTCGCCGGGTCCTCCACGCCTATGACGCTGCAGTCGGGTACGCGCCTCGGCCCCTACGAAATCCTCGAGCTCGCCGGCGCGGGCGGCATGGGCGAGGTCTACAAGGCCCGCGATACCCGCCTCGAGCGCACCGTCGCCCTCAAGGTGCTCCCCCCGCACGCCGCCAGCAGCGCCGACCTGAAGCAGCGCTTCGAGCGCGAGGCGCAGACCATCGCCAGCCTGAAGCATCCCCACATCTGCGTGCTGCACGACATCGGCCGCGAGCATGACACCGACTTCATCGTCATGGAGTACCTCGAGGGCGAGACGCTCGCCGATCGGCTCGCGCGAGGAAAGGGCCGGGGCTCCGGAGCGACCGCGGCCGGCGCCTCCAAGCCCGCGAGCGGGAGCAGCGCAGCCCGCGAGGCGTCACGGGCGGCAACCGGCAAGGGGGAAGCCTCGGCAGTCGGCAAGGCGTTGAAGCAGGACGAGGCGCTGGCCGTTGCCATGCAGATCACCGACGCGCTGGACCAGGCGCACCAGCACGGCGTCGTCCATCGGGACCTCAAGCCGGCCAATGTCATGCTCCTGCCGAGCGGCGGCTCTCAGGCGGGTGCACCCCACGTGAAGCTCCTCGACTTCGGCCTGGCGAAGCTCACTGCGCCCGCCGAGGCGATCGAGTCGGCACACACGGTCCAGGCGGACCTGACGGGGCCAGGGATGGTGCTCGGCACCGTCCGCTACATGGCGCCCGAGCAGGTCGAGGGCCGAGACGCTGACGCCCGCACCGACATCTTCGCCTTCGGAGCGGTCCTCTACGAGATGCTCACGGGCCGGAAGGCGTTCGACGGCAAGACCCAGCCGAGCCTGATGGCCGCGATCCTCAACGTGGATCCGCCCCCGTTGTCGGCGCTGGTCCCGGTGACGCCACGCGCGCTCGAACGGCTTGTCGCGCGGTGTCTCGCCAAGGATCCGGACGACCGTTGGCAAACCGCGCACGACCTGCTCCTCCAACTCCGATGGATTGCCGGGCGCGGCGCGAAGGGCAGCGTCCCCGCGACGGCCGGCGCCCGGGTACGGCGCGAGCCCTGGACTCTCGCGGTGATCGCCGCCGGCCTGTTAATCGCCGCCGGCATGGCCCTTCCGGCGTTCCGCTACCTGCGAGGCCCCGCAGAACCGGAGGCGTTTCGGTTCCGCGTCCCGGCCATCGGGTTGAGCGCGCAGGACATCGCCATCTCGCCCGACGGGAAGACTATCGCCCTGGTCGCGCGGCCGGGTCCGGAGGGCGCCGCGCTGTATGTGCGGCCCGTCAACGCCGTCACGTTCAAGCGGCTCGAGGGAACGGACAACGCCGCCCAGCCGTTCTGGGCGCCCGACAGCCGATCGATTGGCTACGTGGCCGGGGGACGGCTGAAGAAGGTGGCGGCCTCGGGCGCGCCGCCACAGGAAATTGGGGCCGTCGAGGGCACGTTCTTCGGCGGCTCGTGGGGCACGGACGGAACGATCCTGTTCGGATCGGCCGCTGGCGTGCGCCGCATTTCCGCCGAAGGGGGCGTCCCCGAAACGATGACGACGGTCGAGCCACCGGAGATCGGGCACTATTGGCCGTACTTCCTGCCCGATGGGCAGCACTACCTGTACCTCTCGTGGTCCACCGAGGCCGACAAGCGTGCCGTGTTCGTGGGAGCGCTTGGGACGCCGGACAAGACGCGACTGCTCGCGGCCGACTCCAATGCCCAGCATGCGCCAGGGCACGTGGTGTTCCGTCGCGGCGCCACCGTACTGGCGCAGGCATTTGACGCCCAGCGCCTGACGCTATCGGGCGGACCCGTCCAGATCGCCGGCGACGTGGCGTTCAACGGCACGAACGGCCGCGGGGCGTTCCACGTCTCTCAGCAGGGCACGCTGATCTACTTTCAAAGTGCCGGCGGTGCGGCGGGGCAGGCACAAGTGACTCCCAACTGGCAGTTCGGCTGGCACGATCGCACGGGCCGCCTGCTGACCGTGGCGGGAGAGCCGGGCTCGTACGGGGACATGGACCTGTCCCCCGATGGCAAACTCATCGCCGTGACGCGGCAAGACGAAGGCGCCACCGCGGCCGACATCTGGGTGATCGACTGGCAGCGCGGTGTCTCGACCAAGCTGACGCTCGATCCCGCTGACGATATCAACCCGGTCTGGTCTCCTGACGGCACGCGCATCGCCTTCACCACGTATCGCAAAGGCAACGCCGATGTCTTCGTCAAGAACGCCAACGGCGTCGGGCCCGAGACGCCCCTCCTCGAGTCCGCCGCCGACGAGTTCGTGGAGGACTGGTCGAAGGACGGGCGCTATCTCGCCTACAAGCTGGTCCAGGGCGAATTCGAGGATCTGTACGTGCTCCCCTTCGATGCCGACGACAAGCCCGGCAAGCCGTTCCCCGTGGTCCAAGGCCCCTTCCACAAGGACGAGCCGCAGTTTTCCTACGACGGCCGGTGGCTGGCCTACGGGTCCGATGAGTCGGGGAGGTTCGAGGTCTACGTGACGTCGTTCCCGGCGCTCGACCAGAAACTCAAGGTCTCGGACGGCGGCGGGGGCCGGCCGCGATGGAGGCGCGACTCGAAGGAGATCTTCTACATGAGACTCCAGTCCGGTGTGATGGCGGTGGACTTCCTGCCCGGCCCGAAGATTGACGCGGGCGTTCCCCATCTGCTGTACGCCAGCTCTGCCCTCAACGCCGTCCCGACGCGCCACCTGTGGTCCGTCGCTCCAGACGGCCAACGGATTCTGATGCGCACCTTCGCCGCCACTGGTCTCGGCCTGGTGCCGACTGTCCCTGCGGTCTTCGCACCGGCCGGGCAAACCGCGCCAGCACCTGGCGCCAACCCGGGCGGTGCATCCGCGCCGGCCAACAATGGACTCACGGTGATCCGCCACTGGACGGCGGCGTTCCGGACACGGTGAAGTGACGTGCCGCTGAGCGCCGGGACTCGGCTCGGGCCCTACGAGATCGTCGGCGCTCTCGGCGCGGGCGGCATGGGTGAGGTGTACCGAGCCATCGACACGCGCCTGTCCCGCACGGTGGCCGTCAAGGTGCTGCCGCCGCATTGGGCGGAGAACGCCGAGATGAAGCAGCGGTTCGAGCGCGAGGCGCGCGCCGTCGCGTCGCTGAGCGACCCGCGCATCTGCGCGCTGCACGACATCGGGCAACAGGACGGCAGCGACTTCCTCGTCATGGAGTACCTGGAGGGCGAAACGCTCGCGGCTCGCATCGCGCGCGGCCCTCTCGGGCTTGACGAGACGCTGACGATCGCCATCGCCATCGCCGGCGCGCTGGACCAGGCGCATCGGCGGGGCGTGGTGCATCGCGATCTCAAGCCCTCGAACGTGATGCTGACCGCGAGCGGGGCGAAGCTCCTGGACTTCGGGCTGGCGAAGGTGACCCAGGGACCGGCGCCCGCGAGCCGCGAGCTGAGCACGCCGGGAACGGTCCTCGGCACGCTGCAGTACATGGCGCCCGAGCAACTGGAAGGCGCCGACGCCGACGCGCGGACCGACCTCTTCGCGCTTGGCGTGATGGTTCACGAGATGATGACAGGAAAAAAGGTCTTCGACGCCAAGAGCCGCGTGCTCCTGATGTCGGCCATTGCGACCCACAACCCGCCGCCGCTGTCGCTCACCGATCCCTCGACCCCTCGCGAGCTGGAGCACGTGGTCCAGACATGCCTGGCCAAGGACCCCGCCAATCGCTGGCAGACCGCGCGCGATGTGCTCGCCGAGCTTCAGGCGATCGCCGAGGAAGGCACCGAGACCGACACTTACCAACCTGTGGCTGCGTCCTCGCGCGCTAACACACGACTGTATCGCGCGCTGGCCGCCGGCACGCTGTTGGTTGCAGTCGGCGTGTCGGCGCCGGCGCTCCTGTATCTTCGAGGCGAAGCGGCACCCGATGAGCTGCGATTCCGCGTCCCGATTCAACTGACCGCTCAGCCCGGGGCCTCGAGCGTGAGCGCTACGGCCAACGGCGCCACGTTCGGCCTGTCGAGTTTCGCCGTGTCGCCTGACGGCGGCTCGCTGGCTTTTGTGGCGCGCCAGAATCCCACGGACGCCTTCATGCTGTTCGTGCGTCGCATCGGCAGCGTCGTGCCGCAGCCGCTGATCGCCGCCGACGCCGATGGAGCCTCCCAGCCATTCTGGTCCGCCGATGGCACATCGATCGCGTTCGTGGCCGGCGGCCGACTGAAGAAGATCGCGGCCTCGGGCGGGCCGGCGCAGGACCTCTGCGCGGTCAGCGGTTTTTCCGGCGGGGCGTGGAACCACGAAGGCGTCATCATCTTCGGCTCGTCGGAAGGCATCTTTCGGCTGCCGGCCGAGGGCGGCACGCCGCAGGCGATCACGACGCTCGAGTCGTCCGAGATCGGGCACTTCTGGCCCACCTTTCTGCCCGACGGCCGGCGCTATGTGTATACCGCGTGGTCGGCCGATCCGTCGGCGCGCGCGGTCTTTGCGGGCATGCTCGGCGCGACGGAGAAGACCCGCATCCTTGCCGCCGAATCGAATGCCGTCTATTCCGGCACCGGCCACCTGCTCTTTCAACGCGGTAAGGCCGTGTATGCCCAGCCCTTCGACCCGAGGACGCTGGCGCTGACGGGGGAACCGGCCCGCGTGGCCGATGAAGTGGGCTTCGAGGCGGAGAGTGGGCGGGGCCATTTCGCGGTGTCGCAGAGCGGGGTGCTGGCGTACTTCGAAAACAGCGGTACGACCGGGGCTTTAGGACAGACGGACTCCTCGGAGTGGCACCTGGCGTGGGCCAGCCGCACCGGCCAGGTGTTGGAGAGGCCAGGACCCACAGATCGTTTCCGCGGTGTGGAGGTATCGCCGGACGCGAAGCGGATCGCAGTCCACCGCCACGAGCCAGCCGGCGGCGACATCTGGATCGTCGAGCCCTCGGGATCGGAAACGCGGCTGACCTGGGACGCCGCTCAGGACAACTCGAGCCCCGTGTGGTCCCCCGATGGACGCGACATCGTCTACGGCTCGGTCCGGAACGGCAAAGCGGGCCTGTACAGGAAACGATCCGATGGCTCAGGTGCGGAGGAGCTGATCGTCGCATCCGAGCATCCGAGCGTGCCGATGTCGTGGTCGCCGGATGGGGCGTCGATCGTCTTCGGCGTGCGGGATCCGAAGACCAAGAGCGACCTGTGGGTGTTGTCGCTCGCGGACAAGAAGGCCGCGCCGCTCGTGAACACGCCCTTCACCGAGACGCACGCCCAGATCTCGCCAGACGGCAAGTGGATCGCCTACGCGTCCGACTCGGTGGGTAACCGGCGCGAGATCCACGTGCAGCCGTTCCCGGCCGGTGCCGGCCGTTGGCAGATCTCCGACCGCGGCGGCGATTGGCCACGGTGGCGGAAGGACGGCAGGGAGCTCTACTATCATTCGCTGGGCACCACCCTGGCGTTCGTCGGCGAGGTCCATGGCGTGTCCGTGAACGGTGCTGGCGACACCTTCGAGCACGCTCCACCAAAGCCGATTCTGAGCCTGATCGCCCTCAACATCCCCCACAGCAGCGGGGACTACCACACCTTCGCCGTCTCTCCAGATGGCCAGCGGTTCCTCTCCTTCCAGTTAGTAGCCCCGGCTGCGGCCGCGGCCGGGGCCGCGCGGGCCGGGCCCGATCACTCGAGCGGGCTCATGATTGCGATGAACTGGGCGGCCGCATTGAAGAAGTGACGGGGACCGGAGGTATCGGTGCGCTCGTCCACCCGACCTTCACCAAGAGTTCACAGAAGGAACAGTACTCATGACCATCAATCGCCGCCGACTCCTGCTCGGCCTGCTCTCAACTCCCGCGCTCGGCCGCAGTGAATCCCTGGGGGCACAGGCCGAGGCGCCGTCCGACCCCTCGCTCTACATCCCGCGCGCCCATCGGGTCGAGGATCGCGCCTTCCTCCACGATTTCATGGAGGAGTACGCGTTCGTGGATCTGGTCACGTCGACCTCGTCCCTGCGCGTGACCCACATTCCCTCCGTGCTCGACCGCACGCGAGGGTCCCTGGGCACCGTCCTCGGCCACATCTCCGCGCAGAACCTCCAGAAAGGCGCCTTCGACGGCGCGCACACCGCCGTCATCGTTTTTCGAGGGCCGCACGGCTACATCTCACCGAGCTGGTACGGCCGACAGGACTCGGTCGTGCCGACGTGGAACTTCGGCGTGGTCCATGTCACGGGCAAGCCGCGCCTGATCACCGACAAGGCCCGCGCCTACGAGCTGCTGGCCACCTTGATCCGGAAGAACGAACGGCGCGTGGGCTCGACCGCCTACGACTTCTCGGCACAGCCGCAGGAGTACGTCGATCGGATGATGCAGGGCATCAGCCCCTTCGAGATGCCGATCGACACCATCGAAGGCAAATTCAAGCTGGGCCAGGAACGCAACGAGGGCGATCGCAAGGGAGTGCTCCAACACCTGAAGGCAGGGGCCTACAACGAACGATCGCTGTACGAGGTCACCGAGGCGTTCTACCGCAGCCCGCCCAAATGAAGCACGGTCGCGTGCGGCGCCTGGCTGTTGCTCATTTTTCCGGCAGGCCCCGTACCTGGCTGGCAGCGGCTCGCGTGGCCCAGTCGTAGTGCCGCGACGCGCGTTCGATCACCTCCGGCAGGTCTTCCGCCAGCAGATAGCCATCCGCGACCAGCTTCAGGGCCGCCTCGCTGATGCGTCCGAGATAGTCGAAGCGATCGCGATAGCGCTCCTGAATCGACACCCGCGCGTCCCCCGCACGCTCCCGATCGGCGCGCGTGAGCGGGAATGCGAAGTACGCTCCGATCTCGCCCGCGAGGCGATCGGACGCGCCGCTCGACGGATGCCGGAAGTTCCAGCCTTTCTGCGTGGCCAGCGGCACCTCGATGTCCGGCAGGCGAATGCCCGCGCGGTCGTTGCCGTCGGCATCGACCGCGGGCACGAGAACCGGGAAGGGCGCGCCCACGCGCGGCGGCTCGTTGGCCACGATGCCGCGTGCCCAGTCGGGGCCGAAATCGAGCCGATACGCGGGCATCGGATCGAGCGGCATCGCCATGCCCGGGATCTTCGGCCAGCCCGCCCCTGCCGCCGGTGTCAACGTGCCGTCGTCCAGACGCGGATAGCGGCTGGCCGGCGGCGCCGCGTCGTCGACGACCCATCGATCCAGCGCCCGGAACAACGCGCGGACGACGGCCGAGTAGTTGAGCGTGTTCATCGGGGCCTGGCCCGGCAGATCTGCGGAGGGGCTCGGGGCCGGTGGAAACGCCCCGACGATGTGAGGGGCGGAGGCGATGAAGTAGATGCGGGTCGAGTCCGGGAGCGCGGCGTCGCGGCGGCCATCGGGTGTGGTGTGCACCAGCGAGCCGGCACGATTGAAGTACTCGGAGTTGGTCAGCAGGTGAAAGACCTTCGGCGTCGTCCCGCTCTTGACGGCGCGAAGGAGCAGGCCATCCGACTCGCCGGTTTCGGGATCGGTTTCAACACTGTCGGTGAACGGAAACATGTCGACGGGAAACAGGATGTTGTAGTGATGCAGGGCGTCCCGCGACGCCTGGCCAAACCGGTGGTTGAACGAGCCGCGCCCGGCGCCGCCCACCTGGTCGAAGACGCCGTCGAAGACCCGCCGGCCACGCTCGTCTTCGTTGAAACCCTGGTAGAGGAAGTGGCGGAGGAAGCGTCCGGTCTGCGAGACCCCCCATCCCAGAGCCCAGCGGAGACCCGGGACCGGGTGCTCTGCGCGCGTGCCGCCCTTGAGGAAGCTTACGAAGTCGCGCGTGCCCGCTAACCCGATGCCCACCACTCGCGGATCCCGGGCGCGATAGACGACGTCGTAGATTCGACCCGGCTCGAAGCCGCCGTCGAGGGCGACGGTCTGCTGATCGACGAAGCGCCAGCGTGCACGTGGCACGACCGTCGGCGGGTCGAGCCGTCGATCGCGCACGGTCATGCGATGCTCCGCGCTCTCCGGATCGACGACAGGGTAGGCGCGATGGCCGCGGTCGGCGAGCCGGGCCGTGGCGTCACGCGCGCCGGGGATGAAGTTGGCGCGCACCCATCCGGTGATCGGCCGGCCATCGTCCGAGGGAATGGGCAGTTCCATGCGCATCCGCCCGTCGGGGACGTCCCACTGCCAGCCCATCCACGCGAGCGTGAATCCCTGCCGCATCAGCGCGCCGTTGCCGAACTCCTCGGCGGTCGTCGGATCCTCGGAGGTGCGGGCGCCCTGAAAGGTCGCCAGGATGCGCTTGGTCCCGCGGTTGCCCGCCTCGTAGAAGAGGCGTCCGTTCCCTCGTAGAGGGTCCACGGGCTTGAGGAGATAGAAGTCGGCGCTGGCTTCCACACGCCCTCGCGCGTTGCGCGGCGCGAGCCCGAGGTCCACGATGTCGCGGTTCTGCGGCAGATCCGGATCGAACTCGAAGCGCACCGTGCCCGACAGCTTCTCGTAGGGGCCGGCCAGCCCGAACGGTTGGCCGCCGAGGACGACCTCGCGGCGAACGATGTCGAGCCGGACGACGTCCGCGAGGGCGGGGCTGGCCACGGTCAGCGTGGCCGCGGCGAGGCAGGCGAACAGGAGCGGTGCTCGCGGCATGCGGCATTGTAGACCTGCGGAGCGGGGCGACACGACACTGCCGCTCGCGAGGCGCAGCCGCAGTTTCAGGCCCCTTCCCGGCGGTCTGAGGCGGGGGCTCGCCAGCTGATTCGCACGACCGGCCGGGGACCAGGCTAGACATCTTCTATGGCCTGAGGCGTAACGAATGAAGCAAGTTTTTCGACCGGCCATAGAAGATGTCCGCCCCGCCGGAGGCGAGGCAAGACGAGATATGGACGCTAGCGAAGCGGAGCTTCGTTTGGGTTCTTGGCGGTTTGAGGCGGAGCTTCGCTAGTGAGCCGGCGCCGGTTGGCGCCCGACCCAGCCAAGGGCTTCCGGGCGAAGGGGATATCAAGGGCCGCCCTTGGCTGGTTAACCGATCGCCGGCAGAGCCGTAACTAGGGGCATGCTGGTGACTTTCCTCGCCGACGCCGCGTCAGGTCTCGACCGATTCCTCCGGCGTTGCGCGTCGTCTGCTTTGTCCATCTCGATGGTGGCGCTGCTTGGCCTCCCCCCGGGGGTGTCGGCCCAACCACCGTCCGCCCCCGCCCCCGCGCCCGCGCCAGCGCCCGCGGCCAACGGCGCGGCGCAGCCGCCGCCCCCCGTGGCGGTGGCGCCCGTGCCCGAGGCCGACGCCGACGCCAAGCGGATGCAGCGTCGCGAGGTGGTGCGGAAGTACCCGCCGAGCCTCGGGCGCGTCCTCAAGAGCGATCCGTCACTGCTGCGCGAGCCTGGTTACCTGGCGCGATATCCGGCGCTCTCGGCCTTCCTGGCCGTGCACCCGGAGGTGGCCAGCAATCCGAACTACTACTTCGACTTCGTGTACCTGCCAGGCGACGCCGAGCCGCTCGATGCCCAGGATCGCGCGTTCGTGATCTGGCGGAACATCGTCGATGGCATCGCGGTCTTCACGGTGATGGTCTTCATCGCCGGCATGCTGGCGTGGCTCGTCAAGACCGCGCTCAATCACCGTCGATGGCTGCGCCTGTCACGCACGCAGAACGAAGTGCACAACAAGCTGCTGGATCGCTTCGCCGGCACCAACGAGCTGCTTGCGTATGTGGAATCGCCGGCCGGTCGTCGCTTCCTCGAGGCCGCGCCGATTGACGTGGAGTCGCTCTCTCGGGGCATCGCCGCGCCGCTTGGCCGCATTCTCTGGTCGGTTCAGGCGGGGCTCGTGCTGGCGGTCGGCGGCTTCGGGTTCCTTTTTGCCAGCGGGCGCGTGATGCCTGAAGTCGCCGAGGGCCTCTGGATGATCGGCGCGCTCTCGATCGCCTTTGGCCTCGGCTTCGTCGTGTCGGGCGTCGTCGGCTACGTGCTGTCGCGTCGTCTCGGCCTGCTCGAGCCGGCGGCGCCTGTCGGTCCTCGTGACGCCGCCGACCCAGCTGCGCCATAATTGCCTCGCGCAGTCGCCACCATGACCGACACCACAGTTTCCGAGCTCGAACGTCTGGCCGCGGCAACCGGTCTGCCGGAGGTGGCGCTTGGGATGGACGAGACTGCGTTCCGCGCCTTCTACGATCGGACCTCTCGCGGACTCTGGTCGTATCTGGCGCGCATCACGGGCGACCGCCTCGTGGCCGAGGACTTGATGCAGGAGGCGTACTATCGCTTCCTGCGGGCGTCGAAGACCTACGAAAACGAGCGTCATCGCCGCAACTCGCTGTTCCAGATCGCCACGCACCTGGCGTACGACCTGCGACGCCGGCCGAGGACGCAG
>JBQTIE010000075.1:0-8690 GCA_052389315.1 Acidobacteriota bacterium
CCGGCGATGCATCCCGCCTGGCGGCGTTGCTCCTTCCTCAAATACTCCAGGTATTCTCGGTCGTCGCGCCTTGCCATCCGGGCGCCTCGCCGCCCTCGGTGCGTCACCGTAATTGTGAAACGCAGTACTTAGCGGTCTGAGGCGGGGCCTCGTTGGTCCTCCACCGTCCGGTCGTTCTGCCGTGGAAGGTTCACTCGGCCCTCAACGCCGCGAGCGGCTCGATACGGCCGGCGCGCCTCGCGGGAATCCAGCACGCGAGCGCGGCGATCAGCAGCAAGAGCACCGGCACGCCGACAAACGTGAGGCCGTCCAGACCCCCGCGGAACAGGTGTGTGTAGGCGAAGGCCACGGGGAGCCAGCCGATGAGCATGCCCACGGCAATCACCCGGAGGTGCTCTCGCACCACTTCCGCCACCACACCCCGGCGCGTCGCGCCGAGTGCGAGGCGGACGCCAATCTCAGACGTGCGCTGCGACACGCCGTGGGCCACGACGGCGTAGACGCCGATGGCCGCCAGACAGAGCATGAGCGGCCCGAGCACCATGAACATCCGGGCCGGAATGCGGCGCAGCGAGAGATTCATGTCCACGTGCTCGCTCAGCGTCCTCACGTTGTACACAGGCAGCGCCGGATCCACGACCCTGACGGCCCGCGCGATGAGTGGCGCGAGCACGGCCTCGTCACTCAGACGTGAGCGCACATGAATCTCGCCCTGGCGCACGGGGCGATCCCGATACGACAAGTACACGTGCGGCGTCGGAGACTCGGTGAAGGATTCGTAGAGCGAGTCGGCTGCCACCCCGACCACCTGGTAGGTCTGCCCGCTGACCTCGAGGCGCCGACCGAGCGCAGTCGGCGCGAGTCCTTGGCCGCGATTGGACCCTTCCTCAGCGTTGCCATCGAGGCTGTAACGACGGACGAACGCCTCGTTGACGACCGCCTGGGGCGGCCTCGAGGTGTCGCGCAGCGCGGCAAAGTCCTCACCCGCCACGAGCGGGATGCCCATCGTGCGAAAGTAGCCGGGAGTGACGATGTTGGACAACACGCGTGTCGGTGCAGCCGCTGGTCGAACGTACCCCTCGTACTCGAAGGATCGGGCCGGTAGACCATGGATATCGAGCGGCATCGAGGCGGCAATCGCGACCCCGTCAACCTCTGGTTTGGCCGCCATTTCGTCGAGCAGGCGCGCCGCGAACAGGCGCGCGCCATCGTTGTCCACCGTGCGCCCCGTCAGGTCGTAAGCCGCCAGCAGGACTCCTGCCGGCCGGAAGCCCAGATTGGCGTGCTCGGACTGACGAAAGCTTTGGAGAAAGAGCGCGGCCGTAATCAGGACGGCGATGGCGAGTGCTACCTGCGCGGCCATCAGGGTCGTGCGCGTGCGTCGGCGCAACAGGGCCGTCGCGCTGACGTGTAGCACTGCCTGCGGCTGCACGCGCGTGAGGTGCAGCAGGGGCGCGGCGCCAAACACGAGCGCGCTGAGCACACCGAGCACACCCGCAAACAAGAGCCCCGTGGCATTCAGATCGGTTTGAAACCGCACCGGAAACTGCGTCGTCAGGAGCGGCATCGCGCGTAGGGCATTGGTCCCCCACCACGCGATCACGGCGCCGACGACGGTGGCCATTGCAGCCAAGATGAAGTGTTCGACGAAGAGTTGGCGGCTGATTCGCCACCAGCCGGCACCCACGGCCAAGCGCACACCGATCTCCCGTTGCCGGACCGTCGCCTTGGCCACCAGCATGTTGGCCGTGTTCCCGCAGACGGCCAGCAGCAACAGGAACATCACGCCCTGGAGAACGCCGAGGCCCTGCAGAATCAGCCCTTGTGGCCCGCGCGACGCGCGCCAGAACTGGAGCACCTCGCCGCGCAGCCCGCCGTTGGTCGCCGGATACGCTTCGCCGAGCTCAGCGAATAGGCGGGAGACTTCCCCCTGTGCACGAGCCACGTCGGTGCGTTGAGCGGCGCGTCCCATGACGTAGTACCCACGGGCGCCCCGGTCATCGAGCTCGCGAGACCCCGCGAACAGCACTGGTGCGAGCGTGGCCGGCACCCAGAGATCGAATTGCAGACCCAGGACCGTCCCTTGAAAGCCATCGGGCGTCACGCCGACGATCGTCAGCGTCGTGTCGTTGACACGCACCGATTGTCCAATCGCCGACCCAGCCGCCCCGAAACGCGTCCGCCAGTAGTCGTACGAGATGACGGCGACGGACTCGCCGCCAGCGCGTGACACGTCGTCGGGGCGAATGAACCGACCGGCGGCCGGCTCGAGGGACAGGCTGGAAAAATAGTTCCCGGACACCAGCAACCCGTAGGTGCGTTCGGTGCGGCTGGAGTCCCCGACGTTGAAGGGGGCCATGCGGAACGCCATGAGGTCGTCGAGCGCGGAGGTCCCTCGCACGAGCGCGTCGTAGTCCAGCCACGACAAGCCGGGCCGGACGCCGCTGTCCGTTCGGGTTTCGACGAGGTAGCGCGATGACGCGTCCGAGACGCCCGGAATGGGGCGCAGAACCAGGGCTTCGATCCAGGAGAACACGATCGTGTTCACCCCGATGCCGGCACCCAGCGACAAGACGATGACGGCGGTCAGGATCGGCGAGCGACGAAGCGCGCGCCGTGCGTCACGGACGTCGTTGAACAGACGGTCGGTCATCGTCGAGGCTCCGGGACAGTCTCACGCTGTTATATCGCGGAAACGACCTCGTGACCATCGGCGGGCCGCGCGGTCGTGTGGCGCAGGATAGAATCCGGCCTTCATGACAGCACGGCGATGCTCGCGCCTGTTCCTGTGCCTGACGGCGCCGGCCGTCCTGGTGCTGGGCACGACGTGCCCCGTGCGCGCACAGAACCCGCTGTTGATCGTCGCACCCGCGGCGCCGGGCGGAGGGTGGGATCAGACCGCTCGGGCCGTGCAGCAGGCGCTCGGCGCGACCGAACCGGGACTACGGGCGCAGGTCGAGAACGTCCCGGGCGCGGCGGGCACGATCGGCTTGGCGCGCTTCGTGGCCGCGGAGCGCGGGAATCCCGACGCGCTCCTGGTGACCGGTCTCGTCATGGTGGGGGCCATCGCCGTCACGAGCGCACCGGTGAACCTCGCCCTGACGACGCCGATCGCACGACTCACCGGCGAGTACGAGGTCATCGTGGTGCCGGCCGCATCCCGGTTCGCGACCTTGGGGGATCTCATGGCCGCCTTCACCGCCTCGCCGGGCGTCGTGAGCTGGGGCGGCGGATCGGCTGGCGGCACCGACGATCTGCTGGTGCGCCTGATCGCGGAACGCGTGGGAATCGCGCCCGCGCGCGTCAACTACATCGCGTTCCCAGGCGGCGGTGCCGCGCTGGCGGCGCTGCTGGGCGGCCAGGTGACAGCCGGCGTCAGCGGGTATGGTGAATTCGCAGGCCAGATCGCCAGCGGCGCGTTGCGAGTGCTGGCGGTCTCGGCGCCGGAGCGCCTGCCCGGCCTCGATACGCCAACCCTTCGAGAGCACGGTATCGAGCTCGACCTGGCCAACTGGCGTGGTGTTGTCGCGCCGCCCGGCCTGAGCGACCGGGAGCGCGATGCCCTGGTCTCGCGCGTCGAACGCCTGGCTCGAAGCGCGCCCTGGCAGGCGACGCTCGAGCGCTTCGGGTGGACCGACATGCTGCTGACCGGTGCGGCCTTCCGACAGTTTCTGCTCGCCGAGCAGGCAAGAGTCGACTCGGTGGTTCGCCGGCTGCAAGCGACGTCGGGTGCGGACGCCGGCCAGCCGGCATCGTGGACGCCCACCCCCCACACCGCGCCGATCGTCGCCCTGGCGCTCCTGACGGTCTGTGGCATCGTGGCGCTGGCGCGCGCACGGTCCGCGTGGGGGACGTCCGGCGGTGGAACGGCCAACGGGCGAGCTGTCGGACTGGTGGTGGTGCTGATCGCCCACGCGCTGCTCTTCTCCTTCGTTGGCTTCATCCCCGCCAGCGCCGCTCTCTACGTGGCCTGCACGATGCTGTTCGGGAGCCGGCACTGGCAGCGAGATGTCTTGATCGGCCTGGTCGCCACCACGGTTCTGTTCCTGGCCTTCACCGTTGGACTCGGACTGACCCTTCCGGTCGATCCAGTGACGTCCTGGATGACGCGCTGATGGAGGCGCTCCTGAACGGCTTCGGCGTCGCGCTGACGGCGGCGAATCTCTGGTGGGCGCTTGTAGGGACCACCCTCGGCACCGTCGTGGGCGTCCTGCCGGGCCTCGGGCCCGCGCTCACCGTGGCCTTGCTGCTGCCGATCACCTACTCCCTCGAGCCGACCGCGGCGTTGATCATGTTCGCCGGCATCTACTACGGAGCAATGTATGGCGGTTCGACGACGTCCATCCTGTTGAACACCCCTGGGGAAAGCGCCACGGTGATGACCGCCCTCGAGGGTCACGAGATGGCCAAGCGCGGGCGAGGCGGGGCGGCGCTCATGACCGCGGCCCTCGGGTCGTTCGTCGCCGGCACCCTGGCGACCATTGGACTCTCGGTGGCGGCGCCCGCCCTGGTCGCCCTTGCCCTGATCTTCGGCCCTGCGGAGTACTTCGCCCTGATGGTGCTCGCCTTCGTGCTCACGTGTCGCGCCGTCGGACCCTCGCTCGTCGGCGGGCTGACGAGCCTGAGTCTCGGACTCGTGCTCGGGTTGGTTGGCATCGACGCGCTCAGCGGTCAGGCCCGGCTGACCTTCGGCATTCCCTACCTGCTCGACGGCATCGACGTGGTGCTCGTCGCCGTTGGCCTGTTCGCAGTGGGCGAGGCGTTGATGGGACTATCCCACGGCGTCGCGGCGGCGCGACCGCTGCCGATCGGCGGAAAGGTCGCGATGACCAGGGATGATTGGGCGCGGTCGTGGAAGCCCTGGCTTCGCGGGACGGCCATCGGCTTTCCGCTCGGGGTGCTGCCGGCCGGCGGCGCGGAGCTTCCGACGCTGTTGTCCTACGTGATCGAACGGCGCGCGGCGGCGCACCCCGATGAGTTCGGCCGTGGAGCGATCGAGGGCGTCGCCGGGCCTGAGGCCGCCAACAACGCGGCGGCCGCGGGCGTCCTCGTGCCGCTGCTGACTCTCGGCCTGCCCACGTCGGCGACAGCCGCGGTCCTGCTCGCGGCGTTTCAGCAGTTTGGTCTGCAGCCGGGGCCACTGCTCTTCGAAAATGAGCCAGCGCTGGTCTGGGGGGTCATCGCCAGCCTGTATATCGGCAACGTGATGCTGCTCGTCCTGAACCTGCCACTGGTGCGCCTGTGGGTCAGGCTGCTCGCCATCCCTCGACCTCACCTCTATGCCGGGATCCTCGTCATCGCCACGCTCGGCGCCTACAGCGTGCATCGCTCGATGGGCGACCTGTTGCTTCTCGTGATCATCGGCGTCGTCGGCTTCTGGCTGCGCCGTCTGGACCTGCCGATCGCACCAGTCATGATCGGCCTCATTCTTGGCCCGATCGCCGATCAGCAGCTTCGTCGGGCGCTGGCCATCAGTGAGGGGGACTGGACGGTGCTCGTCACGCGTCCGTGGGCCCTTGCCCTTTTGATGGTCGCGGCCGGCGCCGCTCTGTGGGGCAGCCGGACCAGGCTGACTGGAAAGACATGAACACTCTGCGGCTCCTGCTGGTCGTCTGGGTACTCACCGGGGTCCCGGCGGCCCAGACGTTGGTCAGTCCGCGCGGCCAGCAGCCAGCCCGCCAGCCCGACATTCACTTCACGCCGACGCGCCACGCGGTCGCGGATGCCATGCTGCGGCTGGCGCGGGTCTCGGAGAACGATGTCGTGTACGACCTGGGGTCCGGTGACGGCCGCATCCCGATCATCGCGGCCCAGAAGTACGGGGCGCGGGGCATCGGTCTCGAACTGGATGCTGGACTCATCGCACTCGCCCGGCAGAACGCGCGCGATGCGGGCGTGTCGGAGCGCGTTGCATTCATCGAGGGAGATCTGTTCGAGGCCGACCTGACGACGGCCACCGTCGTGACGCTCTATCTGTCTGCCGAGATCAACCGCCGATTGGAATCGAAACTCAGGCGGGAGTTGAACCCCGGGGCGCGCGTCGTCTCCCACCAATTCCGTCTCGGCACCTGGGCACCCGACAACGAGGAGCGCCTGGACGCAGCCACAATCTTTCTCTGGCGCGTCCCCGAGCGATGACGGGCCGTTGACCTGCCGCCACGCGGCGCGCCAGGCTCGACTCGTTTTCACCGGCCATGTCGCCCCGACCCAGACCCTACGGCGATCGCTTGCAGGGCGTCGGCCACGACTCGCACCCGCCGACATCGTCGATGCGCGTGTACTTCAACGAGCTGCTCTGCTGGGCGGAACTGGCGATCACCTCGATCGTCAGCGTGCGGCCGTCCGCGCTGATCGCATAGCTTTCCTTGACGTTGACAGTGGATCCCGAGGCAGAGATCGCGCTGCCTTCGCCCGTCAGGACGGCTCCCGCCCACGCGGCGGTCATCGAAATGGAACCGCCTTGGCCGGCCGGCGTGACCGTCTTCCCGCCCGGACGATAGATTCGCGCGTGTCCCTCGTTGATGGGACTCTCGACGACGAGGGTCCCGTTGGTTGGCTGTGTAATGTGCAGCATGGGCGGGGCGCCGGCCCCGATGAGTCCCAGGAGCCCGGCGGCGTCCTCGATGCGACTCGCGGCCCGGTCGAGGCGCCAGGTGCCGCCGAACGACGCGGGAGCCTTGAGACCGATGGAGCCCCCCTTCGCTTCGCCGGCCGAACCCGCCTTGGCGGAGACGGGCGCTGTCATCCCGAATGCAGCAGTGGTGCGACGCGCGCGCGCGGATTCGGACGCCCCGCCCGGCGTGCCCAGATCCAGGGCGACGATCTTTTCGCGATCCCTCACATACAACGTCGTCCCAGCCAGCGTCGGCACGGTCCACGACGTGGTGTCGAAGACCTTCGCCTCTGCGAGAATGGTCACCCCTTCAGGCGAGAGTCGCGCCAAAGCCAGATCCCCGTCTTCATCCATGATGATCGCCTTGCCGTCCGCGTAGACGAGACTGGCCCGTCCGAATCCACGATGCTGCCAGGCCGCCTGGCCTGTCTTCAGGTTGAGGGCCGTCAGAAAGGCCGGACCGAAATCCCCGGTGGTGCCATAGACGAAATCGCCCAGCCGGACAGCGTTGAGGAACATGAACCGCACGCGATTGGTGAACCACAGTTCTTCGGTGACCGTGACGCCTCCGTGATCGGTCAATCGAATGGCGCGGCTGCCGGCTTTGTAGGCGGAGGAGACGAAGACGATGTTATCGGGGCCCCAGATCGGAGTCCCGCAGTTGAGATCGTTCCCGGGGTCATGCGGGTGGGCCCAGAGAACGTGGCCCGTCGCAGGATCCATGCCGGTGATGGTGCCGCCGGCAAGGAACACCAGCTGCGGCCGGCCCGCGAAGTCGATGAGGATCGGCGGCGATTCCGAGGTGAGGAAGTCGCCGCTCCTCCACACGACCGTGCCGTCGCTCTGCCGAAAGGCCATCACCGATTGGCCCGGGCCGCCCACGCTGCAGATGATCGTGTCGCGAAACGCGATGGGGCTGCAGCCGTAGCCCGTCTTGACCACGGGTCGAATCAACAACTCCGGCGACTTGAACGTCTTGATCAGATCGTGCGACCACAACACGTGGCCGGTGCGTTTGTCGAAGGCGAAGAGCTGCTTGTTGGTGCCGATGGTGAACAGGCGCTCGCCCACGATGAGGGGGGTCGAATGCGGGCCTGCGCCAAAGCTGAAGTCCTCGCGGCGCGACGGATACTTGTGCTCCCACAGGGTGGCTCCCGTCGCGGCGTCGAGCGCGATGACCGACTCCTCGGCGGCCCATGGGCCCTGTCGGGCCCGGCCGTTGCCCGATCGATACATCGTGTACAGACGGCCCTCGTCGGCGACGATCGCCGAGTGGCCCGTGCCGAGCGGGCGGCTCCAGACGACGGGCGGTCCGGACGCCGGCCACTGGTCGGCCAGGCCGGCCGACTCGACGATGAAATTGCGACTGGGGCCGCCCCACTGCGGCCACGGGGACGCGGTCGCCTTGGTGTCCGCGCGGCCCGCCCCCTGCGCCGTCAGATGCGGTTCGGAGACGAGCCAGATCGCGCACGCGATCGCGGGAAGCGCCAGGCAGGACGCGCGGCGGCGCCGCCATGTCAAGTGCAGCATGGGCGGGATTCTACACCGGGGGCTACACACCCTCCGCTCGGCGTGTCGGGCTAGCCGGCCGCCGTGCGGACGTCGGAGAATGGCTGGGCGAGCGGCAGCGTCACCCGCGCGATGGTGCCTCCGCCGGGCCGATCTTCGATGGCGAGCGTTCCGCCCTGCAGCTGGGTGAGCCTGCGCGAGATGGCCAGCCCAAGGCCGGTGCCGCCCGGCCGAGCAGACACGAACGGCTCGAACAGCTGGTCGCGCACCGCCGCTGGAATGCCGTCGCCCCGGTCGCGTATCTCGATATCGCACAACGCGTCGGCGACTCGGATGTGAACGTCGATCTCCCGGGACCCGCTGGCGTGGCAGGCATTGGCGAGCAGATTGAGCAACACGGCGCGGGTCATCTCGGGGTCGGCCTGCAGGACCGCCGTCGGGCCTTCGATCGGGATCGACGGGCCGGTGACGGCCGCGCGCGCGGCCGCGGCCGCGTCCCCGCGAATCGGCGGGAGCTCGTAGCGCTGGAGCATGGGGGGTGGCGGCCGCGAATACGAGAGGATGTCTC
>JBQTIE010000076.1:0-2776 GCA_052389315.1 Acidobacteriota bacterium
ATGCAGACGTACATGGCCTTCACGTGGAGATCGATCCCGCAATAGTGACGGTGCTGCCGGTTGTAGAATCGCATTCGGGGCCAGGATGCCGAGGCGGCCGTTCCAGACGGCTTCGGTCAGCCATTCACCATCCGCGCTATCCTAAAGGGACCGACCGGTAGATCCGCTGCGGTGGTCAGTGTCTGGTTGCTGAGGGTCGGGGAGGCCCAGCCGCGATTCATGACCGCTTATCCGGGAGACGCCAAGTGACGCCCAAGCTCCTCGACGTCGCTGTTCTGACGCGCGACCTGCCAGCCGATGGCCTGCGACGGGGCGATCTGGGCGCCGTCGTCGACCTGCGCGGTCCAGAGGCATTCGTTGTCGAGTTCGTCGCGGCATTCGGGCGCACACAGGCGCTCGTGACCCTGAGCCCCGCTGACATCCGCGCGGTCGCCGCCGACGACCTGGTAGCCGTATGCCCGACGGCCTCAAACGCGTCGAAAATACGGCGGAGCAACCGGAAAGGTAGGTAACAGAGTTAACCGGCCCCCAGCGTCAGGATAGTTGTCGCTCGCTGACGCGGTTGATCAGGGGGGCGAGTCGATGCGCGCAAGGTCGCCGAGCTCGGCGACGACGTAGAGTTGACCAACGCGACTGAGGGTCGAGCGCGAGCTCGCGCGGGCGGTCGCGTCGTTCTTCATCTCACGAGGGTGACACATTGGATCCGGTTTCACGTCTGAACGCAGCGCTCGAAGGCCGCTATCGCATCGAGCGTCAGCTGGGTGAGGGCGGGATGGCCACGGTTTATCTGGCCAAGGACTTGCGGCACAACCGGCACGTGGCCCTCAAGGTGCTCAAGCCCGAACTTGCCGCCGCCGTCGGTGCCGAACGGTTTCTCGGCGAGGTCGAGACCACGGCAAGCCTCCAGCACCCCCACATCCTGCCGCTCCACGACTCGGGCCAGGCGGACGCGTTCCTCTTCTACACGATGCCGTACGTCGAAGGGGAGACGCTTCGGCAACGGCTGGACCGCGAAGGGCGGCTCTCCGAAAGCGAGGCGGTCCGGATCGCCACCGATATCGCCGACGCGTTGCAGGTGGCCCATGAGTGCGGCGTCGTGCACCGGGACATCAAGCCATCCAACATCCTGCTCAGTCGCGGCAAGGCCCTGGTCGCCGACTTCGGCATCGCGCGGGGCGCCGCACTGGCGGATGCCACGCGGCTGACGCGGGCCGGCGTCATGCTCGGGACGCCGGGCTACATGAGC
This sequence comes from Acidobacteriota bacterium, assembly GCA_052389315.1. Classification (GTDB taxonomy): domain Bacteria; phylum Acidobacteriota; class Vicinamibacteria; order Vicinamibacterales; family UBA2999; genus JACCSI01. The sequence continues at coordinate 1,247 of JBQTIE010000076.1, forward strand.
CCGGAACAGGCGTGCGGAGACCCCGACATCGATCATCGATCGGACATCTACAGTCTGGCGTGCCTGCTCTTCGAGATGCTGGCGGGTGAGCCGCCCTACCCCGGGCGAACGGCCCTCGAAGTGCTCTCGAAGCAGGCCACCGAGCCCGTACCCTCGGTTCGCTCGCGTCGCCGGGAGATCTCGATGGACCTGGACCGGGCGGTGGTCGTCGCCCTCGCCAAGGACCCGGCGCAGCGGTTCGCGAGCATGGGTGCCTTGGCGGCGGCACTGGCCGATCCCCGCGGCGAACTCCGTGGGCCCACGTCCGGTACCAAGACGCTCGTCGTCTTGCCGTTCGTGAATCGCAGCGCCGATCCGGACAACGAGTACTTCAGCGACGGGCTGACCGACGAAGTGATCGCCGACCTGTCGCGCGTCTCGGCGCTCCGCGTCATCTCGCGAAACTCGGCCATGGCCCTCAAGGGGACGACGAAGGATACGCAGACGCTTGCGCGCGAGCTGCGCGTGACGCACGTGGTCACCGGTACGGTCCGTCGGGCGGGGCAATCCCTGCGCATCACGGTCGAGCTGGTGGACGCGAGCACCGACACGTCCATCTGGACCGAGAAGTTCTCCGGTTCGATGGAGGACGTGTTCGGGATCCAGGAGGAGATCTCCAGGCAGATCGTCGCGGCGCTGAAGGTACGGCTCACCCCCACCGAGCAACTTGGCGTCGTCGCGCGTCCGATAGACAACCCGGTGGCCTACGACTGTTATCTGCGCGCGAGCCATCTCATGTACACCTGGACGCCGGAGTCTCAGCGTCGCGCCGTGCGGCTGGTCGATGAGGCCATCGAGATCATCGGCGAAATACCGCTGCTGCTGGCCATGAAGGGCCAACTGCAGTGGAACCTGGTGAACATGTCATTCGATCCCGCCCAGGCGGGGCTGGCTCGTGCGGCCGAGCTCGCCACTCGCGCGCTCGCACTCGACCCGAACGCGCACCTCGCAATCTTCGTGCGTGGTCTCGTGGCCTGCACGCGAGGGCAGCCGGAAGTCGGACTCGTGGATCTTTACCAGGCCCATGCGTCCAACCCCGGTGATGCGAACGTGCTGGTGGAGGTCTGCCGGTTTTCCCTTGCGGCTGGGCTCGACTGCAAGAAACACTTGGACCGGCTCGTCGAGATCGATCCGCTTGGCCCGCAGGCGCACTTGCTCGTGGCCATGTACTACGGGCTCTACGGTCCCCGCGAGCTCGCCGCCCAGCCGGCCTACCGCTCGTTGGAGCTGGCTCCGGACCCCTCGTTTCTGCACGTGATTGGCGCCTGGTGGATTGCCGTGGCCGGGTTTCCGAGGCAGGCGCCTCCTATCCTCGCCGACGTGCGTTCCGCCACGAGCGACCTCCGCGCGACGCTTGCCACCTTCATCGAGTGTGCGCTCGAGGGGGATGCCGAAGGCGCGGCGCGGGTGGCGACGCCCGAGATGGAACGCGCCGTCTCCAACGAGTTCGTCTGTCTCACGATGGCGGACTGCTACTCGCGGCTCGGGCGC
>JBQTIE010000077.1:0-45943 GCA_052389315.1 Acidobacteriota bacterium
CGCGCCGGCGTTCACCGATGACGTCGTACGCATCGGCAACGGCCACGATGCGGGCGCCCAGCGGAATGCGTGACCCTTCCAGCCCTTCAGGCCCAGTCCCGTCCCACCACTGCATCACCGCCCGCAAGGTCTCGGCGAATCGCGTCAGCGCAGGCGCGCCGGCGAGCATCGCGAGCATCCAATCAGCCTGATCGAGCAGGACTGGGAGCCAAGCCTCGTCGACCGGCACGTCACCCAGCAGCATGGGTCTTGGAAGGATCAGCTTGCCGACGAAGGGCGGCAGACCCTGGTTCCGCCATCGACCAGTGATAGCCGGCCGCCGTGAGGCAATCCGTGACGGGGTGGCGTGCGTCGATCACGTCGTCCACCAACAGCACGGCTGGAGCCCGTCGATGCATCAGAGGGGGAATCGGCAGGTGGGTTGTCCTCTTCAAAGCCTGGGAACGCAGAGCCTTGCCCACTATTGCCTTCGGCGGGTCGCACGACCGGCGTCGGCGGGAGGGTCCGAGACTGGGGGCGGCCTCCAGGTAATCAGCCAGATCTTGGAGACGACAAGAGCGGACGCCGGCCAGCCCCGGCTCCGGCCTCTACGCAGCGTCGGCCGACTCAGGGATCAACGCGTCGGCCACCTCAGGAAGCGACACGAGCGACTGCAGGACGGCATCGGCGTCATCTCGTTGGCCAGGCAGGAGCATGGGACCGACTATTCGAATGCTCTTCAGGCCGGCTCGACGGGCGCCCGCGACCTCGCTGGCCGGGTCGTCGCCCACGCACACACACCGCGGCCCGGGCACGTTCAAGTGCGCCATCGCGGCGAGAAACGCCGCCGGATCCATCTCGCGGCGCGGCGCGTGCTCCTCTGCATACACCACGCCGTCCACCAAGGTCTCGAGCGCGAGCGCGGCCACCTTGCGACGCTGCACCGACGGATCCCCGTTGGTCATGATCACCAGACGCCAGCCGTCGCGCCTGAGACGCTCGAGCGTCGCGGTCGCGAGCGGATCGAGCGCAATCGCCGGCGTATGGGTGCGAAAGAGCGCCACCAGCCAAGGCACCAGGCTCAACGGCAGGCGCCACTGCTCGCAAAGCGCCTGGAACTCCTGGCCGTCGCGGCCGCTGCCGTGCGCGTGAAGCAGCGTCTCGAGCACGGCGGGCTGGTCGCGCCGCCATGAGTCGGCGATGTATTGCGCCACGACGGCGAACCCGCTGCGCAGGAACTGCTCGCGGGGAAACAGCGTGTCGTCGAGGTAGAAGATGATGCCGCGCACTGTTAGCGTCCGTCGACCAGACGGCGGATGACCCGCCCTGCGCGTTCGGCGCTCCTGCCGTCCACCAGCCGACGTGCGGTACGGGTCAGCTGACGACGGAGTCGATCCTGGCGCAGGAGCCGCACGTCGTCGGCGGCGATGCTGCCGGGGACGACCGCTGCTCGAGGCCGCCCGAGCGCGGCGCCTGCGCCGACGAACGTGGAGATGGTGCGCCGCTGCGAGGAGACGACGGGAAGGCCAACGGCGGCAGCTCCAAGCGCACACGCCTCATAGAGCGACATTCCCCCACCCACGACAGCCAGGTTTACGTTGGCGAACTCGCCCAGCAGATCTGTCGACGCTCCGACCCAGACGACATTGGGCGGGCATCGACGCCAGAGGCTCTCGGGGGGTTCGGCCGGCACGAAGCGACCGGCCACCCGGACCTCGACATCTGGGGCGCGGCGAGCGATCTCACTGGCAATCGCACAGGCTGCCTCCGCGCGCGGTCCTCCGCCAAGAGCCACCACGACGCCCCGCCGGAGGTCCCCGGATCCCCGCGGAGGGAGGCGATGGGGGTCGAGGATGGCCATCGCCGGCGCCAAAGCATCTCGGCGCCGTCGGCGCAGGGCGGCGAGGGCGCCGTCAATGCGCCCGTTGGCCCCAAGGGACCCCAGCCCGAGATCGTGGATGCTCACGACGGCAATCCCCCGCTCGTGGGCGGCCCGAATCCAATGTGCGGCATGTCGGGTCGTCGGGTCGTCAACCACCAGCAGTTCTGGGGCGAGCGCGCCGAGCAGCCGCTGAGCCGATCCTCGAACGACGTCGCATCCGAGACGAAGCGCCGTGTCCACACTGTGCTGCGAACCACGAACAGCGACGAGGGGACGCACGCCCAGCACGCGGGCGAGCGCGCGGCACCGCACGAGATGGCCAAACCCTCGCCTCGGCCCCGCAGGGGCCCGGAACAACACGCGAATGTCAGCGCAAGCACTCATTGGACGACCTCACTTACACGATCAAGGTTTTACTGCGATGCCGATGACTGCGGCCCGCGCGTCCATGCCAAGGCGAGGGTCAAGATTCCTCGGCCCGTTCGGCGGCAGCGATACCCGGGTGACAACGGGCGCGTTCGTGGGCAGCGTGGGTGCGAACATCGCTTGGGTTACGGTTCTGGCGTGCCTCGGTGTGCAATCGGGTCGCCAGACGACGAATCGCCTTGATCTCGGAGCAGTACGCAGTTTTTCGAGGCTTTTCACCAAACGGACCTGCTGTGCCGTGCCAGGCGGTGTCGGCGCCCCGACCGTCTCGTCCGGCGGTCCGGCCGCCGTGGCGGTCCCAGGAAGCCTCGAGGCGGGCGAATGGGCCGCGCAGGTACCTCAGGTGATCTGCGCAAGGACGCGGGAGGACTGCGGCGGGGGCTCTCGGTCGATTTCGACGGGGCCTAGACCCAGCCGGGTCACGTCACTCGCCCAGCAGCGTCGCAAGGATGCGTTCGGCCAGCCGATCCGAGTCGGCGCCGAGGGTGCGGCCTTCGAGCGCCCGCCGGCCTCGATCGACAGCTTCCGACCGCGTGGAAGGAGCATCTCGAGCCGCTGTGACGGCTGTCTCCACCAGGAACAGCTCCGACGACAACTCGACGCGGGCAACGCTCGGCGTCCAGCCGCCAGGGCGCTCGTTGTTCTTCGCCCACTCAAAGCGCTTGCCGGCTTCAGGATCAGCCGACGATCGCTGCTCGTCGCGGCGCATCTTCATGCCCCCGCCTGCTCCCTGCTCGACACTCAGGCGCCCAATCGGCAGGAACGGCCGGGACTTTAGGGGTCCACCTCGAATGGGGACCGGCTCTCCGGAGCCTGCGGACCCGGTCAGTGTGGCCCCCTGGTTGACCCGGCCTACGGTAACTTGGTCCTCAGCTCGCCGGGCAACGAGTTCGGAGCCACGATGCTCTCGCAACCGGCGAACCGGTGGACCGGGACGCATTCCGTGAGGAGCTGGCCGAGCACGGCGGGGTTGGTTGGGAGGAAAGGGGTATTTCCGTCGCTATCGGGAAGGGCGAGCGCCCGCCTTGGCAACCGAATCGCTGCACAAGGGCGTTGAGCGATACCGAGAAGGAATCGGGCCGCCCTGTCCGTCAAGAGTCGGTTGTTCAGCGCACCTCGACCTGCAGAGTCTCGCTGAGCGCGGTTCGCAGACGCGACAGGGCGAGCGAGCGCAACTGGCAGACCCGAGATTCCGATACGCCGAGCACTTCGCCGATCTCGGCCAGCGTGAGCTCCTCTTCGTAGGACAGCGCCACGATTCTGCGTTCGCGCTCGGTGAGCCTGGAAATCGCCTTCGCCAGGTGCCTGCGCAGCTCGCGGCGTTCGAGCTTGGCCACCAGACCCTCGCCGGGATTGATCGCGACGTCGAGCAGGCACTCGCCATCGGCGCCTGGCGCCTCGAGTTGGCGAACGACCGCCACCTCGAGCGAGCGCAGGTTTTCGAGGGTCCGGGCAAATTGATCGGCCGTCAGATTCATCGCCGCCGCGATCTCCGACTCTCGAGGCTCTCTTCCCAATTCATGGCGCAGCCGAACCACTGCCGCGTCCACGTCGCGGCGAAGGCGGCGAAGCGACCGTGGCGCCCAGTCGAGGTCACGCAGCGAATCGAGCATCGCGCCGTTGACGCGGAGACGCGCGAAGGCGTCGAAAGGCACACCGAGCGATGGCCGGTAGCGGTTGGCTGCCTCGACGAGGCCCAGAACGCCGACACCGATGAGATCGTTGAGTTCGACTTGGGGCGGGAGACGCTGGGCGAGACGCTGGGCCAGCGACTTCACGAGCGACACGTGGTCCATGACGAGCTGATTTCGCTCCCGCAGGTCGAGTGCCTGCGCGGTCACACCCACTGCGGCTCTCCCGGGATCAGGCTATTCGTGCCGGCGGCCACCAACTGCAACCCGCCTGGATCGACCCTGAGCGCGGCCAGACGCGCGGCCAACGACCGGAAGCAGCGGCTCGCGGGCGCGTGCGGCAGATAATCCACGATCGGACGCTGGTTCCGCACGGCCTCCCGCACGCCGGGGTCATCCAGGATGCATCCGAGGTATCGAAGGCGTTGCCCAAGGAAGCGCGCAGCAGCCAAGTCAATCTGACGGAAGGCGAGTTGCCCGTCGAGCTCATCGCGAACGCCGTTGACGACCAGGCCAATTTCGGCTGTGGCGTCACTCTGCCAGACCACCTTGGCCAGCGCATAAGCATCCACCAGGGCGGCTGGGTCGAGGGACGTCACGAGCAACACCTGTTCGGCCAGCCGCAACGTCTCGATGACGTTGGTGGAAATGCCGGCGGCCGTGTCGATGACCAGGAAGTCGAAAGCGTCACGCACACGTTCGAGAACCGCGTCCAGCCGCTCGCGCTGGTTTCGACTCAGTGGTGCCGTGAGCGGTTGGACGCCTGACCCGGCCGGCAGGACGCTCAAGCCGCCTGGACCTTCGATCAGCACCTCGCCGAGCGGTTTCTCTCCTGACATGAGGTGACCGACATGCCACTCGGGCGTCAGGCCCAACATGACGTCCACGTTGCCGAGCCCGAAGTCGGCATCCACGACGGCCACTCGGTGTCCAAGCCTCGCCAGGGCCACCGAGACATTGATGGTGAGGCTGGTTTTCCCCACGCCGCCCTTGCCGCTGGCGACGGCAAGTACGCGCGCCCGTTTCGCTGGCGTTGTCGTGTCCGTCATGCTGCGCGAACTCCGCGGACGGCATGGCCCGGCCATCCGGTCGGCCAGGACTGCCGACGTGGCGCGCTCACCTTGCCTCGACTCGAACTCGTTGACGAGCGGGCACGATCCGGAGACCCGCCCCCGCATCGCGTTGCAAAAGCGGTGCCCGGCAAAGACACGAGGTTTTCGGGGCAATCTGCTCAGGAATGCTTTCGAGCGCCGACAAACCGACGGATTCGTCGGAAGGCCGACCGTCAGCGCATCGCGTCACCCAGGGTCCCGGGCTCACGACCCGCACGGCGCCCGAGCCGGGGCCGATTCGACCAAGCCGGCGAGTCACGCCGGAGCCCTGGCGGGAAGCGCTGGCAGTTCGTATTCCAGCGCATCCTCACGCCCGTCTAAGGATTCATCGGCCCCTGACCGAAAAGATTGAGGACGTTCGGGCTGCTAACCAACGATGACGACGACGCCCTCCCCCCGACCGACCGTGCTGGTGGTCGAAGACGACACCGACCTGCGGCCGTTGATCTGTCACTCGCTCGAGGACGCCGGTTTTCTCCCGGCCGAGGCAGCACACGCGGGCGACGCCATGGAGCGCCTGTCAGGGTTCGCCTACGACGCGCTGGTGGTCGACCTGAGCCTGCCGGACGGTGACGGCATGCAGGTGCTGCGCGATGCGCTCGTGCGATACCCGGCGATTCGCGCGATGGTGGTGACGGGGTTTGGCGGGATCGAGGAGGCGGTACAGGCGATTCGGGCCGGCGCGGTCGACTTCCTCATCAAGCCCTTCCAGTTGTCGCAGATCGCGCGCACACTGAAACAGGCTCTCGAGCAGCAGCGTCTCCAGCACCAGAACGCGGAATTGAAAGCTCAACTCAGGGAGCGGTTCCGGTTCGACAACGTCATCGGGAGCCACAGCACGATGCGGGCGCTGTTCTCCACGCTCGAGCTGGTCTCACCGATGAACAGCACCGTGCTCATCCTGGGCGAGACCGGCACGGGCAAGGAACTGATCGCCCGGACCATCCATCACAACAGCCCGCGGGCCGATCAGCGATTCGTCGCCTTCAACGCCGCCGCGATCCCCGAGGGTCTGGCCGAGGCGGAGTTGTTCGGCCATGTCAAGGGCGCCTTTACAGGCGCGGTGGCGGCGCGGGTGGGGCGCTTCGAGCTGGCCCAGCGCGGCACGCTCTTCATCGACGAGGTGTCGTCGATGTCGCTCCCGCTCCAAGCCAAGCTGCTCCGGGCGCTGCAGGAGAAGGAAGTCGAACGAGTCGGGGAATCGCGTTCGCTGCCGCTCGATATCCGCGTCATTGCCGCGACCAACACGGACCTGCGCAAGATGGTCAAGAACGGCACGTTCCGCGAGGATCTCTTCTATCGCCTCAACGTGATCCCGATCACGGTGCCCTCGCTCAGACACCGGCGTGAAGACATCTCCTTGCTCGCGCAGCATTTCGTCAAGCAGTCGTGTCGTGAAAACGGCCTGCCCCTCAAGAGCATCAGCCAGGAAACGCTTCGCGCCCTGATGGCGTACGACTGGCCGGGCAACATCCGGCAGCTCGAGAACGCGATCGAGCATGCGGTGGCGATGAGCGCCGCCCACGAGAGTCTCGAACCCGAATCGCTGCCAGCCGACGTGCGCGAGCGCGCGGACGGGAACACGCTCGCCGAGGTCAGCATCCCGGACGAGGGTTTGAACTTCACCTCGGTCGTCTCGCAACTGGAACGCGAGCTGATCCTGCGCTGCCTCGAAAAGACCGGCGGAAACAAGCGACAGGCGGCGCGCCTGCTGCAGCTCAGCCGGACGACGTTCATCGACAAGATGCAGCGGCTGAACGTCGTGTCGGGCGCGGCGTAGGAGTTCCGCCGCCTCGTCGCCCGCTTCAAGACGAGGCGAGCGCGACTCGCAGACACGCGCAACAGCCCGAGGGACGCGTCTCGAACGACACGTCTCCTCCGTGCGTACGGGCAATGATGCGCGCGGCCGTCAGGCCCAGCCCAGGCGCATCGGCGCGCAGCCGCGTGGTCACAAACGGCTCGAACAATGAGTCTCGCACCGATAGGTCGATGCCCGGTCCGTTGTCTTCGACCCGCACGACCGCGTGCGCTCCCTCTACCTCGATCGCGACGTGGATGGCCCCATCAGCCAGGCCCGCAAGCGCCTGCTCGGCGTTCATGATCAGATTGAGCACCGCCAGCTGCAGCTGCGGGGGACGCCCATGCACGAGCGCGACGGGCGAGGCGGCCGCGTCGAAATCGAACACAAGGCCGGCTCGGCGGATCAGGAACAGCCTCAAGGCGACCGCCTTGACCACGCTGTCCCGCAGCGGAGTCGAGACCGGCCGTTCGTTGCGTTCTCGCGCGAACCGCATCACGTCGGCAACAGCACCGGCCGCGCGACGCGATTGCGCCTGAATCCGCTGAAGCGCCCGCCGGGCCGAGTCGGTCAGGTCGGGCTGTGCCTCGATGTGTTCGGCGCTGCCACCGATGATCTGAAGCGCGTTGTTGACCTCGTGCGCGGTCCCGGCCAGCACCCGCGCAATGACGGTCAGACGATTGAGCGCCACGATGTCATCCGGGCTCAGATCCGGCTGCATGATTCGACCAGCGCCGCGGACGTGCCGATGTGCGAGCTACGGAGGACCCGGCGTGCCCTCAGGATACCAGCAAGCAGCCACGAACCCCTTCGGTGGCCCGTCTCGCGCGAGCCGTTCGAGACGACGAGCGAGACCCGTCGTTTCTGTCGATCTTCTCTCGGGAGGTGCTGGTCAGGCTGCGCGCCGGAGATCCCGAGTGGAAGGACGCCGTGCCGCCGGAAGTCGCCCGGCTGGTCGTGGAGCGGCAGATGTTCTGTCATCACTCGGCGCCGCCACCGGACGTCGTCGAGGTGGCCGGCAGCCGCTAAGCCTGGTTATCGGCGAGGCCGATTCCCGTCGAACGGCTACTTCGCGCCCGCGTACTTGGCGAGCGCCGCGCGCCAGCTGGCCACGTCTTCGGCGTGCTGTCCGACCTTCGCCCTCCGATCGATGACGATCGACCGCGTGCGATAGGGCTGACCGTAGAAGTCCTCGTTCGAGTCGCGGTCCTGGCGGATGGCGGCTCCCATGAGGCTGACGCCGGCGAACAACCCGCGAGCACGCGAATAGCTGAGGATCTGCGCGCGCATCTGCAGGTCGGTGGAGGCTTCGGCGGCACGACCGACGGGGCCGGCCGTCACCGACCCATCCGCGCCCACCTTGAACTGGTTGCGCAGGAGGTTTTCGAGGCCGCGCCGATTCCGGACCACCAGGATGATGTCGATCGACTGTGCGCCGATCTGGGCGCCGACGCTGCCGCCGGTCAGCGTGAGGAACGCCGGAAGCGACCAGCCACCATTGTTACGGTCGCGCACGCTGATCACGCCCTTCCCCCGCTGCGCGGCCAGCACGAACCCCCCTTTGATGGTTCCCGGGAAGACGGCGATGGCTTCGGCGTTGTCGAGCACGCTCGACGGAATCGCGTGATCCGCCGCGTCCATGATTTCCTCGAGAACGGTCACGGCGTTGCGAACGCGCTCCGCCTGGTCGGACTGGGCGCCGAGCAGGACCGGCGTGGTCACGATACCGAAGGCGAGCAGCATCAGTTCGTATCGGGGTCTATGAAGCCTCATGACACGTTCCTCTTTCTCGGCGTGGCTTCGATCATTCTCTCATCTTACGCATCGCCACCGAGAAGGCCTCCCGGCCAGACTGGACGTCGTAGACGATCACCGGGCGAAGGTGTCCACGAATGCGGTGAGGATTCGCCCTGGCATGGGCCATCAACGTCTCGGCCGCCTGCGCCCGTTCGCCGGGGGGCGCGCCGCCGGGGCGGCATGTCAGCAGGTCGTTGAACGAAACCCGCCATGGGCGTGCCTCGAGCAGTGCATCGATGACCAGGCCCTTCACCACGTTGTGAGAGAAGTTGAAGAAAAAGGCCAACGGGGAGTACCCGACCTCGGACGGGCGGTACGCCTCGAAGGCCGTCAGCAAGTCGTCGCGTCTCCGACCGAAGGCCCGCTGAAATGCGGCGCGCTCGTCTTCCACGGCGGCCAGGATCGCCGGCGGGCGGCCCAGGAGCGCCCTGGCGTCGGCGGACAGCCCGTTGAGCAGCGCTTCGATGACGACGGCCCGGTCGGGCTCGGGCGCCTGCTCGTCACACAGCCGCTCGTACTCCGTCATCAGCGTCGCGACGGCGTGACAGAGCCAGGGATAGTCCGCGACGTTGTCGTTGCGCATGTTGGTCGTGTCTCGCCCGTAGGTCGCCTCGAACCCGAACCGCAGATGACACCCCATGGTCACCGCATGACCCATGGCTACCCGCAACTGATGCGCGCGATTGAGCGAGCGAGTCTGATCGAGCAGCACCCCGTAACCTCGCTCGTGCAGCTCGTAGTGTGAGGTCGCAATCAGCAGGAGCGTCTCGGCGTTGGCCGCAAACACGTGGCCGCTGCCGCCGGGGCCCTGCAGGGCGGCCAGAAGGGCCTCCACGCGGTCGAGGTTGGCATTCGCATCTCCCTCGTCCCACACGCGCAGCGTCAGCAGGGCGACGAGGTGCATGAAGTAATAGTCGAGCAGGACGGCCAGGACGATCGGGTCTGCCGGCTGGTCGCCGCGCCGATCCCTCAGGTAGTGCAGCACGTCCACCGCGATGGTGTCGTCGTTGACGCGATCGGCGATGCCATCCCAGTCGTTGAGCACGTGAAACCCGACCGCACGCGTCTTGCGATCGTACTTCTGGACGACGCGCTCGAGATCCAGCGGTGCAGGGCGCACGCGCCAGACGTGGGTGCGCATGCCGTCACGCAGGCGCAGCAGCGCCTTTCCGAGGTCCCCTGCGCCGGCCGCGTCGGCGACCGCCTGCTGGCGCAACGATCCCGTGAGGGCGTTGCCGAGAGCCTCGCACACGCTATCGAACGTGGTCACTGGGCAGACGTGTGGTCGAGGTGCGAGAACCGGCGGGCCCCGCTAGCGGGAGGCCCCGAACGTGATGCCGATCGAGCGCTCGATGGGGTTGAAGAACCGACCATAGCTCGGGGACGCCAGATGGTTCTGCACGTCGCGCGCGGCCGACGAGCCGAAGACGTTGTACATCTTCACGCCGGCGCGAAACTCGTACTTTCGCACACGCCATGGCCGCGTCAGGGAGAAATCCAGGGTCCTCACCGCTGGCAGCCGCCCGGTCCGGTTGCGTGGTCCGACGAAGTCCTGGAACTCGTCCACCGCCGACCACGGGAACCCCGAACGCAGCTCCAGGACCGGGGCAAAATCCCACGCCCCTGGGAACCCGATGTTCCCGCGAACGATCAGGCGGTGCCGGACGTCGGTCGGAATCAAGGTGCGCTCGTTGACGCGCACCAGCGGATGGCGGAAGTTGCCGTAGAACTGATCGTAGTTGTTGAGATCGGCGACGCCCCTGGCCCAGACGTACGACGTGGTCAGGTCCCGCCGACCGCCGCCCAGGTACCTCACCGTCGCCTCGAGCTCCTTGTAGCGCGACATGCCCCCGCTCGAGAGGCGCAACTCGCCGCGAGAGGCGTCGGGTGTCAGGATGTATTCGTCTCCGCCCTGGCGCCCGAGAAACGCCACTTTGAGGAGGACGCGACGGCTGAACCGCTGATCCCACTCGACGTTGCCGACGTTGGCGGCAGGCGTGTGGAGGTTCTTGTCGACCACATGCCGGAACGCGACGCTCGCCCCGCGCGGCGAGCCGTTGGGCTCGAATCGCGACACCACCCGCGGTTCGAATGAGGGAAAGGCCTCGATATTGAGCGGCGTGCGCTGAACGAAGCGCCCGTAGCCTCCGCGAAGGATGCCTCGCCCCTCCGGCAGCACGCCGACGGCGATGCCCGCACGTGGAGACCAGTCGACGTTCTCCACGATGGCGTCGCGATCCAGCCGAATGCCCAGCTCCAGGGTGATGCGCGACCCAATGCGCCACCGGTCCTGAGCGAAGAGGGCGGTCTCCAGGCCGGTCACTTCCTGGAACGAGCGCGGCCCGAACACCGTCCTTTCAGCGAGCGACCCATCGGCCCGCCGCACCTCAATCGGGCGGCTGACGCTGTTGCCGTCGTACCACGAACGCTGGAGATCGGTCCCGAACTTGAGGACGTGCTGGCCACCCCAGAAACTCCGCGTGACATTCAGCGCTTCGACCCACTGCAGGCTGGCGACATGCCGCTCTTGATCGTTGAAGAACCGGCCGCCCTGCGTCTCGGGCGCGAAGATCATCGGCGCGGTGCCGCCCGCAGTGATCTCAACCTCGAACCGCCGAAGGGAGACCGTCGTCTCGAGCACCACGCTGGAGGCCAGGGCCAGTCGATCCACGGCACCCACCGAAAATCCGCCCTGGGTGAAGTCAGGAGCGACCTCGGGGGGCCGAAATGTGCTCATCGTCGCGCGCGCGACCTGCCGGGGGAACGCGACCAGCCCGCCCCCGAGCGTGTGGCTCGAAGACACGACGGCATCCACGCGCGTGAACGCATCGAAGCTGGTCAGCTCGATCTCCGGCTCCCCGGGCAGGCTGCGCACAGGCGTCCCGACGTAGCGAAACTGCACGTCCTGCGAGAAGAACACACGGTCCCGCTGCAGCGGCCCCCGCAGCGAGAGGCGTGGCTCGAAGTTCCGGATACCGCTGAACCACTTGCGGAAGCGCGGCACGAAGTTGCCTGGGCTCCACTCCCAGTCGTTGGTGCCACGCCGTGTGCGAATCTGCGTCACGCTGGTCGAGAAGCGACCGTACTCGGCGGCGAACGGATTGGCGAGGACTTCGACCGAATCGATGCTCTGGCCCGGCAGCTGAAGGTCGAAGTCGCCAGACGATGGATCGATCAGGCTCGCCGCGCTGACCTGCAGCGCCCCCTGCGTGGGCTGGCCTCCCTTGATGCGCAGCCGCCCGTCGCTCCCGCGCAAGACGCCGGGAAGGAGCGGCAGGAGGCTTTGAAAATCGTCGCCCTCGAGAGGTGCCAGCTCCATGACCGATCCCGCCAGCATGTCGCTCATCGACACTGGCTGCACGCTGTTGGTCGGCGAGGCCGACGGGGCACGAACCTCGACCGCGGGCATGACAAAGGTGAGCTGGATATCCAGCAGCACCTCAGTCACCTCGCCGGGACGCACGTCGAAGGGCGCCGAGTCGCGGGGGACGAACCCGGGGCGCGCAGCCGTCAACGTAAAGCGCCCCGGTGGACAGTCGGGGAACACGACCTGCCCCGCGCCATCGGTCACCGTGCGAGCCAGAACGATCCCGTCCGGGGCGCGCAGCTCCACGTCGACGCCGGGCATCCGGACGGTCCCCTCGAGCGTCGTGATGGTCGCGATGACACGTCCCGTGGTCGCTTGAGGCGTCTCACCGATGGGCACGAACGTCTCGGCGCGCCGCGTGGCCTCCGCAGGCGACCCGAGGCCGAGCACCACGATCATGACCAGGCCCACGGCCGGACGGCGCGACATAGGCGTTCGGATTGTAGTCCGAACCCCGCCTGAGGCAGGCCTTGTGGTCACGTCACCCGGCCCAGGCGCCTGACGGATTGCACGGCCTCATCCGCGACCGCGAGGGCCTTACTGACGAACGCGTCCCGACGCATCGACGGCGAACGCGTACCCTGGCTCCAGTCCCGAGCCCGGGGTGAGCGTGTTCTGCACGAGCGGGACGTCATTGGCGAACACGTTGCGGAGGACCGCGCCCGTCTGGTTTTGATCGCACCAGTTCTGGTCGTTGACTCGGAAGCTCACCGTCGTGGCGATCGGCACGTCGTCGAACGTCAGTTGGTAGCGATCGGGAGGCACCGGTTGAAGAGGGATCGCCGCGAAGCTTCGCCAGCTGGGGTGCGCGTGGGTCTGTCCCACCGCCTCAGCACAGGCCAGCGCGGTCGCCGGAAGATCCGTCCGCCGGGTCGTCGATCCGTTGAACACGACTCTCACCGTGGCAATCGTCGATGTCGTCGGCATCGTGGGCGAGCGATCGGATCGACAGGAGGCCACGAAGAGCCACGGGCCGACGAGAAAGGCGACCAAGAGCCGCGCATGCCGCCAGCGACGCCCGTATCTTGCGTCTGCGAGGCATGCCGGCAGAGGATCCTTGCGACGAGCCGACACGACTACCGATCGAACGATCACCCAGCCCCACATCTGCACCTCGAAAATGCGGAAGAAGGCTCAGATGACCAGGTAGCATCCAGGTGAGGTGCTCGCCTGATCCCCTGCGTCAGGAGTACAACTTCGTAACATAGGCCTCGACGGTCTCGTCCCACGAGAATCTGGTTGCCTCCGCCTGGGCGCGCATGCCCGCCCAGGTCGCGCCGTTGCTGCTCCACATCAGCACGGCGCGTTCGCACGCCTGGCGCAGGCCTTCCACCTGCGCGGGAATGGTCTGTCCGTGGAAGAGGAATCCCGTCTTGCTGTCGACGACCGTGTCCCGCAACCCACCCACCGCGTGCACCAGACACGGCTGGCCGTCGCGCATGGCCAGCATCTGCCCCATGCCACACGGCTCGTACGAGCTGGGCATGACGAACAGGTCGCCGGTGCCATAGAGCGCCTGAGCGATTTCGTCGGAGTAGCCGTTGAGGAACACGAAATTCTCGTAACGTGCGCTGGTTTCCCGGAAAAAAGCCTCGTACTCGGAGTCCCCCGTTCCGAGGAACACGTACACCCCCAGATCCTGGATGGTGTCGAGCACCGCGTGAAGGCCGGAGATGCCGTCCGGGCCCGACGCACGCAGGAGTGACGCCTTCTGATCCACGAGGCGACTGACGCTGGTCATCAGGAGTGGTGCATCTTGTCGCTCGCCGAGCGCGCGAAGCCGCTCGAGCGCGATGATGTCCGCGGAGGACGCAACCGGACGCGCCGCGATCCACTTGGCGACGGCTGTGCGCAGACGCGACGCGAGGACAGGAAGCGCCAGGCGGGGCGCGACACGCCCGTCGCTGTAGTCACACCCGTTCAGGATGCCGAACAATCGGTGTTCTCGATGCGCGGCCGTGAGATCGACGTCGAGCCCCTCACCGCCGTAGGCACGGGGCGGGTCGCTCGGTCCGAGGATCTCTGCGGCGTAGGACGGCGAGACGGTGTGCACCGCATCGGCCAGACGGATGCCGACCGCCATGGGGTTGATGTTGTCCGGCCACCGCGGATCGGCCATGTCCGGCGTGGGCCGCATTCTCGGGAACCACGACGCCAACGCCGAGGGATGTCCGGTGAACGGCCTGATGCCTTGGAGCGCGAGGTTGTGGATGGAATAGGCCGCGCGGATCCCTTGGAGCGACGCGTACTCCGGGTCGTACTTCCGCAAGAGCAACACGAGCGCCGCGTGCCAGTCGTGCAGGTGCAGCGCCGTCGGGCGGCTGAACAACTCCTGGCGCAAGCACTCGGCCACGGCCGTGCAAAACAACGCGTACTTCGACGCGTCGGCCGCGAACGGTGGTGCCGCGGCATCGTCACAGTAGATGCTCGGCTGACCATCGTTGAGGGTCAGAAGGCCCGGGTGGTCGATCACCAGGTGGGTCACCGACGAGCGGGGGCACTTGCCAGGGGCGACGTGGACATCCACACTCGTGAGGCCGCCACCGAACCGCACCGATACGGTGCCGAGCCAATACGCGCCTGGCGTCCTGTGCAGGAAGCCGTGCGACGGCGTCACGACGTCCACGAGCCACCCTCGCCTCGCGAGCGCCAGAGGCGCGTCGCGAACGACGTCACCGATGCCGCCCACCTTGCCTCCGGGCAGGGCGTCGTTCTCGGCGGCAACCATGAGCACACGAGGCTCGCTCATGACCAGGTCCCCGATGATCCGGAGGTGCTGACCTCGTGCATGGCTCGGGTCGCGGTGGTGGCTGCAGACCGCACGTCCATCAACCGCGCAGGATGTCGATGGGAATCTTCACGGTCTGACGGGGGAAGTTGTCACCCGAGATCACCACGAGCAACACGAACGTGGTGACATCTTCCGGGACGCTGGCGGTCACGGCGTACACGTAGCCGCCGCCGACCTCTTTGGCCGGGGCCAGCTCGTGCGACGCACGGGCCGGGAACTCGGCGGGGACCACGGTGACTCGAGACGGCAGGGCTCGCACCTGCAGCGTCGGTCGCTTGAGTGCGACATCGCCCATGTTGCGCACGACGAGTTCCGCAATGACCTTGCCGTCCGCGCGTGCCAGGCGTGCCGCCACGCCTTTTTCGAGCGACGCCCACTCGACGTCGCCCACGTGGAACTCGAGCCGAGGCCGCGCGGCGGGGCGGGGCCGTTCGGTGCGCTCACTCGCTCTCGGTGGCGGAGCCTGTTGCTGCTGCTTGGCGACTTCGGCGGCTGCCTGGAGCGCTTCGCGGCTCTTCTCGGCCTCGGCGAGGAGGTCGGCTTGCGCCTGGCGGGTCTGCTCGGAGGCGGCGAGCGCCTGTTCGAGCACTTGCCGCGAGGACTCGAGCGCCAGGCGCTGCTCGTCAAGGATGCGCGCGCGATCGCGCGCGGCCTCGAGCTCCAGCTGCCGCGAGGGATCCGTCCGCTGCGAGAACACGAAGGCAAACGCGATGACCGCCGCAGCGAACACCGCCGCCCCGACCTGCAATGAGCCTTGCGGCAGCGGTCCGACCACCCCGGACTGGGGTGTCCGGAGCAGCCACCACGACCCGACCAGCCAGAGCGTCGGGACTCCGAACAACCACAGGATGGTGAACAACGATCGCACCAAGCCTCCGAAACACGAGACGGGACCACACTCGGGGGAGCCCGGCGGGCCCCCCACAACATACCGCGACCGCACGTCCGGCTGAAAGTCAGGCCGCGGACAGATCCGTGAGTTCCGCCAAACTGTGAACTACCGGATGCTCGTGGCCGCCGGAAGCGGGCGCGTTGCCCGGCCGCACCGACAGCGCCGTCCGCATGCCGGCGGCGCGGGCCGCGTCGAGCTCCGCGACCACGTCGGACACGAAGGACACCGCGTGGGCCGATCGGGCCATCGTGTGGGCGATCCGCCGGTAGCTGTCGGCCTCGCCTTTCGCGCCGGTGGTGGTGTCGAAGTACCAACCCAGGTACGCGCTCAGGTCACCGGCGGTCGAATGACGAAACAGGAGCTGCTGCGCGAGCCGACTGCCCGACGAAAACAGGCCGATGTCGACGCCATCGGCGTGCCAGCGCACGAAGGCAGGCGCGACATCCTCGAACAGCTCGCCCGTCAGCTCGCCGCTGGCGTACCCCTCTTCCCAGATGCATCCCTGCAGGCGCTTCAAGCTGGTCGACTTGCGATCGCGGTCCATGAGCCAGCCGCAGTAGGCCACGACGCCGTCCAGTTCCCGGGAGGCCTCGTCTGGCCACGGCGGCACGGAGGCGGCGGCCGCCCGGTCGCGAGCCCATTCATCTCGCAACTCGGCAAGTAGGGTGCGGTACTCGGGCCGGTCGCGATGGCGTGCCAGGTGGCCGGCGAGCCGCCGGCGTGCATACGGAAACAGCACCGTGGTGACGAAGGCGATCGGCGTCGTGGTGCCCTCGATATCGAGCAGGACCGCCCGGCGCTCGAGCTCGCCCGTCATCACGGCGTCGTGGCGGTCGACGGCGGCAGGTACGCGGGCCCGAAGCACAGCGGTTGAAACCCCTGGTCGATCCCCGACTCCGTATAGTGCGGTGTCCACCCCGTGGTGTCCTGGAACAGGCGAATCGCGCGGATCCGTCGCTCGTGGCAGAGATCGAACCAGTGATGGGTGCCTCGCGGGACGCGGATGAGGTCGCCGGCCTCGACCTCGAGGGCGAACACCGGATGGCCGGCGGGATGGATGTGGAACAACCCGCGCCCCTCGACAATGAAGCGGACTTCGTCTTCGTCGTGCCAGTGCTCGCGGTTGAACTTGGCCAGCATCGCGTCCAGGTTGGGAGTCTGTGGACCGACGTCGATCACATCCGCGGTGCGATAGCCCCCTCGCGCTTTGAGTGTGTCGATTGCCTGGGCATAGGCGGCCAGCAGCTCATCGGCCGGCGCCCCCTCGGGGACCGGACGGTCGAGCTCCCACCGCTCGTACTCGATCCCTCGTGAGTGGAGATACGCGGTAACCGCGTCGATCTCGCGAATGACGGCCTGCTCGGCCGGAATCGTGATGACCGCCATCGTGCCCTCCTTCAGCGCCCCGAGCGGATCGTCCCGCTGGCGTGACCGGGGGACGGCTGTACGTGCCCCCGACTTCAGCGGTCGCGTCCGTCGATGTCGTGCGGCATTCCCGCGCGACGGCCGATCGCTTCGAGCAGGAACTCGACGATTTCCACGTGCCGCTCGGCCTCGCGCAGCGTGCTGCCCCAAGTGTACATCCCATGCCGGCGCAGCAGAAACGCGTGGGCTGAGGGATGTTGTTCGAGCGTGTCGTGCACGGCGGCAGCCAGCCTCGTCATGTCCTGATCGTTTTCGAGGATGGGAATCCACTCCCGATGCTCGTGGGTCGTCACACCCTGCAAGCCCTTCAGCATCTCGTAGCCTTCGATCGCGAGGCCGCCGGCGTGGGCATGCTGGTCCGACAGGAGGGTGCTCCAGATCGAGTGGGTGTGCAGCACGGCCCCGGCGCGGCGGGATCGCACGATTTCACCGTGAAGCCTGGCTTCGGCCGACGGCAGGCCCAGGCCGCTCACCACGTGGCCCCGCTCGTCGACTTCGAGCATCTCGTCACCGGCGAGCTGGCCTTTCGAGACGCCGCTCGGCGTGATGATCAGGCGCAAGGGCTCGCGTGACACGACGAGGCTGAAGTTGCCGCTCGTACCGAGGACCCATCCGCGCACATCGAGGCGGCGGCCGACCTCGGCGAGCGTCACGGCCAAGTCGGAAGACGCCGGGCCTGATCCACTCATCGCGCCAGGCTATTTCTCGCTGATGGGTTCACGCTTGTTGCGTGTCAGCATCCGGTTGAAAGCCGCCAGATCCTCGGCCAGCGTCCGGTCGAGCCGATCCGTGTGACCCCTCAGCTCGGCCACGAGGTCGTTGAAGATCGCGTCCACGCTCGCGGTGGGCCGTCCCTCCCCGGTGACCGCGACGCGCAACAGCGAGGCGAGCCGGTTGTTGGTCCTGATGGGAAAGTTGAGCGGGTCCTGGCCGCTCTGGTTCCTGACCTGGTAGAGGTCTTCCTCCACGGCCTGGAGGGCCTGGGTGAGCTTGGCCGCAGCGTCCTGCACTTCCGTGGGGGTTCCCTTGATTCGCGCCGTGATGTCGGACTTGATCCGTCTGATGCGGATCACCGCGAGGTTGGCTTCGTTGACCTTGTCCCGGATGCGGCCGGCCAGGTTCCACTGATGAAGCAAGTCGGCGTCGCTCACCGGACGCAAGGGATGCTTGACGACGCCGAACGGCTGCGTCATCGAGACACCGTCGGCCGTGAGGCGCACGGTGTAGGTTCCCGGCAGGACCATCGGACCGTTCTGCGTCGCGCCCCACAGGATCATGCCGGGGAACGAGACAACCGGCGTCGAGTTGAGATCCCAGGAGAAGCGGTTGATGCCCGCGGTCATGGAGGCGGCCGGAGGCCCCTGGGGCGGGCCACCTTCCCCGCCGCTGCTCGTGGTTTGCCCCTCCTTCGGCGGTGCGCGGCCCTCGATGCGGCGCATCAACTGACCCGTGTCGTCGAGGAACTCCAGCGAGAGGCTCTTCGGCGCGGTCTTCAGGTAGTAGGTAATCCCGGCTCGATCGAGTCCGCGGATCACGTTGGCCGGCTTGAACACATGGACATCGCCGACCGAGGCGGCGCCCAACTGGCGCAGCACGGACAGGTCGTCCATCACGTAAAAGCTGCGACCGTGAGTGCCGATCGCCAGCGAGCTCCCCTCGACCACCAGATCGGCGATGGGCGTGTCAGGCAGCCCCGCGCTGAACGGCGTCCACGAATCGCCGTCGTTGAGCGACACGTAGACCCGGTGCTGGGTGCCGGCGTAGAGCAGGCCACGCCGCGCCGGATCTTCGCGAACCACGTGCACGTAGTCGTTGGCGGGAATGCCCTGGACGATCGTCGACCACGTCTTGCCGAAATCCCTGGTTCGGAAGATATAGGGGGCGCGATCGCCGAGCAGCATCTTCTTGACGGCCACGTACGCGGTGCCGTCCTCGAAGGACGAGCTGTCGATCTGGCTGACCCTGCCGAGGTCGGGCATCGCCGTCGGCGTCACGTTGACCCACGTCTTGCCGTGATCCCTCGAGACGTGGATCAGCCCATCGTCCGAACCCGCCCAGAGGACGTCGATGGATCTCTTGCCTGGCGCCAGCGCGAACACGGTCCCGTAGATCTCGGGACTGTTCATGTCGTGGGTGATCGGTCCGCCGGACTCCTGCATCGTCTTTGGATCGTGACGCGAGAGGTCGCCGCTGATCGGCTCCCAGGAATCACCGCCATTGGTCGATCGCCATACACGTTGCGAGCTCGTGTACAGGGTTCGCCCGTCGACGGGCGAGAAAATGATCGGATAGGTCCATTGCCAGCGCTCCACGACGTCCTTGGCTGGCTCGCCTGAGAAAAAGCGCGGGTAGGCGCCGACCTCTTTCAGCTCGCCTGTGCGGCGATTGTGACGAGTCAGGAACGTGCCGTTGTTGGCGCCGGCGAAGAAC
This sequence comes from Acidobacteriota bacterium, assembly GCA_052389315.1. GTDB lineage: Bacteria > Acidobacteriota > Vicinamibacteria > Vicinamibacterales > UBA2999 > JACCSI01. The sequence goes on from JBQTIE010000077.1 coordinate 19,531, forward strand.
ACGTCGGGATTGGCGCGGTCGGGGGCGATGTAGCCTGGTTCTCCGCCGCCCACCGGATAGGGCGCCACGGGCGGGATGCGTCCGAAGCCGCCAGGCAGATTCGTGTCGCTCGGCACGCACAGCGTGCTGTTGTCCTGTTGGGCGCCGCACACGTGGAATGGGAGGTGTGCCGTCGTGACCACGTGGTACCACTGCGCCGTGGGGAAGTCCTGGTCGCTCCAACTGCGCTGGGCCGACGCGATGTTGTACGAGATCGCGCCCCCGCCGTCGTTGGCCACCACCAGGTGGTCGGAATCCTCGGGGTCCACCCACAGATCGTGAAAGTCGCCGTGAGTGCCCTGCCCGACGCTCGCCAGCGTCTTGCCCCCGTCGGTCGAGCGGAACATCGCGGTGTTCAGCAGGTAGACGATGTCCTTGTTCTTCTGGTCCGCGTGAGCATGCGTGTAATAGAACGCGCGCTGTCGCACCGTGCGTGACTCGTTCACCAGCTTCCAGTTCGCGCCGGCGTCGTCCGATACGAAGAGCCCGCCGTTGGCGTTCTCAACGAGCGCGTAGACGCGGTTGGAGTCGGCCGCGGTCAGCGCGAGGCCAATCCGGCCCACGATGCCGGAGGGCAGGCCGGGCGCGCGGGTGATCTCGGTCCAGTTCTCCCCGCCGTCCGTGCTCTTGTACAGTCCGCTGCCGGGACCCCCGCTCGACATCTGGTATTCGATCCGGTACGCCTCCCACAGGGCTGCAAAGAGGACGTTGGGGTTGTTGCGGTCGATGGCGACGTCCACGGCACCGGTGCGGGAATCACGGAACAGCACCTGCCGCCAGGACTTGCCGCCGTCGGTGGACTTGTAGACGCCGCGTTCCTCGCTGGGCCCGTGGTAGAGGCCAAAGCTCGCAACGTAGACGATGTCGGGATTGGTGGGGTGAATGCGGATCTTCGAAATGGCATCCGCGCCGGCGAACCCGACCTTCGTCCACGACTTGCCCGCGTCGATCGATTTGTAGACGCCGTCCCCCGGCATGATGTTGCCGCGGATGCACGACTCCCCCATGCCGATGTACACGACGTCGGGATGCGACTCGGAGACGGCGACCGCGCCGATTGATGCGCTCGTGATCTGGCCGTCCGTGACCGGTGCCCACGTGTGACCGGCGTCGGTCGTCTTCCAGAGCCCGCCGCCAGTGGCGCCGAAGTAGGCCTTGAGCGGTCGCCCCTTGACGCCGGAGGCGGCAATGGACCGGCCGCCACGGTTCGGCCCGATGCTCCTCCACCGGTACGAACCGATGACCGCCCCTTCAAGCGACTGAGGCTGCGCGTCCACGACGCGCACGACGGGAACCTGACCTGCCGGAAGCAGCAACAGCAAGCCAAGCAACGGGATGCCGAGGCGGTCACGGGAGCCGGTGTTCATCAGACTCGGTGCCTCCAAATGAGACGAGCAGTGTAGCGCAGCCGGGCTGCACGGGGCTCCACCCCGACACTCGCGCGGCGGAGCCCACTACTCCACGCCGGGTCCCCTGGTCTTGAATCGACCCGCAAACTCCGTCCACGGCTGCGGATCGCCGTGTACCGAGACGATGCGTTCGACGTCCAGCCCCAGACGCCTCACGACGTTGAACAAGGTCGTCTGATCTCTGGTCGGCGGAGCGCCGCGCGGACCGTGCGTGCCCACCAGGTCCGCTTCGAACAGCAGTTTCTCCTTGGGCAGATACGCGATGAGCATCCCCTCGACGTGGGCCAGCGGGTTGACATAGTGCACGTGCAGGTTGCGCACACCATCGGTGATGACGAAGTTTTCCCGAATGGCCTCGTAGTAATAGCCCTCGGCCAGTTCGGTCGGCGGCCACAGGGAGACCATGTCCGGCTTCAACGTTCGCTGGCCGTAGTTCAGCACATCGCGGTTGTAGAACTCGTAGTTCTTCCAATGCGTGACGACGGTCGCGCCGACGTGCATGTAGGTGCGCAGCCCCCCGATGTGGTCGAAGTGCTGGTGAGAGTTGATGATCCAACGAATCGGCTTGTCTGGAATCAGCTTCGAGATGGCATCAATCACCGCCAGGCTCCGCTCTTCGTCGAGCGGCGCCTCGAAGACGGCGATGACGTCCTCGAGCTCGACGGCGATGCTGTTGTGCGTGCCTCCACCAAGCAGGTACACCCCGTCCGAAAGGACGCGCGTCTCGACGCGCACGGGAAAGGTGGCGCTCCCGACCGCCGCAGGCACCGCCGGCGGATCGTCGCACTGGTTCGTGCGAACATCCTTCAGCGCGCCGCCAAAGGCGTTGTGGCCGGCCGTGACGTTCTGGGCTCCATAGTTGTCGTCCCATCCCTGATGCGAGTGCCAGCCCGTGGGAAAGCGAATGCCGCCGCCGAGATCGATGTAGCTCTCGTTGGTGAACTCGTGCTCGTAGTTCATGTCGCCGAGCACAGGGTGAGCCACCCACGTGTGAATGCGCTGGAGCAAGTGATGGGCGTTGATGGTGGCGTCCACCCGGTACTTGCCGTTGACCATGATCGACACCACGTGCACTTTGGCCGGCTTCACCTCGGGACCATCGCGCCCCATTTCTCCCAGCTCCCAGCGCCACGTGGCCTTCGGGTTCGCCCCGGGCAGGCGAGCCGCCTTCAGAAACCCATGCGGGTTCAGCCACATGTCCAGCTGGTATATCTCGGCCAGTTCCGGCGGTACCGCCACAGGCGTACCGTCTGGTCCGTCCAGGTGCCACGCGTGGATTCCAGAGACCACGAACGTCTGGCGTGGATGCTGCTGCAGCGGTCCGTCTACCCACCCGGCGCCGTACTTCCACGATGCCGGGTTGAGTCCTGGTTTGCGATCGAAGGTCTCGGTCATCGTCTGGACGTTCCAGTGCATCGTGCGCGAGTAGTTGGCGAGCGCATCGATGCGCGGCCAATCCACGTTGCGCGCGGACTCGAACTGCTGGCCCAGAGCGCCGCCATACGCCGTGCCCCCGATGGTCACGCACCGCAGACTGTCGGTGCCAATCGCCTTCGCGGCCGCGTCGAGAAGAGGCCGCGGATCGACGTACCCCGGAGGCAGCGCTTGGGTCGCAACGTTCGATGCGGTCACGGAGGCAAGAGCTGCCGCCGTCAGCACCAGGACAAACCGTCTCACCATCGTCGCCTCCACGCGATTGAAGTTGCTCATGGGATGGTTCCTGCCCACGCCCCCGGGATCTCCACCAGTGACCGATCGAGCCCCGCGATCGACTGAACGCCCAGCAGCTTCATCGTCCGGACGATATCGTCTCGGAGAATGGTGAGGGCTCGCGCCACGCCGGCTTCGCCTGCGGCGCCCAGCCCGTAGGCGTAGGCGCGTCCGACGAGCACCGCCCGGGCGCCCAACGCGAGCGCCTTGACCACATCCCCTCCTCGTCGAATGCCGCCGTCGAACAGCACTTCTGTCCGTCCACCGACCGCGGCGACCACCTCGGGGAGCACGCGCAAGCTCGGTAACACACCATCGAGTTGCCGGCCGCCGTGATTGGAGACCACGACTGCATCGACGCCGTGATCGATCGCCCGTTTCGCATCCTCGCCCGTCTGAACACCCTTGGCGATGATCGGTCCCTGCCACGCATCGCGAATCCACCGGAAATCGCCCCAGCAGAGAGCGGCCTGCTCGAGAGCGGCGGCCACGTCGGCAAACGGCATCGGGCCGTCCTTCAGGACGACGTTGGGAAAGTGCATGAGGCCGCCGTCGCGCAGGTAGCCCGCGAGCCAGCGCGGGTGCGCGAGGAAGCGAATCAGGAACGGCGCTCTCTTGCGAAAATCCGAGGACGCGAGTTCACGGGTGCCGTTGCGCAGGTCGCGCTCGCGCAGACCGGCGACCGTCGTGTCGATGGTCACGACCAGGGCCGTGCATCCGCTTCGTTTGGCACGCTCGATGGCCGCGAGCGCGACGTCACGGCCGCCAACCAGGTAGAGCTGATACCAGACCTTGCCCGGCGTCGCTCCTGTCACGTCCTCCACCGCACAGCCTGACAAGGTTGACAGCGTGTAGATCGTGCCCGCCCGCCCCGCCGCGCGCGCCGCCGCCTCCTCGCCTCGCGGAAAGAACATCCGGCTGCTGCCGACGGGTGCCAGAATCACCGGTAGCTCGAGGGTGGCCCCGAGTACACGCGTGCGCAGATCGCAGGCGGCCGTCGCCACCGCGCAGTTCGGCCGAAATGCCACCTCGTCGAACACCCGCGAGTTCTCTCGCATGGTGAACTCCGCGTCGGCACCCCCGTCGATGTAATCGAAGACAACCCGCGGCAGACGCCGTTTGGCGGCCCGTCGAAGGTCACCAATATTGACGACGCGCGGAGGCTCAAGGCTCGGCATCAGGGCGACACAACTTCTGGGGCAGCGGACGCCGCGTCGCTGCCGATCGAATCTACTTCCGAGGCGCGGCTTTGTACACTTCGTCGCCGACGGCCTCGAGCCACTTCACCTCACCCTCGTAGATCGTCAACTGGACGACGTCCTGATCCGGCGCCGCACCGTGCCAATGTTCGACCCCGGGCTTGGTGTACCAGGGCATCCCTGGCTGCATCTCGAGCAGGGCGCCGCCGCGCTCCTGTGTGCGCCCCCTCCCCTGTTCGATCATGAGCAGCTGGCCATGGGAGTGGCTGTGCCAGTTCGATCGGCTGCCGGCCTGGAATCGCAATCGCAACGTGCGGACCGCCTTGGCGTCGAGCTGCGCGGGGGCGCCTCCCACGAAGTTGCTCTGCTGCGCGGCCACGCCGGCCATCCAGATGAGCAATCCGGTCGCGATCATCGCGCTCAAGACCCGGCCTCTCGCGAGGCTTCGCCCCTGACCCTCGAGCATGTGCCGCTGCGTCGCCGCTTCGCCAGGAGCAGCGTTGGCCGGCCCGGCCTCCGGCCGGGCGAGAAGACTTGACCCAGGTGTTCGGGAATCTGCAGCGTCACGTTTTCCATTCGAGTGTGACCACGCTCGATTCATCGCGCCCTCCCTTGGTGGCGCAGTATACTCGCGCCCGGTGTTCCGCACAGCCCTGTTGTGGTCGGCCCTCTTGCCCGTCACGACCAGCCTGCTGTCGCAGGCGCCGCTGACCCGAGACGATGAGGACGGAGCGGCGCTGTACGGCGAGCGGTGCGCGACATGTCACGGCACCGACGGGAAGGGCCTCGACCGTGTGGACGGCCGAGTGATTCTCGCGAGGCCGTTTACCGACACCACGTGGGCGCGCGAGATTGGGCCAGACCAGCGTCCGATTGTGCTGAACGACGGGAGCCAGGGATGCCTCCCCGACCAGTGGGGCGGGACCAACTTCAATCCCCCGTCGTTCGAGGCTGCAAGCGGCCTGTTCTTCGTCACCGCGCGCGAGACGTGCGCGGTCTATGCGCCCCAGGCCCCGAAAATCGAACCCGGGCGATCGGCCTTCGGCGGGACCGTTCGCGTGGATCGAGACAAGGCGTACGGCGCGCTGCGCGCGATCGACGCTGCAACAGGCCGGCGGGTGTGGGAGTTCAGGTATCCGTCGGCCACCATGGCTGGCGTCTTGACCACCGCGTCGGGGTTGGTTTTCGCCGGCGATCACGAAGGCAATTTCATGGCCTTCGACGGCCGAACCGGAAAGCACCTGTGGCGTTACTCAACGGGCGCGCCGATCTGGGGCGCGGCGGCCATGACCTATCTCCTGGATGGCCGGCAGCACGTGGTCATCGCCTCGGGCACGACGCTGCTGGCCTTCGCCCTGCCCTGAGGGAAGCTCCCGGGGGCCTCTTTTTGCGCGTTGTCTCACCCGCGGCCGGCACCCTCAAGGCGCATTGACCGTCCGTGGTTCTTGGCGTAACGTGGCGAGGGCTGAACCGAGGTGCACGACGATGAACACACCCGTGATCGGCGGTTACGTTTCGATCGGGCTGGCGACGCTGGCGACAGCCTCGCTGGGGGTGCTCATGCCTGCCGCGCCAGCCGCGCAGGCTGGTGCCGCCGGGGCAGAGGTCACCTTCACCAAGCACATCGCGCCCATCCTGCAGCGCAGCTGCCAGGACTGCCACCGGCCCGATGGCGTGGCGCCGATGCCGCTCATCACCTATGAGGATGTGCGGCCGTGGGCGCGCGCGATCAAGCTCCGGACGGGACATGGACCACGGGCCGGTGTGATGCCCCCGTTCTACGTCGAGCGCGATATCGGCATCCAGCGCTTCAAGGACGACCCGTCGCTCAGCGACCAAGAGATCGCCCAGATCGCACAGTGGGCCGACAACGGGGCGCCGCGCGGGAACCCCGCGGACCTGCCGCCCAATCGCACGTTCGCAGACGGCGATGCATGGACCATCGGCGAGCCGGATCTCGTCCTGCGGTCGTCGGAAGTCACCTTGCCGGCGACGGGGCCCGACAAGTGGGGCTCGCTTGGTCTCGTGCCCACGGGCCTCACCGAAGATCGCTATGTGTCGGCCGTCGAGGTCCGTGAGGTCAACGACATCCCTAGAGGGGCTACCAGCACGGTGGGCGGGCGTTACGCCTTCCACCACATGACGTACTCGAGCGTGGTGCCGGGCTCGGGGGCCAGCGGCGAAGCCGCGACCAACTGGCCGATCCACGAAGTCGGTCGCAACGCAGACATCTTCCCGGTCGCCGCCGGCCGTCTGCTCGCCGCCAACTCCTCGCTCTCGCTCGATGCGTACCACCTGCACTCGAACGGCCGCGAGACCAAGGCGCATCTCGAGTTCGCATTCAAGTTCTTTCCGAAGGGCTACAAGCCGCAGTACCGCCGTTCGAGCCTGCGCCTCGGCAACGGCATCGACATCGACGTGAAGCCGGGGCGTGCGAGCCAGGAGCTGCACGCGTACGCCACACTGCAGGAGCACACGAAGATCATCGCCTTCGAGCCGCATCTGCACGCCCCCGGCGTGCGCATGTGCCTGGAAGCCATCTGGGGCCACAACATCCTGACGCTCAACTGCGTGGGCTACGATCACAACTGGGTCAAGCAGTACGTCTACGAAGACGATGCCGCGCCGCTGCTGCCCAGAGGCACCATCGTCCATCTGATTGGTTTTCTCGACACCACCTCGAACAACAAGAACCTGGCCGACGTGAGGAACTGGGCCGGAGGCGGCCGTCGATCGATTGCCAACATGTTCATCGACCTCGGCTACTCGGTCTCGCTCACCGAGGAGCAGTTCCAGGCCGAGATGGCCCAGCGCCGGCAGCGGATGACGAGCCGGAACGACTACGACGTCGGGTGCCCGCTCTGCTGGGCGCCGCCGACCCAGCCGACGGTCGTGACCAGCCCCGGTCAGCGGCAGCAGTGACGGTGCGACTCGGGGCCACGCCTCATCGCGCGGTAGGCCTGGCACTGCTGGCCCTGCCGCTGCTCGTCTTCGGGACGAGCGCGCAGACCCGGCTCATGTACCTGAAGGGGCAGCACGTGTCGCCCGCCTACGAAGGGTGGTGGCCGAACGAGGATGGGTCGTTCACGATGTTCTTCGGCTACATGAACTCGAACTGGGAAGAAGTGTTCGACATCCCGGTCGGACCCGACAACGCCATCGAGCCCGGAGGACCCGATCAGGGCCAGCCGACGCATTTCTATCCGCGGCGCAACCCGTTTCTCTTCACGATCCGCGTGCCGAGAGATTTTGGCACCCGCGAGCTGACCTGGGTCTTGACGACGCATGGTCGGACCGAGCGGGCGTATGCCTCGCTCAAGACCGACTACCAGATCGACAAGCAGGTGATCTCCACCGAAGTCGGGGGCGAGTTTGGCAGCCTGCGCGACGAGCTCCGAACGAACCTGCCGCCGGAGCTCCGTGTGGAGGGCGAGCGGCGGCGATCGGTGCGGGCGGGCGACCCTCTCACGCTTGCGGCGATCGCCATCGATCCGGACAACCTCCCCCAACGACGTCCGGTCCGGGCCCCGTCGGGCGCCGACGCGACCAGCGTGTTGTATCGTCCGCCCTCGTCCATCGTCCCGTCGAGCGGGCCCGGCCTTCGACTGTCCTGGATCGTCTACCGCGGACCCGCGAAGCACGTGCGCTTCGATCCGGAGCAGATGAAGACGTGGACGGACACACGCGCGTACGGCAACTCGGCGTGGTCTCCGCCATTCATCATTCCAGAGCCGCCTCCACAGAATCGATGGACCACGCAGGCGACGTTCGCCGAGCCGGGCCGCTACACGCTGCGCGCGGTGGCCAGTGACGGCGCGCTGTTCACCTACGACAACGTCGAGGTGACGGTCACGCGGTAGGCGGTGTCCTTTTCCTTGGCGCGCGTCAGCGCACGTTGGCCAGCTCGGTGATCGCTCCGGCCAGCAGCCGGACCTTCTGCGGATCGCCCGCTTTGGCTGCCTCGGAGTTCAACTGCCGCGCCAGGGTGGTGAGCGCCTGCTGCCGCGGGCGGCCCGCCAGCTTCTCGGCACTCGCCAGGTCCGCACGCGACGTCGCGATCCGCGGCGCGTCGAGTCCCTTGGAGCGTTCGAGCTGATCGACGAACGCGCGCGCCTTGGCAAAACTCGGCGGCCAGATGAATTTTCGCTGCTCCTGGGCGTTCAGGTAGTCGAAGCGCACCGTCCTGGCGGCGTCGATTTCGTTTTGTGAGAGGAGACCGTTGGGCAGGAGCTCGTAGATGTCGAGACCGCGGGCAATCTCTGAGTTCACGATCAGCCCGTTGTACCAGTAGACCGACCAGGAGCCGCCCATAATCAACCTCGTCGCATCCACCGGACCGCGATCGAAGAACGCAATCTCGTACGGCTTGGCGGGATCGGTCCAGTCGAAGACCGAAATGCCCCCTTGGTACCACCCCTGGACCATGACTTCGCGCCCCGGGATCGGGATGAGCGATCCGTTGTGGGCCACGCAGTTCTCGAGCACCGTCTGCGGCGCCGGGATCTTGTAGTAGCTCTTGAATTGCATCTTGCCGTTCTCGATCGCGAAGAGCGCATTGGCGCCCCACTCGGGCTTGTCGGTGTCGCGGCAGCGCGGCGCCGATCCGCCACCCCACTCGTCGGTGAACAGCACGTTCGTGCCATCGTTGCTGAAGGTCGCCGAGTGCCAGAACGCCATGTTGATGTCGGCCACCTCGTCGACACGGAACGGTTGAGCGACTTCGCGGATGTTGAGCAGCAGTCCGTAGCCGCCGCACGCGCCGCCGGCGAGCCCGATATCCGGAAACACCGTGATGTCATGGCACTGGTTCGGCCCGGTGTTGGGCCGCTGCCCCGGACCACCCGGCCCTCCCGTCGGAGGAGTCGCGCCGCCGCCAGCGGCGGCCGCGGGCGCGCCCGCGGCCCCGGCCCCGGCGGCACCTGGTTCCCCGGCATTCGGCGGGCCGCCACGGCCCGGCTCCACACGACGCGGCGGCGGGGCCAGCCCCTGGAAGATGCGCGGCGAACTCACGATCGCGGCCTTCTCGGGAGCCGCGAGCGGCACGCGAATGACCTCGATGCGAAATCGCGCGGTCTTGGGGTCGTCAATCGGACCGTCATGACACCCGGCCAACTCGTCGGCCGAGCGCACGCCAGCCGAACCGGACACGTAGATGTACACGTTCGCCTTGTCACGAGGGTCCGTCACGACGGTGTGGGTGTGCGAGCCGCGACACGTCTGGACATTGGCGACGTACTTGGGATTGGCCATGTCCGAAATGTCGAAGATGCGAATCCCGCGCAGCCGATCCTTGCTGATGGGCTCTGGCACGCCCTGGATCCCACAGTCCTTGCGGCCGGCCTGTCCTTCCCCCGACACGAACAGCAGGTGTCTGTAGACCGAGACGTCGCTTTGTGAGGCGGGGCAGGTGTAGGTCAGAACCAGGATGGGTTTCTCGGGCGTGGAGATGCCGAAAATCTGGAAGCCGTTGTAGTTGCCCTGAATCGCGTACTTTCCGGTGAAGGCGAGGTCGGAGTTGGTCACGCCCAGGAACTTCGGCGACGGAGGCGTGGTGGACAGGAGGCGGAGGTTCCATGCCGCTTGACCGGCGTCCCATCGGCCCGGCGACAGTCCCACGCGCGGATCGGGACTCGGCGCCGTGTCGCTGACAATCGGCGTCACCGGCGGTGGCATCACGGCAGGCGGGGGCGGCGGTGGTGGCGGCGGCGTGCGGCCAGGTCCGCCCGCACCGGTGCCTGGCGTCGCTCCCGGCATCGGGGCGGGCGCGGCTGCGGCAACCGCGGGTGCGGCCGGGGCCGGGGCTGGAGCGGGCGTCGGTGCCACGGCAGGCTGCGCGGCCGGCGTGGCCGGCGCCGGCGCAGCGGCCGTCGGCGGCGCTGCCGCCATCGGCGCCGAGCTGGGTCCAGCGGACGAGGTCGGACCACTCGTCGATGCGCAGGCCGAGGCGAGCAGCGACGCAGACAGCAAAGCAGACAGCAAGGCCAACCCGTGCGGTTTCATGAGTGACACTCCCGTTCACCAGGGAACCACGATCCCCTCAGCGCTGGCCTTTCCCCCTCGCAGCCAGCAGCTTGTGCATCCGTTCGATCTCAATCGTCTGGTCGGCATGCACGTCCGACGCAAACGTGTACATGTCATCGTCCTGCAGGGCGCCGTGGGAGGCGAACAGGTCGTCCACCATCTTGATGGCGCCTTCGTGGTGGCGAATCATGAAGGTCAGAAACAGGCGATCCCACTCGGGGCCCCTGGCCCGATCGAGCTGGGTCAGCTCTTCGGGCGTGAGCATGCCGGGCATCAGCATGTCGTGCTCCACCCCGTTCATCTTCATCCGGTGGTGCGTCGCGTCAGCCGCCGGCACCGGTTGGCCGCGATCGCGCAGCCAATTCTGCATCAGCTCGATTTCGTCCCGCTGACCGACGACCATGCGCTCGCAGAGCAGGCGGATGTCCGGGCGGGCTCCGTGAGAGACTGCCCACCCGGCGATGAGCACCGCCTGCGCATGGTGGGGAATCATGCCCGACATGAACTCGATGTCGGCCGCACTGTACGCGCCGGGGGCTCCGCGCTCTGACGCGCCTGGTGGCCATCGACCACCATGCCAGCGGGGCCAGAAGAGACAACGCCGCACAGCAGCGTCATCGCCAGCCGTCGAACCCCGCGCTTGGCCGTCATGCGCCGCCCTCGCAAACCGTGCGGTGCCTCAAAAGCCCAGCCGTGCGGCCACCTGGAACGCGCGCGGACCACCCGACCCGAACGTCTGACCCACGCGCTGGTTCGCCTTGCCGAACGTGGACGGCACCACGAGGTTGAAGCTGTAGTTGGTCAGGTTCGAGACGTTGAGCAGGTTGAACACTTCCCCAATCAGGCGCAAGTCGACATCGGTACCGAAGCGGAACGACTTGGTCACGCGGACGTCCTGCGACGTAAACACGTCGCCGAGGGTATAGGTGCTGGGCAGGGTCACGACCGGGAAACGCTGGTTCGCGCTGATGCCCGCTCGCCCGGCCGGGGTCAGCGTACCCGCGTGGGTCGAGTTGTATTCGGACACCAGCGATTCCAGATCCTTCTTGCTCAGGAACCCGGCGTAGCCTTTGCCGAGGATCCCGAGCAGCGGCGTATACCCGGAGCTGCTGACGTTGGTGCCCGAACTGTCGAACCCCGCGATGACCGGCGCCACCGGGAAGCGACTCAGGAAGGTGGACAGGACCGAGATCTGGAACCCGCCGGGGATCTCCACGACACCCGAGACGGTCAGGTTGTGGCGCGGAAGGTCCGGGCCGTAGGTGGCGAAATAATCGTCGAGGTTCTGGTTGACGTCGCGAATGCTCTGGCTGTCCTGCAGCGCGTAAGACACGGACCACTGGTAGCGATTCGAGAACCGCTTGTCCACCCGCATGAGCAGGCCCGTGTACTCCGCCTCCGCCCCTGGCCACCAGAAGTTGATGGAACCCGACGAACACTGCGCGTTCGGGTCGCTGGCGTTGGCCGCCGTGCATCGAGGAATCACGGGACCGTTGATCGCGTTGAAGCGATTGAAGTCCACGCTCGTCCCGAAGAATCCACCCGGGGTCCCGTGCAGCATCTTGCGGTAGACGAGGTCGGCCTGCACCACCATGGATGGGCCAAGCTCCCGCTGGAATCCGAGATTGAAATGGTTGGCTCTCGTCGTCGGGAACTCCCGAGGGTACAACGCGCCCAGCGCGGTCGCCTGCTTCGACAGCAGGATCTGCGGCTGGTCCCCCGTCCCCGGGTATTTCGCGTCCTGCTGCGCGCGAAGCGCCGGCAACTGCTGCAGGAACGTACCGTAGTTGTAGGCCAGGGAGTTGAGGAACGCGGTGCTGAACGGCTGCCCGCTGAGGGGGTTGATCACGGCCGCGTTGCCGATGAACTGCCGCCCGGACCCGCCAATCACGGCCCGCTCGCCGAGCCGCCACCACCCGAGCTGCGTGTCGTAGTAGATGCCGGCGCCGCCGCGAATCACCGTGGGGCGGCCCTGGCCCACCTTCCACGCGAAGCCCCCGGCCGGCGAGAAATTCTTGTACTCCTTCTGCGTCGCCCTCAGATCGCTGCCGTAGACGGGCGCCAGGTAGGCCGGCTTGGGCAGGTCGTAGTTCAAGACGTTGCTCTCGTGTTGCCAGCCAAGACCGAGGTTGATCGTGAGCGCATCGGACGCCTGCCAGCTGTCCTGGACATACAGGTGGTAGCGATCGTTGCCACGCGCGTTATCGAGGCGGTATGACGGCTGGGAGCGGTCGCCGATGCCGAGCAGGAACGCCACGACGGGCAGCCTCAGCAGGTCGGCCTGGCTCCGAATCTTCCCGTCCGGCAGGCCGAAGAGCGCCGGCAGCGCGGGACTGATGTTGGCGAGAAACTCCGGCGAGAGGAGAAAGACGCGCGCCGGGTCGAAGAACCCCCAGTACCCCACGGCGTCCACGTGCTCCCACGTGCCCCCGAACTTCACCTGATGCCGGCCCTTCTGCCAGGTCGTGTTGTTCGAAATCGGAATGCGATGCAGGTCGCGTCCCTGCGGTGAGTTGAAGTTGTTTCCAAGGGTGAAATTCACGGAGTTCAGATAGAAGATCTCCGGCCCGCCGAAGCCGATGCAGTTGGCGTTGATATCGCCCTCGCATTGCGCCGGCGAGTTGCGGTTGCGCCAATACATGTGGGAGAAGCGGAAGTCGTTGACCAGCGTCGGGCCCAGGACGCTGGTGATCCCTAGCAACTGCTGGTCGACGAAGTTCTTGTTCGACACAAAGTTCGACGGGGGCACGGGCGTCCCGAACGGTCCGCTGTTGGTGTTGCCGTCATGCGAGTAGCGTCCAAACAGGGAATGACGGGCGCTCATGCTGTAGTCGACGCGTCCACTGAGCGTGTTGGAGTCGTACGGCGCCGGCGCCAGCGTCCCGAATGCGGCCACCGACGGCAGATCCGGCTGCACCACGTAGACACCCTCCTGGTCGGTCCGCTCGTAGTTGGCGAAGAAGTGCGCTCTGTCTTTCTTGATCGGGCCTCCGAGCACGAAGCCGCTCTGGCGCCTGGAGAACTCCGGCTTGTCGACCAACGTGGTCCGCGCGAGACTCGGATACGCCGACAGGTTGTCGTCGCGATGGTAGTAATAGACGGCGCCACGCACGTCGTTCGACCCCGAGCGCGTCACGACGTTGATGGCACCGAAGGCCGCGATGCCGGTCGAGAGATCGAAGTTGGCCGTCGAGATCTGGAACTCCTGGACGACCTCTTGAGAGAAGTTCTGCCCCGGGCCGCCTTCGATCGGGTTGCGGACGTTGCCGCCGTCTACGGTGATGGCGGTTCGAGACGCGGGCCCGCCCAGCACCGAGACGTTGAACTGTGCGTTGAACTGCGCGGGGTTCCCAGGGTTGACCGTCACGCCCGGCTGCAATTGCGCCAGGTTCATGAAGCTGCGGCCATTGAGCGGCAGGTTGTCAATCTGCGTCCGCCCCACCAGGCCTTGCACGCGGTTGGTCGCCAGGTCCACCGAGGTCGTCACGCCGGTCACCGTCACCGTCTCGGTGCGGGTCCCCAGTTCGAGGCCCACCGTGACCGTCGTCGTTGCGCCGGTCCGGACGTCCGCGGGGCTCATGATGGGTTGGAAACCGTCGGCGACAAACAGCACGTCGTAGCTGCCGGCGGGCAGGGACGGGACCAGGAAACCACCGTCCGCGCCGCTCAGCAGGACGCGTGCGGCCCCCGTCCCGCGGTTGGTGATGGTGATCGTGACGTTCGGCAGGACCGCCCCCACCTGGTCGGTGACTGTTCCGGCAATGGTGCCGGTGGGCACCTGAGCCGCCATGGGGCCTGCGATGGACAGCGAGATCAGGAACAACAACGCTCGCAACATATCAGCCTCCGGCCGGGTCTGATGTTCACGGACGCATCTCGGCAGCGGGGAGCATACACCCAAGGGTGCGGCCCGGGCCACGAGAAGTTGGCGCCGCGGTCGGCCCTGCGAAAGTGGGTAGTGGGCCAAAATTGACCCACTACCCGAAAGTGAGGTGGGGACTGGCCCCCTCAGGTGGTCGCGTATAATGACTTTTCCCCCCTGAGCAGAGGGCAGGGTGTAGCGACACGCGAGCCGAACCTCAGGGGGCGAGAGGAGACGGTATATGTCTGAGGCACGGATAGGAGGGTGGCTTGCAGCGCTCATCGCGGTGCTTGCACTTTCGATGAATACATTTGATATCAGGGCGGCCGATCACGGCGACGCGCCGGGCGTGCGCCTGGACCCCCGGCTGGACATCCCGGACGTGTACGCGTTCCAGTCGCCGAGCCAATCGGGCAACGTCGTGTTCATCATGACGCTCTCGCCGCTGGCGCGGATCGTGTCGCCCAACACGTTCCACCCCACCGCCGATCACGATTTCTTCGTCTCGACCAACGCCGATCCGGACTACGAGTTCGCCTTCAACTTCCGCTTCGGCCCCCCGGGCTCGACCGGCATCCAGCAGCTGCACTTCGTTGGTGAATCGAGGACTACCCGCATTTTCGACGTGCTTGGCTCGACCCAGGAGACCATCTCCCTTCCGGGCGGCGGATTCATTCGAGCGAACGAGATCGACGATCCGTTCTTCTTTGACTTCATCGCCTTCCGATCGGGGTTGGGAAATCTGTGCGGCGGCGCCGGGGGCAACACGGGCGTCAACTTCTTCAGGGGCCTGAACGTCACGGCGATTGCGCTCGAGCTGCCCCGCTCTCTGTTCGGCACCAACAACATCGGGGTCTGGGCCCGCACGTTGTTGAACGGGCAGCAGATTGACCGCAACGGGCGGCCCGTGATCAACACGGTGTTCATTCCGGGACCGTTGAAGGATGCGTTCAACCAGGCGAGCCCCGTGAACGATCAGGCCCTGTTCCGTGACACGTTCCTGGCTTCGGCGATTTCACTGGGCAACAACGCGTCGCGGGCGGCGTTCCTCGCCGACTTCCTGCTGCCCGACATCCTGACGATCGACACGTCCTCGGCGGACGGGTTCCCGAACGGCCGACGGCTGCAGGATGACGTGATCGACGTGGCTCTCAATCTCGTGTCGGGCGGCGCGCTCACTCGGGACTGCGTGGCCAGCGACGTGGTCGTGAGAACCGCGTTCCCGTACTGGTCGCCGCCCAACCCATAGCCCTCTGCTCGCCTTTTCGTGACGCTGGAGCGCAGTGAACTGCTGCGCTCCAGCCGTTCTACTGACGATGATCCGCGTCGTTCGATTCGTGCTCGGTGCCGCCGCCGTGGCCGCGCTCTTCGCGGTCTTCTGGCCTCGGGAGCCCGCCTCGTTGCCTCCCGCGTCCTCCACGTTTGGAGTGCTGGGAGCGGTCAGTGCGCTCGACACCGACAAGGGGATTCGGCAGTTCGAGACGCGAATCGAGGAAGACCCCAGGGATTTCGTCAGCCAGACGATTCTCGGGCAGTTGTACGCTCGCAAGGCCCGGGAGGTGGGCGACCTGGCGCTGTTTCGAAGGGCCGAAGAGGCCTTCCAGAGGGCACTCCGGCTGAAAGCGGATCACACCCCGGCAAGCTCCTTCCTGGCGGCTGCGTACGCGTCTCAACACAAGTTCCCCGAAGCGCTCGATTTGGCCACCAGGCTGCTCAGCAACTCGCCCGGCAGCCTCGACGCCCTGGCGACGCTGGCCGACGTGTACCTCGAGACGGGGAAGTACACGGAAGGTGAGGAAGCGGTCAGGACGCTCGCCAAGCAGGCGGGCGGCATCCCGGCGGTTCTGGCGCGGCGTGCCCTGGTGGCGGAACTCCGCGGACGGAACGCGGAGGCCGTCGCTTTGTTGCAAGAGGCCATCACGATCATGCGGCGGGATGCCGAGCCGGCGCGAGAGACCGCATGGTTCGAGACGCGGCTCGCCGACGTGTACTTTCACAGCGGCTGCCTCGAACGCGCCGAGGCCCATTTCACCCAATCGCTCGAGCTCTTTCCCTCCTATCCCATCGGCCTGTCAGGCCTCGCTGATGTCCGGGTGGCCCAGGGGCGGCTGCCCGATGCGGCAGACCTCCTGAGCCGTGCCGCCAAGGTAGCGCCGGAGCCGTCCACGCTGTTCGATCTCGGAGCGGTGCACGCCGCCTTGGGGCACGCTGAGGACGCGGCTCGTGCGTTTGCGGCTGGGGAATCGGTAGCCACACGCCGCGACATCAACGCTCCCGCTCACTACCGT
This sequence comes from Acidobacteriota bacterium, assembly GCA_052389315.1. Classification (GTDB taxonomy): domain Bacteria; phylum Acidobacteriota; class Vicinamibacteria; order Vicinamibacterales; family UBA2999; genus JACCSI01. The sequence continues at coordinate 36,059 of JBQTIE010000077.1, forward strand.
ACGCTTGCGACCTACTACGCCGACCTGGCCCACAAGCCCGCCCTCGCACTCGACCTCGCCCAAAAGGACCTGGCCGTGCGTCAGGACGTCGAGGCGTACGACACGCTCGCCTGGGCCTTCTATCTGAACGGGCGCTACGACGAAGCGGCCGAGACGATCGGCGAGGCCCTGAAGCTTGGAACGCGCGAGCCCGGCTTCTACTACCACGCCGGCATGATCTACGACGCGCAAGGCAAGCGCGACGCGGCCCGGGAGCACCTGGAGCGCGCGCTCGACATGAGCCCGCACATGTTTCCGCCTGACGCACGTGAGGCGCTGAAAAAACTGGGCGGGCGCACAGAAGCGGCCAACGCGTGCAACCTGCAGAGCTGAGCCTCATGGCTTCCGTCGGCCCGGCTCGCGGGGCGCCGCCTCAGCGCTGCGCGCCTGAGGGGATGGCTGCGCCCCTGGCCGCGACGGCGGCTGTCAGGCACCGTGGATGAGTTGGGTGAGCGCGGGCACGCGTCCCAGGAGACGTGCATAAAGCGCCAACTGGCCGCGGTGATACTCCTCGTGCGCGATGCCGTGATTCATCCACGACAGCCGAGTGGCCGGCTCGCCATTGAACTGCACGATCCGCTGGAGCATGTGAATCTCGCCGGCGGCCTCGAGTCTCGCCTTCCCATCCGTGAACGAGTCGCGAAGCTGTCCGATGAGGGTCGGTTTGTCAGCGTCAGCCGACACATCCGGTGCGTACTCCCTCAAGAACGCCTCCAACCCCTGCCGCGTGAAGTTGCCGTCAGGTCGGCTCAACTCCCCAGCCATCATCGCTCCCGACTCCAGGATGTGCCGTGCGAGGTCGCTGATCGAACGGACGGCGGGCGCCGGCGAAAACCCGAACGACTCGGCGGGAATGTTCTCGAGTTCGGCGGTCACGCCCTCGCGGGCATAGCGCCAGGCCTCGAGCGTTTCCTGAAAGAGAGTGTCGGCCATACGGCGATGATATGCCCCGGGCTTGCCGAGTCAACCTGAGACCGGCCTCCCGATAGGATGCCAGCGTGGTGCCTCCGGGCATGCCGTCGTAACGGTTCAAGAGAACCGGGGAGGACCGCCAGGCTCTTTCCCCGAGCCGAGGCCTCGGGAGTCGCGACTCACCGCGCGGCGGTCGGCCGATCAGGCGCCCTTGCGCACGACGATTTCGACGCGCCGGTTCTTTGCGCGGCCTTCGGGATCGTCCGAGCCGTCGGGCTTGGCATTCGGTGCGACCGGTTTCGTCTTGCCCCAACCGCGCGTCGCGACCGAGGCGCCATCGACTTTCGCGCTTGCGACGAGCCACTGTTTGACGCTGGCCGCGCGGGCTTCCGACAGCTTCTGGTTGTAGTCGTCCGCACCTCGCCCATCGGTGTGGCCTTCGATCGAGACCTTCGCGCCAGGATTGGCGTTGACGACCGTCGCGACCTTCAGCAGGCTGGCTTCCGCGTCCTTCCTGATGTCCGCCTCTCGAAGGGCAGACAGCCATCGACGAGAACGGTGACTGCTTTCACGTCGGCTCCCGGTGGTTCCAGTCTCGCAAAATGCGGCTGCGCTCTCCCCGCGGGCACCGGTCGCGCCGACGCTCCATCGCGCATGGTGCTTGCGATCGGTTTGCCATCGGCATCTTTCAGAACCCCGAACAGCGTGAGGCTCGCGGCGTCGAGCACTCGGGTATTGGGGACGAGCTCGACGTGCGGAGGTCGGAAGGCGTCCTTTCGGAGATTGCGGTACTGGAAACGCACCGAGAGCTCGGAAGGGTTGGGCCGCGACAGCTCAGTGAGGTCGCAGTAGACGTCTGACCATCGCGATTCGGCACTTGCGACTGGAGGCTTGGCCTGAGCCTGTCCGGCCGCCGGCTGGGCCGCCGCGCCAAGGGCACCGGCAAGCAGCGTGGCTATGATGGGCAAACGCCTGTTCTTCACGTTGATCTCCTGACCATTCGTCCATGCGTCCCGTGCCGCGCGGGTCGGCCACTCGCCTGAAGCCGACGCCGATCAGACCGTGTGCGGCCGCCGTACCCGAGGTTCGAGGTGGGCAAAGCCTGGCAGCTGGATAGGCGGGCAGCATGATGCAACACCACCGCAACACACAACGGTCGACGTCGCTCGGCGATACGGGCGGTCCGGCGGCTCCGCCTCGGGATGCCGCTCGAGCGCATGCATCCCGGGCCCAACGGCTTTCATGGGCGCGCTGGATCGATAGGTTCCGATTCCGGAGGATGTGAAACGCGAGATCCGCCGTGACATCGCCGTGACGATCTACGCCGGGTCCGGACGGCAGCTGCTGAGCGCAGGCGCCGGCGTCGGAACGCCGGTCGGGCGTGCCCCTTGTCGCCGCCAGATCTCGATCGCATGCAAGGGCTTGTCGAAAACAGTGAAGGGGTCTTCGACGCGATTGGAAAAGCGTGGCTCCCAGAAGAGCGGCGCCCACCGCGGCGCGGCCGAGTCCGAGCGGTACACGAGCTCGAACCCCAGCTCGCCCCCGCACAGACGGGCAAGGAACACCGCGCCCGAGGCCGTGGCGCCGAACCGCCGGGCATAGGCCTCGTTCAGTACGAGCCAGTCGGGATAGCGAACCATGTCCGACGTCTGACCGGGCCTGATGGGCCAGACGTCAAAACAGGACAGCTCAGGGACGTACTGCGTGTCGAACGTCACCCCCACCGGGGAGCCGCAGGGCACATGGCCGGCCAGCCATGCGGCAGCGGCATGACGCGGATCGCGGGAGAACACGACGTTCTGCGCCGCCGCGTTGAGGCTCGCGGCGAGCAGCACGAGAGCCGGAATCACGAGCCGCCAGCGCGCGCCCGGCCTGTCCGGCGCGCGGGCCGCGCTCGAGAGAAAGAGCCCGCCCACGATGGCCGCCAGTGGGAGCATCGCAATGAGGAAGCGGTCGTAGACGAACATGATCACGCACAGGAATCCCAGCACATAGGTCACCCCGGGCAGGGCAAGGCTGACCAGCAGACGGCTCCTCCGCGAGACGACGAGCAACACGGCGCCCCCGACCAACGCCACCGTGAGGGGAACGCCCGCGGCCCACACGAACGACCGGGCCGTCGCGACGAGCAGAGACGCGTACCCCTCGAGGCTGCTGTCATACATCCGAAACGGCACGCTGTCGGTGCTGACCATCGACTGCACGTGGGCGACCAGGCGGCTCCAGCCCCACGGGAAGCGATGACCGATCGCAAATGCGAGCAGCGTTGCCATCGCGGTTGCCCACAGCCGCCGGTCAGCGGCGACGGCGATCATACCCACGCGCTCCCGATCCCGCGGTGAGGTGGCCACCAGCCACACCAGCGCCACCGGGGCCAGGAGGTAGTACGCATACGCCTGATCCTTGGTGGCGAGGCTGAAGCCGACGGTGGCGCCGAACAGCCAGGCGGCCGTCACATCGCGCCGCCGCAGGAGCTGCAGCCACGCCCAACCGCTGGCGGTCACCCAGAACAGATGCGGGATCTCGAGGTTGGCAAACGATCCGAAATGCACGACGACCGGGCTGAGCGAGAGCAGCGCCACGGCGAAGTATCCCGCCGTGCGATCCACCACAGTGCTCGCCATGTGGAACGTCAGCAGGAGCGTGACGGCCAGCATCGCGACGGTGACGCCGCGCACGACGAGGAACATGCACCCGCTGACGAAGCGGTCGGCCAGTGACAGGTCGAGCCACGACGCGGCGAGGTCGAACGGCGCCAGCGCGCCCGCCAGCAGCGTGAGATGGAGCGGCGGCCAGCGCAGGTTCCAGCCGTCGAATCCGCGCCCGCTGTTGGCGAGGACCCCCAGAGGATCCAACTCGTCGCCGGACCAGGGCTGGAGTGCCGGCAGACCGTACCCGATGTGTATCACGCTCGCGGCCAGCCCGGCCATGGCGACGAGCCGGAACCCGCGTCCGCGCCATGCCGCCGCGAGTTCGGCAGCGATCGGGTGCCTGGCCAGCCTCGACACCGCGTGGCCCCCGATGATCAGGAGGACGGCGTACCAGGCGGCAACCAGCAACAGCGGCCAGAGCTCGCGCGCGCGAAAGCCGGCGTAGGTGACCGGGCCCGGGACCAGCGGTCCGGGATGCACGAACAGGCCGCGATGCGAGGCCTGTCCGACAATCAGCGAGTACTCGCCGCCTGCCTGCTGATACCGCAGGCGGATGCGGTGGACGCCGCGGGGCAGGAACACCTGCGCGGCGACGTTGCGCGCCGCGTGCAGACCGCCGTTGTCGACGACGAGCTCGTCATCGATCCAGAGCCACGTACCATCGTCTGATTTGGTCGCGAACTGCTGGAGGGCGTCGACCCGCGTCACGAGAAATCCGGACCACTCGACCGAGAACACGGGACGCGCGTGCAGCTCCGGAGTGGCCGCCAGCGTCTCGGTGGACAGCTCGGCGTCGATGCGCTCGAGCAGCAGGGGGCCGGTCCAGTCGGCGCTCGCGTAGTACCGGCCGACGAGCCCGGCCGGCTCGTCGGCGACGCCGAGCTGGCGATGGGCGATGCCCGCGACGAGCGTCGCGGCGATCACGAGGGCGGTGAACCTGACGGACGTGCGCGCGTGGAGCCTGGCGAGAAACGCAGCAGCCATCCGGAATGCTCGGTCGTGCGGAGGCCGACGTCGCGCGGGAATGATACCATCGTTCGGCCATGCGCTTGGAGCGTGCAGGCGACTGGTCGGCGACGCGCGCGTGTCGAGCCGGTCAGCGGACCTCGTGGAACCGATTCATCGCCCTCTTCTGCGCGATCGCGGGGATCGTCGCGTGCTCGCAGAGCCCGACGCGCCCGTCTCCGCTCGGGTCGTCCCCGACACCGGGTTCGGCCGCCGTGGGACCTCCGGCCGCGACACCCGTCCTCATCGGCGCACCCAATGCGATCGGCCTCACCCGGTTCGTCGCGCTCGGGGACAGCATCACCTTCGGAACGCTCTCCTCGTTCAACCTGTCGGCGCTGGTGGACGCGCCGGCTCACGCCTACCCGACCCGTCTGCAGCTGGGGCTGAACACGTTCCACGCCCCACAGGTGTTCACGGTCGTCAACCGAGGGTTGCCGGCCGAGAATGCGGCCCAGGCCGTCCAGCGGCTGCCAGGGACCCTGGCGTCGGACCGGCCGCAGGCGCTGCTCGTGCTCCACGGAATCAACGACCTCAACGGCGGCGCCAGCCCGGGCCAGACCGCGGCCGCGCTCAACGCGATCCTGTCAGTCGCCGAGGCCCAGGGGGTGGCCGTGCTCCTGAGCACGATGTTCCAGACCTACGAGAGTCAGGGACCCGATGGCTCGATTCGCCCCAACGCCGCGGATCAGGTGCAGGCGCTGAACGTGGAGATTCGACGGCTCGCCACGGGCCGGCCGAACGTGCACCTCGTTGATCTCGCCGCGGCGTTCGGGGCGAACCGATCGCTGCTGGGCGGTGATGGACTCCATCCCACGGTGCAGGGCTACGAGCTCATGGCGACGGTCTTTCTCGGGTCCATCCGGCAGGCGTTTCCCGTGCGAGGCTCGTTTCAGTGACGATCTTCAGAAGGCTCGGCTGATGCCGAACTGAAAGACTGCCGAGGAGTCGAGTTGTCTGTTGGCCAGCGTTCGGAGAATCGGGAACTTCACCTCCGCTTGCACGTTGATACCCTTGCCGACTTGTGCTGCGATTCCTGGGGTGAGGTACACCCAATCGCCACCACCAACCAGCACCGGCGTACCGAGGAAGACGTCCTGCTCGCGGTGCAACCATCCCAGCCGCGCGAATCCGGTCACACGATGCGTGCCCAGCGCTCGAGCCACACCGGTGTTGAACTCGGCGGACTGGCCCGTTCTCAATCCCACGTCGTTTTCGGTCACCGGCAGTCGCGCGGCCGCGCTGTTGAAGAACGTGAAGGCCCCAAGGCGGCGGTTGACACTGGCGCCGATGAGCGGGTCGACGGTGCCTGAGCCGCGCTGCAGCCGCGACACCGGCACGAGGTTGCCGTTTGCCAGCTCCGGTCGAAACCGCGGCGTCTCAGTCTTGCCTGTTGGTAGCGAAAGTCCCGCATTCACAATCGCATACCAGCGTTTGATCGGCCGGAGTCGATACCACGTGAGGACCGATGTGTCTCCCAACCCGCTGAAGGTCTCCGAAAAGTTGAACGGCCCTGTGGGCCGTGGAAGCGCCGCGGTCCGAGTCACGTTCGGGAACGTACCGGCCACTTGAACACCGAGTCGTTCGGTCAACCGGAGGTCGAGGGTCACCAGGGGTACTCGAATCTGTGTTCGCTCGCCCAGTGGATTCTCGACCTCGGCGCGCACATCGTACGCGCGGTCGCGGTCCTCATACACGACCCACATGCCGACGTTGAACCGGCTTCCCGTGACACCTTCGGTCAATACACCCCGCCACCCGGGCAGGTATGGGTTGGCGCAGCCGCTTCAAGTCATCTGCCCGGAGACGGGCACGGGACAGAGCACGGCGGCTCCGAGCACGAGAGCGATGGCGATTCGCTTATACGACATGTCTTGCTCTCTTCTGTGAAGTCCGTCGTGGCAGCGGCATCGGTTCTCCCGAGGGCGCGTCGTCGATCTCGGCGCCCGCAATAATCTGACAGTAGCCTCGGCAGGTCGGCTCTGCCGAGCCCTTCCACTTGGAAACCTCTGCGGACAGCTGGTCGCGAAATCGCGTCAGTTGCCCAATCCGCTCCTGCACGGCGGCCAGGTGTCGTTGCGCCAGGTCGAGGACACGTGCGCAGGGAGTTTCGCCGCTCCGGCTGAGCGTCAGAATCTCTCCGATCTCATCGAGCGAAAACCCGAGCGCCTGTGCCTTCCTGATGAACTGCAGCTCCTGAAGCGTCGTGTCGTCGTACTTGCGATATCCACCGCTGGTACGGACTGGCGCAGGCAGCAGGCCAATTGTCTCGTAGTATCGAATTGTTGTCACGGCCACGCCGGCGTGTCTGGCGACATCGCCTATCAGAAGCTGCCCCACCGTGTCATTAGACACCCTCCAGCCCGCTGGAGAGTCAAGCGCTCTTTCCACCTTGACGTTCCAGTCGGCTGAAGGCCGTAGCCTGTTGATTGGACGGAGTTTCCCGTCCCCCATCGCCCCTGCCAGGAGTGTAGGAGCAACGCATGAACACGAACCTGATGGCCCTGCTTGGTATAGCGCTCGCCCTGATGAGCACGTCGGTGGCTGCGCCCGCGGAGATCGCCCGCACAGGGTGCTGTCCTTTCTGCAAGTAGTCGTCCGTTGGCGAGAGGCGAGGTCCGCCTGGTGCGCACAGGCCGGGCGGACTCGCCTCCACGCGGGTGTCGGCCGACCCTCCCGCGGTAATTCGCGGGCATCGGTTGGAACGACAGCTCTTCCGCCACCTGCGGGCAGCGTCGCACCGCGCCCAATACGCTGGATTCCCAGCATTGATACGATCGAAACGTTCCATCCCTGTGAACGGACCGCATCATTCTCGAGGTCGGCTCATGCGCATCGCCTTCTACGACACCAAGCCGTTTGACCGCGGTAACTTCAGCAGCGGCGGAGGGGCCGATCGCCTCGAATGGCAGTTCTTCGACTTCCGCCTCGGCAGCGACACGGCCGGTACTGCCCGCGGCGCGCTCGCGGTGTGTGTGTTCGTAAACGACCGTCTGGACCGTGCCTGTCTGGACACGTTGGCCGGCCATGGCGTCAGGTTGGTGGCGTTGCGCTGCGCGGGCTTCAACAATGTGGACCTGAATGCCGCCAAAGCGCTGGGCCTGGCCGTCACCCGCGTGCCGGCCTACTCGCCTCATGCCGTGGCGGAACATGCCGTGGCGATGCTGCTCACGCTGAACCGGAAGATTCACCGCGCCTACAACCGGGTGCGCGAGCTGAACTTCTCCCTCAGCGGACTGGTGGGCTTCGACCTCCATGGCAAGACCATCGGGATCATCGGCTCGGGCCGGATTGGCCGTGCCGCCGCGCAGATCTTTCGCGGCTTCGGCTGCCGCGTCCTCGCCCACGATCTGGCGCCTTTGAACGATTGGGCGGCGGCGCACAACGTCGATTACGTCTCCCAGGACGAACTGCTGGCGCACAGCGACGTGGTCAGCCTGCATCTTCCGCTGTCACCGCAGACCTACCACCTGATCAATGCCTCGAGCCTCACGCGCATGAGGCAGGGTGCCTATCTGATCAACACCAGCCGAGGGAAACTGGTCGATACCACCGCCCTCATCAAGGCGCTCAAATCCGAGTATCTCGGCGGTGTGGCCCTGGACGTGTACGAGGAGGAGGAAGGTGTCTTCTTCGAGGACCTTTCCGGTGAGGTTCTCCAGGATGACGAGCTCTCCCGCCTCCTGACGTTTCCCAACGTGCTGATCACCGCGCACCAGGCCTTCCTCACGCACGAGGCTCTCGGCGAGATCTCGCGTGTGACGACACAGAACCTCCTGAGGCTGGATGCCTGGGAGCCTCTGTTGGAAGGGACCACGCTATGACGTGGGCGTGTCGATCGGCATGCGTTCGCCGATTGATGGGCGCAGGCATCGTGATCGGCCTGGCGGCCTGCGCGGATGGCGCGGCACGTCCGTCACCGCCTGCGCCTGCGTCTCAATCGCCCGAGCCTTCCGACGCATCCGGACCGTCTCACGTCCCGGTCGCTCAAGTGCCGATCGCCGACGTTGCGTCCGCCATCAACGCGGGCATCAGCCATGGCTGTGTCCGAGTGGAGCACCCGGTCGCATTGGCGGAATGGGTGCTCAAGGACCAGCCGGGATGGCCGCGAGACCGGATCCTTGCCGCGATGAACGGGAGTCAGCCTCAGCGTGTCAACCTGACTCGACCGATTCAGGGGATCCTCTTCTACATCACGGCGGTGGTGATGCCGGAGGACGGCACGATCCGCTTCGCGGAGGATATCTACGGGCACGACGCGAGGCTGGACCGGGCGCTCAGACGGCGGCGCGCCGCACCGTGAGCACGGGCGGTCCTACCAGGTGCGCACGCGTCCCGTATCGACGTGCACGAAGTCTGACGCCGGATAGTAGCCGACACCCCCACGGTGAACCACGAGGGCCGCATACCGGTGGGGTGGCGTTGGTGGTGCTCCCGGCCATGCTGTGGCTCGTTGATGTCGTCGATGGCCAACACGGCGCGGGCGGTCCGGCGACGCTCGCGGCGTTCCACACCACCTTCAATGTGTTCGGCGTGGCGCTGCTGTTGCCCTTCGTCGACCGGTTTGCGGCGGCGGTGGAGCGCGTCGTGCCCGATCGCGGGCCGGTGCTCACCCGCCACCTGGATGCCTCCCTGACGCGACTTGCGCCCGTCGCGATCGAAGCGGCGCGCAGAACCCTCCGAGACATTCTGCACGTCGCGCTCGAGTCGGCGATTCAGGTGCTGCGCGATGCCCGACGCTGGCGGGGACCTCTTGTCGCACATGGACCTCGCCAAGGCGGTCCGTCCCGACCGCGCTGTCCAGCGCGTGAACGTAGACTTCCCGGTAGACCTCTTGCGCGAGATCGATCAGGAGGCCCGTCGACTCGGCGTCACGCGGCAGGCGTTCATCAAGGTCCGGCTGGCCGACTCGCTTGTCAAGAACCAGTGAGCCCCACCACCCGAGACCGCCCGTGAACCGCCATTTGAAGCGCGCCTGCGCTCGCACTGTTTCCGAGATCGAATCGGACGGCGTGCTCACGCGCGCGGGGTGGCCCGAAGTAGGCTGAGGCGCCGTCCGTCCGGCGCGTTTCCGCGTGCATCCCCAGCGCTTGCGAAAACGCCGGGCCAAACAGCTGGTCGCGGGAGTGCGCCTCTACATCGGCGCGCACCCCGCCGTGGCCGGCCACACGCTGCTCACGCGAGATCCGCGGCGCTACCAGTTCTACTTCCCCACGCTGCGCCTCGTCTCTCCATAGCGGCGATCGTCTGGACCGGCTTGATTCGCGTCAGCGTGACG
>JBQTIE010000078.1:0-18823 GCA_052389315.1 Acidobacteriota bacterium
TCCTGAGCGCTTCGTGAAGGGCCGGCCCCACCCGGCGGATCTCCCGTCGGCGGTCTGGATCAACCCCCCTGTCAAAACACCGTCGCGCCAGGATGTCCCAGGAGCGACGATCGTCGGGCCGGACGACCTCCAGCATGGCCGGGTTCTCGACGCCCCACGTCGATCGACCACGCTCGTCATCGACGTCGGCGCTCCGGTAATTAACGCGACCTCGGTGTCTCAATGTCATTGACAGCGGCCGCGGAAGGCCCTGGGGTATCTGGTCGGCGAAAAGCTCTTGAACTACATTCGCGCAGCCGATTCGGATCCGTCATGGGCGGTGAAAGTGCCGCTGTTCACAGCGGAGATCAGGCGGATCTTCACGACCGAGGAACTCCGTGCGTACTTCGCGACCACCGCGCGAGTCGGGCCGGCCGCCCATGTCGCTACCGAGGAACAGTATCAGGCGATGCGCGACGCCGGTGCGTTCGATGACGATGTGGTCGGCGGCGCAGCGGACACGATCCTGTTTGAGCGTGCACGGATGCTTCTGCTCGGTGGCGAGGCCTCCGGCGAACTTCCGTGAAACGACGCAGTCCACCGAGCCGACCGCGCCCCAAAGCTGGAACCAGCCGACAGAAATTCGATTGTCTGGATCTCCTAACCGGCGACGAGGCATTGGCGGTTCTCCGTGAGCTCCTGTCGTCGCACTCAGACCTCCTCCCGGAAGGCAGGCGAGCGGCCAACGCACTGCTTGCGACGGTGTCGTTTAGGGATATCGCTAAGGGTGTCTTTGACGCACTGCTGGCGCTCGACTTGGAGGACTTGGACGCGGGCCCGCGTGCAGGTGGGTACGTCGAGCCCTCAGAGGCGGCTTGGAAAGCGATCGAAACGGCAGTGACACCGTACTTCCAGGATCTGGAGCGTCGGGTGAAGCTCCGACATGAGAACGAGGCGGTCGAACTCTGCAAAGGAATTGTCCTCGGCCTCTATCGTGCCGAGCACCGTGGCTTCGAGGTGCTCGAATATGCCGAAGACTGCCCGTCGGAACTTGCCGGCCACGCGGTGGACATCTGGCAACGGCGGCGCCGCAACTACGCGCTCCCGCGCACCTTCATTGAGAAGTTCACACCAGACTGGGACTGGCTCGTTCGCTGACGGAGTAGTCTGTCGCACATCGATGCGCCCGGGCCTGCGCTTACCACGCGTGTCAAGTTTTTCGTGGAGGCGAAGAACGGGCGCCAGAACGCCGCAAGTGTTTGTGGGTGAGCAACTTACAGAGTGGCGGAGAGGGTGGGATTCGAACTCTGTCGGACCCTTTGGATTCTACAAGTTGCAGATTCTAAAGTGCCGGCGATGCCGTGAATGCCGACAATGCCGGGGCGCCTTGCACCTGGTTGCACCACACCGGAGTCCACAGGCCATCACGGCCACTGTTGTGCGCCGTGCAGAATGCGGACGACGTAGACCGCATCGCCGCGTACCGTGTAGACAACGATGTAGGGTAAGGGCGACATCACGAGCTCGCGGGTGCTCTCCTTCCTGCCGGGTCTGCCGCGGTTGGGGAACGCTAGCAAAGTGGCCGGCGCCTCGTACAACGCACGCACAAGTCGCTCCGCACGTTCCGGCGTGTGCTCGAAGAGGTATTCGGCGATTCGCTCGAGGTCCGCAGCGGCCTCTTCGGTCCACCGCAGTTGCATTTATCGACGTGACTCGTGTTTGGACAGCTTCTCGTTGAGGCGAACACCGACGGCTTCGTGCGTCAACTCTTGGCCGGCGTCGATCTGGGCGAGTCCCTTCTCGACTTCGCGGATGAACCAGTCGTCGTAGTCGACGGCTCGTTCGATGGCTTCGCGGATCAGTACCTCGGCCGACACGCCCCGGCGGCCAGCCGCCCGCGCGAGCTTGCCCTCGAGGTCAGGCGAGAGGTTCACTTCCATAAGGTCAGTGTACTGTCGGGACACAGAGTGTCAACTGCCGGTCCGAGCATGGTCGGCGAACTGCGACTTGCGCTGACGCTCGCTGCTAAATCGAGACGACGAGTCTTTCGACCGTCGTCCGAATCAATGACTGCTTCTAGGCCCGTTGCCCTGCGACCGCCTACTCAGCGTGTGGCAGCGCTCGATCGCACAGGAGACGTGTCGGTGACATTTCTGCTCAGCGGCGACTGAGGGCGGCAGGATCTTGATCGCGACCTGGCGTTTCAGCTTCGTGTCCGTCGCGCGAAACACCTCGCCCATTCCACCGGCGCCAAGCGGGGCGACGATCTCGTACACGCCGAGCCGGACGCCGGAGGGGAGCGACACGGGCGCGATTACAGTGTCTTGGGCTTGGGACTTCGGCCTTTCGGGTCTCAGCTTTCCGCTTTTCGGCTTGAGTGTTCCTGATGGGAGCTGATGGCTGAACGCTGAGAGCTTATCTGCCGGGCGGCTTCCAGTTCAGCACGACGACGAGAGGACTGGCGACATCCTCGGTGAACTGCTCGTTGATCAAGAACCGTTCACCATCGCCGGAGACCGCGTATTGGAACTTGACGTTCGCCGCCGCCGAACCGCCTCGGAAGATTTGTGTCGCGAACAGCTCACGCGGAGGGCTGACGTCAAGCGAGCTGCCATCAGCGCTCGTACGCACCGCGACCGACATCATGCGCGCCCCCGGACCGACGTAGAAGATCTCGCGACCGTTGGGATGCCACCGAGCTTCGCTGCCGCCTCCCACCGAGATCTGAATCGTGGCGCCCGGCTTGTTGAAACGGCGAACGTAGATCTCATTCCGCTTCGATTCAGTCGATTCGTAAGACACCCACTGTGCATCAGGAGAAAATTGTGGGCGAGCTTCGTCGAACGGGGTTTCGATCACGGCAAAGGGCTTGCGATCCCCCGTCATCGGCAGCGCCCAGACGTCGCCGAGACCGCCGGCTCCGATGGTTCGGTAGAGCAGAGACTTTCCGTCGCGGCTCCAGTCGGCCGGGACCTTCTGCAGCTGCGGGTTTTCGAGCAGAGTGGATTGGGCGCCAGTCAGACTCTTCAAATAGATATGCCCGGCCTTGCCGTACGCCAACTGTGAGCCGTCAGGGGACCACGTCGGCCAGATCTCGCTCCCAGGGTCGGACGTAAATCGAGTGGGGAGCGCTCGCGTCAGGTCGATGATCCACAGGTCGTTGCTATCAGCGGCCACGGCCACGCTTCTCACCACCGCGGCTCGCGTTCCGTCCGGAGACAGTTCGGGCTCCACGCCACCGACATCAAAGAACGGTTCGAGGCGCTTACCCGCGCGATCGCGCCACGACAGACGCGTGAGACCGAACGTACCCGCCAGACGGTACACGAACGTGCCCGCGTCGATGGCCGCCGCAACGCCTCCCACGGTCACCGTCTCCTGACGAATCGCGACGAATCGCTCCCCGAGGAGCGACACGCTCCGCGTATCGAACCGCTGGGCGTATAGCGCTCCCTGGCTCCCGAAGAAGACGAACCCCGGCGAGGCAAAGGCGGGCGAGATGTCCGACTCCAGCAGGCGCGCGCCGGTGGGAGTCGTCAACGAGGCGACAAAGAGGGCCGACCCCGCCGTCGATTGTTCGATATAGAGGAAATGATCGTCGTCCGGCAGAAACACCGGCCAGCGATGCGAACCTGCTCCATTGAGCGCAGTGAGCGGGCGCGCTTCTCCCCCCGCCGCAGACACGCGGAACAGCGACGAAGCGTTGCCCGGGGCGAAGACAACGTCGCCCTTCTTGTTCCACGTCCCGCCTCGAAAGTTCGCGGCCGCTGCGACAACCTGTGGCAAGCCGCCAGCCACGTCGATTCGTTTGAGCTGACCACCAGCGCCGAACCCGATCGAACGACTGTCGGGAGACCAGAACGGCAAGGCTGCGTTCTCGGTACCGGGTAGCGGGCGCGCGCTGGCGGCGTCCATTGTTCGCAGCCAGAGCACGTTCGTGTTGTCCTTTTCGCCAGTGAAGACAATCGATCGACCGTCGGGAGAAATCGCAAAGCTACCGGACTGCCCTGCGGTGCGCGGAGTCGTCACCTCGAGTCTCGTCTCCATTGGCTCGGGACGTGGACGTAGCGCCACCGCGATGGCGGCCACAGACACGATGCCAAGCACCGCGGCAATGCCCCAAGCCAGGCGTGCCCTGCTCGAATGCCCCACCGGCCGGCTCACCTGGTCGCCATTTGCCACATCGGTGATCTCGATCCGCGCGTCGCCGATGTGTTGCAAACGGCGTTTTGGATCCTTCGTCAGACATCGCTTGAGCAATGTGCGGATCGAGGCGGGCGTGCTCGGCGGCAACCGCGTCCAGTCCGCGTCGGTCTTGACGATGGCGCCGAGAATCTCGGTGACGTCTTCGCCCTCGAACGCCTGTCGGCCGGTGAGCATTTCGTAGAGGACGCAGCCGAAGGCCCAGATGTCGGCGCGCCGATCGACCGCGCGGCCCTTGGCTTGCTCAGGCGCCATATAAGCGGCCGTTCCGAGAATGACGCCGCCCATCGTCAACGGCGAGGTGATCGTCGGAGAGTTGAGGACGCTGTCACGAGACCCGCCCTCGACTGCCTTGGCCAACCCGAAGTCGAGGACCTTGACCGAGCAGTCAGCTTTCACTTTGACGTTCGCAGGCTTGAGATCGCGGTGAACGATGCCAGCTTCGTGCGCGGCTTCGAGCGCTTCGGCGATCTGCAGCGCGAGCGGCAGCGCGTCGTCCAAGGGCAATGGCCCGCGCGCGATGCGGGCGGACAGATCCTCGCCGTCGACGAGCTCCATCACCAGCGCGCGCACAGCGCTGCCGGTTGTGGGCGTTGACTCCTCGAGCCCGTACAGCCCGGCGATGTGCGGGTGATTCAGTGAGGCGAGTGTCTGGGCTTCGCGTTCGAAGCGCGCCACGCGATCTTTATCGGCGGCGAAGGAATCTGGCAGGATCTTCAGAGCGACCTCGCGCTGCAACCGAGTGTCGCGAGCGCGATAGACCTCGCCCATCCCGCCTTCGCCCAGCTTGGCAAGAACTTCGTAGACGCCGATGCGCGTACCGGCGGAGATCGCCACCTTAGCCGCGCCATTATATCGGCGGGCGCGGGCTTCGCTCCGTCGACCATCATGCGCGGGAGGGCAATGCGCGCGATGTCGTCCGAAGGCGTCGGCGATGGCGAGTGGCGGAGGCGGTGCAGAATCCGTGGGGACTGCGATTCTCGATGCGCCGGCCGAGGACAAAGTGATAGAGCGACCGCCGGTCACCCCAGCGGAGACCAAGCCGACGCGAGGGGTCCATAGTGAACGCGGTCTCACTAGCGCTTGCGGCCGGCGGCGCTCGGCGTGATCCATGAAGCGCTGCGGCTGAGTGCGGCACGTTAGGTCGACACTTGCTTATCCGGTTGTTTCAACAGACCACCAGATGTTGCGATTAGGCCTCAAGTGCCGAGAGCATATCGCGTCCTCCTTGGATTCGGCGGTAGGGCGTCGGCGTCCGTGCGGAGCCCAGACCGAGCAAAGTCTGGAATGCCGCCATTGGTTGCTTGCGGCGATTGTGCCGAAAGACGAACTCGTCGAGGTACGCCTGGAGTTGCGCACGGCTGACCCCATGATAGGTGCCAATCAACCACTGCTGAAGATTGCCGATGACGCGATCGGCCAGCGGCACCACCGACGCCGCGCCGTGGCGGAGGGCGAGCTTGTCTGGCTGCCTGCAGGCCACGTGCCTATAGCTCGCCTGGGGCAAGCCGGCGAAGCTGCCCAGCCCGTCGGTGTACACCGTTGTGCCTGGCGCCACGTGTCGCTGCATGACGGCCGTGACGGTCGTCGCTTTGAAGTCCCGCAGGACACTCATGCGCACGCGGCCCGAGCGATCGCCGCGCTTCTCGACGAGGACCAACACCGGCACCGCGTGCCCCTTGAGCTGCCGGCTGCCGCGGAGGCCGGGCTGAGGGCCGCCGATCCAGTGTCGTCTGCCTCGACCTCGCCGTGCAGCGGCTCCCGCGCGACATTCACCATCGCGCGCCGCAGCTTGTGCAGCAGCATCCACGCCGTTTCATAGCGTCGCAGGCCCAGCTGTCGCTGCAGCACGAGGGCCGAAATGCCGCGCGTGTCCGTCGTCATCAGGTACGCCGCCCAGAACCACAGCGTCAGCGAGGTTTTCGTGTTGTGGAGAATTGTCCCCGCGGTAAGCGACACCTGATATCGACATCCGGCGCACTTCCAGCGGCGGTGTTTCACCATCGCGTACGCACGCTGATGTCCACAGCGCGGACATTTGAACCCATCGGGCCACCGACAAGAGGCCAGATACGCTTGACAAGCGGCTTCCGTGGCGAACTGACGCTGAAACTCCCGCAGATTTCGTGGAAATGGCGGGCGCGGCACGCGCCTACACTACTAATGGTGTCGTGTTGAAACAACCGGATAAGCAAGAGGTCGACAAGATAGATCAACAGTCTGTGGCCAACCGTGGGAGAGCCTATGAGAGCGATCGCTCTGTGTGGCGTTATGCGCAGCGTGTATCGGCGTCGGTGCTTAGACGGCGTCAGGCGCGTTCTTCACAGCCTCCGACAATGTCCGCATCCACTACGCGACCGTGGAGCCGAGGCTCGCCAGTCGTGCTGATCCAGGGACTCGGCGGCGATGTCCAGAGCGCGTGGTTCGCGACCAGTGTCCCCAGGCGTTGGGGGCGCGCCACCTCGTTATCGCGATCGATCTGCGCGAAGACGGCACGAGTGACAAGCCGCACCATCCGGACAAGTACGGTTTGCGAATCTGGAGAAATGTGATCGAGCTGATGGATCGCTTGGCGGTCGACCGCGCGCACCTACACGGTTACTCATTGGGCGCCGGCGTGGGCGGCCAGTTGCTCGTCGATGCTCCCGGCCGGTTCATGACTGCCGCCTTCGGTGGTGGAGGATTGACCGAGGTCGCCAAAGTGGCTTGCCGCGATGGCACGTGACGTTGAAGGGGTCGGCCCGCAGGATGCCGAAGCGCAACGGCGCTTGCGGCTCCTGCCCGATCGCGACGAGCAGGCCCTCAAGGCAGTGCTCGCGTTGTGCCGGCCTACCGCGACCGAAATCCACTCGGCCTGTCCGCAGTCAGCATCCCGGATACGACCAGCCGATCACGCACACCCATCGCATGCAAACGCGAGCACAAGCACTTTAAGAGCGTCGCGTTGCCGGGCAAGTCGCACCTGCCGGCGGCTTTCCCGGGCTACATGCCGGAACTGTACGTGACGTCGCTTGTCGAGTTCAGCGACGCCAACGACCCGAGGAAGTAGTCGATCGATCGCCTCAGCAAAGCGATGTGGGACGCGACCTGACGTCGGCTTGCAAACGACGATGGCGGTTCGTGCTAAAGAGGGTCGCGTCGGAAATACGAAAGCCCGTGGAGAGCATCAGCCAATCAGATTCTTAAGATCGTCGCTTGGTCCACACGCCGAGCCCGGTTCGTTCTTCCACTCGACCTTCACCATCACAAGCGGCAACGATCCGGTCGATTGCGTCGTCGCTGAATGGGCCTCGTTCGCCGTCGTGCTCGAACCCACCGGCTTCTCAGTTTGTGATGAAAAGGGGCAGGCGCCAGCGATCGTGTGACGCGAGGCTTCTTGGTGCCGCCTCGGGGGACCGTGAGAGCAAGACCGGCCTGCCGCTTGAGAAGCCGGCCGTCTCGTACTCGTCGGCGGCCAGCCGCGCGACCGGCGCATGACGTCGCGACCTTAACCAGCTAGTACTCCTCACCATAGGTCACGAGTGGCCATCGTCTTCCCCGCGTGCGTGTGACTGAGGTTGATCGCAGTCAGCGTTGAGAAGGGACCCGGTGCTAGGCATGGCGCGTCCTCGTAGCACCCACGTGCCTAGTCTCGGCTGGATTTTCAACAAGTTACAGGCGGATTCCGAGGGCGAAGAAAAGACGCATTGCCCGCTGAGAACCCACGTAGCCGGCTAAGTCTTTGAAAACAAAGAAGCCCAACTTGGCGGAGAGGGTGGGATTCGGAGCATGGGCGCGAACGCCGCAAGTCCATTGACCTCAACACTTGCAGACACTTGCTAGGATCCGCTCAAACCTCCAGAACCGCATGAAACAACATGAAATGCAGCCTGGACCCCCATATTGCCCCCAGGCGATCAGAGCCCCTTTTGCCCCTGGAAGGCGACCGTGAACGCCGACTCGGACGCGTTTACAACGGCAGGCCGAACGTGATCGCGAGGGCCTCGTCGATGCGCGCCATCTCGTCGGCGGTCAACGAGCTGACCCTGGCCTTCAATCGGCGCTTGTCGATCGATCGAATCTGATCGCCCAGCGCACGGCCCTGCCGGCCCTTCACCTCGATCATGGCCTCGCCGGGATACAGCGAGTCGATGTTGCTCGTGATCGGCAACACAACGACGCGCGCTCCGTACCGATTGCACGAGTCGTTCGAGACCACCACGGCCGGCCGGGTCTTGCGGATCTCCGTCCCGATGACGGGATCGAGGTTGACCCAGAACACGTCGCCGCGCCGCGGCACCCGGCTCATTCTGGCCAGCCCTCCACATCGGTCCCGGCCCACCCACGGGTCTCCGAGAGGCGCCACTTCTCGCGGGCAGCGGCTTGATACGCCGTATCGAGTTGCTCACGCGATGGCCGCAGCCGCGCCCGGAGGGCATCGTTGATGAACCGACTGATGCCCTTCGGGGGCAGGTCCCGCTTGAGGCGCTCGTGAACGTCTTCGTCGATCGTGATGTTCAGACGAACGGGCATGGGGTGAATCCTGTATTCAATACAGTATAGCTCGGGTGCCGGAGAGCGTCTATCTTTGGTGCGCAACAGGTGATCTTGGTCGATCACCATTG
Source organism: Acidobacteriota bacterium (assembly GCA_052389315.1). Taxonomy (GTDB): domain Bacteria; phylum Acidobacteriota; class Vicinamibacteria; order Vicinamibacterales; family UBA2999; genus JACCSI01. Next base: position 8,787 of record JBQTIE010000078.1, read on the forward strand.
TCCCTGGATGCGGGCAGTGCCCCCCAGGCGACGCGGCGATTCCTGTTGACATTCCACATGGGCGACAACTACCTTCATGTGGAGGTTCTACAGGAGAATCTGCATGCGCGGGCGAAGCAAGCTCGACCTCCTCCAGGGCACCCTCGACCTGATGGTGCTCCGTACGCTGGTGACGCTCGGTCCCCTGCACGGGTACGGCATCGCCCGGCGGATCGAGCAGATCAGCGGCGACCACGTCATCCTCAATCAGGGCACGATTTACGTCTCGCTCGTCCGGCTCGAGGAGCGCGGCTGGATTCGCTCGAAATGGGGCGTGTCCGAAAATAATCGGCGGGCGCGGTTTTACGCCATCACGAAAGCGGGCCAGAAACAGCTCGCCGCGGAAACGGAGACCTGGGAGCGCGTTGCGGCCATGATGGGGCGCGTGCTCGCCGACCGGGGAGCCCAATCATGACGTCCCGCGTCCGGCTGCTTTGGTCGCGCCTGCGATCGATCGATCGTCAGCAAGGACCGGCGCTTGAAGCCCATGTCGACATGGCTGAGGTTCCGCAAGGTCTGAACAAAGAGGCCGGCGGCGACGAGCAGCAGCACCGAGAGCCCGATCTGGCAGGCGACCAGCAGTCGGCCCAACCATTTGCTGTCGCCATTCGGGACATCGTATCCACCTTTCGGAAGATGTCCACGGAAACGGATCACGCGCATACGGCTGGCCGGCGTCGTGTACGTGCTCCACGCGTTTCAGAAGCAGTCAACGAAGGGCATCGCCACTCCGCGCCGGGAACTTGATCTCGTCAAGGCTCGACTCAAACTGGCTGAGGAGCTTCATCGGAAGCGGGAGGCGGAATGATGGCCGACAAGGTGGCGTACGTCGTCGGGAGTGGGAACGTCTTCGCGGATCTCGGTGTTGCCCGACCGGAGGAAGCACTGGCGAAAGCCGAGCTGGCGCACAAGATCACGGAGATCATCGCGCGCCGGCAGCTCACCCAAGCCAAGGCGGCAGCCATGCTGCAAGTCGATCAACCGAAGATCTCGGCGCTCAAGCGCGGGCGCCTGGCCGGGTTCTCACTCGATCGACTCGTCCGGTTTCTCGTGCTCCTCGGCAGCGATGTCGAGATCGTTGTGAAGTCCCCGCCCAAATCGCGCCGACAGGCGCGCGTGATGGTGGCGTGAGCCGCGATCCGCGCTCCGGGTTGGGGAAACCCGGTCGGGGCGTTGTAGAGCGACCGGTTCCTAACCTCGCAAACTGATGATCGGATCGACACGCGCGGCTCGACCCGCGGGGATCAAGACAGCGCAGGCCGTGTCAGCCGACCAAGTCGAACCGCGCCGAAACCGAAGGCGCGCGACGTCGAAGTAGTTAGCGGTAACACGGTAGTCGAGCGCTCGGACCGGCGTGGCACCCGTCGTTATTACGGACAGAAGCTGGAAGCACGATGCTGGAGTCCGATTCGAACATGCGAAAGACGGGGCCCAGAACCTTGGCGGAACGGCGCGCCGACCTTCGTCAGCGCGCCGATGATACCCGCGACGCCCACGGCCGGTGCAAAGTGTACGCTGGCACGTCTGTGATCGTTTCGCGCATCACGCTCAGGAGCTTGCGTTTGACGAGCGTGGTCAGCGCATCCTGCACCGACCGTCTTGAGAGCCCCGTCAGCTCGGCGAGTTCCGCCAGACTGATGCGGACACGAGGCCTCGTCGCCCCTGCCGTGCGGCTCCACAGGCACAGATACACGAGGAACGCCGACGGCTGTCGATCGTGCCCGACGAGATCGGCCATGAGCGTGTCGAGCACGTAGGCATCGACCGGGATGCGGTGCGCCGAGGGCATGGTGGCAACCGCTGCCATAGTAGTCGATGCACGCCTTGCACGGGCGGCGCAGGTGGCCGAAAGTGTCAGACACCGGCGGGCACCGCCCGGCCAGGAGGCACATCATGATTCGATCGATCAAGTTCGTCAGCGTGCCGGTCACCGACCAGGATCGCGCGCTCGAGTTCTACACCACCAAGCTCGGCTTCCGCATCGTCACCGATCAGCCCTTCGACGATCGCCAGCGCTGGATCGAGCTTGCCATTCCGAAAGCGGAGACCCGGCTCGTGCTCTTCACGCAGCCGGGCCAGCAGGATCGCATCGGCGGGCAGTCCCCCGTGACGTTTCTCAGTGACGACGTCGAGGCGACGTGGCGCCTGTTCGAATCGCGCGGCGTCGAATTCGTGCAGCCCGCTCAAAAGGCTGATTGGGGTTCCGCCGCCATCTTCAAGGATCCCGACGGCAACCAGTTTGTGATCGCGTCGAAGTAGGGGGTATCCAGTGCGCCCTGAGATGCTGATATTCGCCGCCACGCTGCTCTTCACCGGCGCCACGCCGCCTGCACCAGAACGAATTCAGCAGGCGCCAGTCGATCTCAACGCGCCAGGCCCTGAGCATGCCGCGCTCGATCCCCTGGCGGGGGTCTGGGATGTGACGATTCTGTTTCCCGATGGCCGGGGTGGCCACATGCAGGGCCGCGCCACCTGCCAGGGAGCATGGACCTTCGACCGCCGGTTTCTTCGTCTGGCGTACACGAGTTCGATTGGCGGTCGCCCGCTCGAAGTCGTTCGCTATCTCGGGTTCGATCGCCATCGCGGGCGCTACGTCGAAATCCACTTCGAGAGCACACATACCGATGTGCTGCGCAGCGAAGGGACCGTCGACCTCACCCGTCGGACGTTTTCGGCGACCGGCTTGCATCAGGATGTCATCGCGCGTCGCAACACGACGGTGCGAACGCTGACATCGATCGCCAGTCAGGATGCGTTCACGATCGAGATGGCCTACCTCGACGAATCCGGCACGCCCGCGCGCACGGTTACGCTTCGGCACCAGCGAGCAGGGGCACGGTAGAGTAACTCTCGTTCAAGGACGCCGAGGATCCTCGGCGAATCAGGCCTGCGCCTGTTTCGGAACTCAGCGACGACGCGGTCAAGCCCGCGAGCTGACATGAAGAACCTGATCGGTGCGCACGTCATCATTTCCAGTCGGAAGCCTGAGGCTGACCGGGCGTTCTTGCGCGAGGTGTTCACGCTGCCGTATGTAGATGCGGGTGACGGCTGGGCGATCTTCGGGCTGCCGGCGCCTGAACTGGCCGTGCATCCCGCGGCGAGGAATGACGAACACGAGTTGTACCTTATGGTGAAAAACATGGAGGTGTTCATCAACGCCATGAGAAGGCGCCGCGTCAAGTGCGCGCCCGTCGCGGATCACCACTGGGGCGTGCTTACGAGCGTCAGGCTGCGGGGCGGCGGACGACTCGGCGTGTACGAACCGCGCCACAAAAGGCCTCCGGGGCGGGCGGCCGGGGAACTGCGGGCCGCGCTCGCCGTCACCCTGGTCGCGCTACTTTTTCTGGCGACCAGTCGAGATGGAGAGGGTGGAACACGAACACACGTGGCCAATGAATTGCGAAATCCCTAAGCAAGATCAGCGACGCAGTTCCGACGAATCACGACTCTCGAAGCCGCGAAGCACTCACGACTAGACTGTGAGGCTGTAACTATTTGATTTGTAATGACTTATATGGCGGAGAGGGTGGGATTCGAACCCACCACGACCCTTTGGATTCTGTAAGTTACAGATTCTAAATTGCCAGGATTGCCATAGATCCCGGGAATGCCGTGACGCCTTGCCCGCTATTGCCCGCTGCCAGACCGAACATTCTTTGATTTAACCTAAGGCCTTAGGTATTATGGCCTCAGTGCCTACGCTGATTCGCGAGGCAGGATTCGAGGTCAGGATCTATACGTACGATCACCCGCCGCCGCATGTGCATGTCGCGAAAGCTGGCGCCATCGTGAAGATCGACCTAAAGACCCATCACGCCGTCGACATCGTCGGGGCGATTTCCGATCGCGACGTGAAGCGCGCCGAACGACTGGTCGCACGGAACGCACGATTCTTGAGATTGGAATGGGAGAAACTCCATGCCCCCCGCTAACGTAACCGCGAAAGACCGTGAACGTTTTGCCCGTGCGCGAGCACGAGGGAAGGCGCGTGCGCAGGACCCTTCCGCCATTGTCGAGGCACAGTACGATGCGTCACGAGACGCGATCGGTCTCCGATTCCGTGGCGGCGGATCGATGACCATCCCTCGGCAGATCGTTCCAGGCCTTGATGATGCGGCAGCTTCAGTACTCGAATCGCTCTGCGTCTCTCCGGCGGGAGACGCCTTGTCTTGGCCATCGCTGGACGTAGACGTATACGTCCCTGGACTCGTCGAGCGGGCGTTCGGCACGCGCTTGTTCGCTCGTGCAACGGGACAGCGGGGTGGCCGGCGGCGCTCGAAGGCGAAAGCAGCTGCTGCGAGGGCCAATGGTGCCAAGGGCGGTCGGCCGCGCAAGCGCATGTCCGCGTAGCAGCCCTGCACATCACGTCGCGCCTCCTGACGACTTCGTACTTTGGACTCGTCCGTGTTGCGACCCGATGACGGCGCCAGGCGAGCAGTTCGACTGCTGCGCGGAGGTCGTTTGAAAATGAGCGCTCGCCACGCTGCGCGCCTTGTCGGCTTATCGCATCAGCGGGTGCACCAGCTCGCTCAGGACGAGGCAGAAAGATCGGCGAAGAGACGGCGTGCTGATATCTGAAGTTCGGCTGGGTGCGGGCGGCGAAGTTCGCAACGGATTGGTAGCCACCCCGAGTCAGTCACGCGGTCGGAAGAAGCGGCCGAGGACAAAGCGCGCGACGTGACGCCCAAGAGTCGAGCCTGCCAGATCGGAATTGCGGAAGTGGAATCCGGCTAAGACGCGGGCCTGTTCGACGTCGCTCACCACGTCATTCAGATGGTTGTACTTGCGCGTCGTACCTGTCGCGTGGCTGTCCAGCGACAACTGGACGTCCCGGGTGCCGAAGAATGTGCTGATCGCTTCGACCACCGCACTGGTGTGGCACGCGTGTGCCGACGGGTACTCAGGGAAGTTCGGCGCCGCGCGCAATGGCCGCCATGTCGTGTCAGGTTCGGTGCCGACGGCTCCGTCGGTCTCCGCCCGGGGGATCGCGACGGCCGGTCGCCAGAACATGTAATGGTACTTCGCATCGAAGCAGGCGATCATCGCGTCGCCGCCGCTGACGTGCGCCATCGCCAGCATGCGCGCCGTTTGGACGAAGTTGAGGCCGCGATCCGCGCCGAGCCGCTGCAGGCCTTCGTTCCACTGACGGAGATCATGGTCGGTCCAGAACAGAGCCTCGATCGTCTGATCGTCGGTTCTGCTCGCGCTGTCGAACCGGCCTAATCGCTTCACCTCGTCGAAGTCCGCGGCGTACTCCTGACTCGTCAACGGAGTCGGTCCCTCAGGGCGAAACTGCGAGGGACTGTCGAGCGCGAGCGGCCGAATCCTCGACAGCCGAAGCCCGAGCACTGGTCTCGTGGGATCAGGTTCAAACACGCCAGGCGCCGGTGGAGGCTGGACGTACTCGGGGTCGGCGTTCCGGCCATCATCCGCACGCAGTGCCACGATGGCCGCAGCGACCTGTTCCCCCAGCGCGATTCCGTTTGCTTTAGCGGCGTTGGCCGGTAGCCTGGATATGTACTCTGCGAATCTCTTATCCAAGTCTCCCCGCTGCTGCGGTAGCAGTTCGACGAGGACCCCGTGTGCGGCCGCTGCGACCGCGGCGGCAGGAGACGTGTCGGGCGGAGCAGTCAGCGAGCGCGTGTATGGGTGGTAGCCGCCCTCGATCGCCACAGCAGCGTCGTATATCGCGGCGTGGACGATTCCCATGTACACGGCCGCTTCGCCGGGGAACTTGTTGCCGACGCCCGCCGGTGGCGGCACGATCGCGCGTTGGGATTCGAGGCTCCAGGCAACAACTGGCCCGGGCGGCAGGGACGCCGCTGGCGTCTCACCAAGCCCGTGGAATGTGGCGGTGGGGCCGATTGCAAGAAGCGTCGCGGTGGCTGCGAAGAACACGCGTTTCATCTGGGGATCCTCATGACCGCGAGGACCGCCGAAGACCCTGAGCAGTTCCGTACGGCGTGGCACATAAGTCGACGGGGGTCTCCTCGACGAAGGCAATCACACTGCACGGCGCTCGTTGGCACCGACCGGGCCTGCAGCGTGCGCAACAATGTGCTCGCGTTCCCGAACGAAACGCGCCATCGGGCTCCACATGAACCAGTGCGGAAGCTGCTTCGCCAGAGCAGGAAGCCCTTCGACAACCACTGAGCGACAGCGAATGGCGGCGTCGTACTCGATGTGCCCCAACCAGACACGGTAGAAGAGCTCCAGATCCGCGCGGACGATGAGATCAGAATCGAACCCAGGGGGCGTCACACACACCGAAACCTCCCGTGGCTCGAGGAGCAACCACACTCGTCGTCCGCGAGGACCGCTGAAGTCGAACTCAACGACCGTACGCCTTTCGGGCAAGAGCTCGCGATTGATCCGCTGGTGAATCCTCCAGATCAATAACCCCGCGTCCAAGTCCTCCGGCCTTGGCTCGCCGAAGGCCCAGCGGACGCCCCACGCGCCGAGCGTCTCGATGACCGTCTTGAGATCTCTTCCTGCTTCAGAAAGGTGATACGCCGTTACCTTCGGTTGCGCACCGGGTAGCCGCTCGATGACGCCTGCGTCTTCCAGGTTACGGAGGCGCGACGCCAGCAGCGACCGCGAGATTCCGGGGAGCCCTCGCTCGATTTCGTTGAAGCGATGGCTCCCGAGAATGAGCTCGCGCACGATGAGCGGCGTCCATCGATCCGCCAGGATCTCCGACGCCCGGGCGACAGGGCAGTACTGCTTGTACTTCTGCATGCCGCATCCTGGCACGCCTCCGTTCGCCAGACCAGTCCAAAAATTGAACCGGTTCAGTCCGCTCGTTGCACTTCCGCCGGGTTTCTCCCGCCCGTACTGTCAGTCTCGTTAGGCAAACGGTCCGTTGAAGGGAGACTGCTACGAAAAGGTGTCAGCAAGTCGCGAGCGCAACGATGTTGTTGCTCGCCGTGTTCAGCACCTCCCCACGCGTGCGGGCGCACGGCGGGGCTGGCGAGCTGTGGGTGACGAGCCAAGGCACAGATCGCCTGTTTATCGTCCACGGACAAGGTTCCTCCATCGAGACGATTCCGGTTCCCGGCATCGGGCCGCACATCATCACGTTCTCGCCGCTTGGCGACTACGCCTACGTGGCGGGGATGAGAAACGGCGACCTCGTCATTCTCCGCGCTGACGACCGAAAGGTCGTCGAGACGTTGCGTCTGGGGCCCACGCTGACGCATCAGGCGAAACCATCACCAGACGGTTCGGTACTGCTCGTCGCCCAGTTGGCGTCGATGAGTCTGATTAAGGTTGCCGCCGATGAGGCCGCCGAGAGCTGGCGAGCCGTCGCGAGCCTTTCCTTCGCCTCACTGGGAAGAGCGCCGGTCTGCTCGGTGTTCCGAGACGACGGCGCACGTGCATATGTCTCATTGCGACCGAGCGGCATTGCCATCGTCGATGTGCCGACGATGACCCACATTCGCACGATCGAAACCGACGGCTTTGTGGCCTGCGGCATGATCAAATCAAGGCGCGGCCGCATGGTCACCATTGCCTCCAGCGGTGGTGGAGGGCACATCTATCGTCTGGACACCGCTACCGACACGATCGTCGACGCGGGCACGCTTGGCGCGGCCGATTGGCACAGCCTCGCGCTGAGCCCGAATGAAAAAGTGGGGTTCGGAACATCGCCACACAGTGACGAGATCGTCGGCGCCGATCTCACAGGGCCGCTGGCAACGCTCATCGGTACGCTGCCGCTCGACCCGACGCCTGGTAGTGCCAACGATGAGCCGGACGCCATGGCCGTATTGGGAAACACTCTGTTCGTATCGCTTCGGGCATCTGGACACCTCGCGATCGTAAAGGTCAACCAGCGAACCGCAACGTATCTTCAACTCTCCCCGCCAGCGCCGTTCAACCCCGCGACGTGCGGCCCGCCCCTTCCGCAGCCGCCGACTGGACAAGGGGGATGTGCGATCCACGGCGTCACCGTACGTCCGTAGCGGAGAGATCCGGCGCGAATTTGGTCGAAGAAATCGGAAAAAACAAGACGAGTCGAGTGTGTTCGAAGTCGCTCAACATTGCTCCACTACAGAGGTCCACATGCTCATCGGCGATGGTTTCGTGTCACAGCGCACACACGCCCTCATCACGCTTATGGCCTTGAGCGTCTTCGCCGGGAACGCCAGCGCCAGGGCGCAGGGTGGGATGTTCTCAGCGGGTGATGCGTACGAGCGCTTCATGGGGAAATGGAGTCGCGAGCTCGCTCCCCTCCTGGTGAAATTCGCCGGAGTTCGCGACGGCGATGCCGTGCTGGACGTCGGGTCGGGAACTGGCGCGTTGACAGCGGCTGTCGTCGTAGCTGCCCCTTCTAGCCGCGTCATCGGCATTGATTTCGCTGCACCGTATGTCGCCTTTGCTAGAGCGCGTCATGCAGGGGACCTCGTCCGGTTCGAAGTCGGTGACGCGCAACAACTCCGGTTCCCGGATGGAAACTTCGACCGGACGGTCTCGCTTCTCGTCGTCAACTTCATCCCGGATCCCGCGAAGGCGCTGGACGAGATGATTCGTGTGACCCGTCCCGGCGGCACGGTCGCGGCTGCCGTGTGGGACTACGGCGAGGGCATGCAGATGTTGCGCGTGTTCTGGGACGAAGCAATTGCGCTCAATCCTACGATGGATGCTCGAGACGAGCGCCACATGCCGCTGTGTCGCAAGGGAGAACTTGCGATGCTCTGGCGCGAACATGGCCTGCAAGATGTGGCGGAAGAGGTGCTGACGATTCAGACGCGGTTCGCTTCGTTCGATGACTACTGGTCGCCGTTCCTGGAAAAGCAGGGTCCGGCCGGCGACTTTGTCGCTTCGCTCTCCGCAGGTGAGCAAAACCAGCTTCGAGTGCGATTGCGCCGCCGGCTACTCGGCAACGGCCCTGATCGTCCGATCGTGCTTACTGCTCGTGCATGGTCTGTACGGGGCATCGTCCCGCGACGTGTTGCTTCGGTGGAATGAGTGCTTGCTGGTGGGTCTCTTCGTCGAACGGGGAAGTGACATGGCCTCGGCCTTTAATTCGTTGCTGGATTAATACTGGACGGAAGACCTCTGCGCCTCTGGCAAGATGGCCTATTCAGTGTTACGAGAGGGTGGATTGGGCCTTCGAACATTGACTGATAACATTTTCAATAGTTATGGCGGAGAGGGTGGGATTCGTTCCCGACGACCCTTGGATTCTGTAAGTTGCAGATTCTAAATTGCCAGGATTGCCATAGATTCGAGGATGCCGTGACGCCTTGCCCGCCATGCCCGCTGGCCCTTACGGTGTAGGACGACTCTTCGGGTTGGAAGCGTGTCGCCGGCGCGTTCCCCGTCCTACAAAGATGCAAAGCCGATGACTCGGCGGCGCGCGCCATCGCGCAGGATAGAAACTGGAAACAACGTTTCGCCAAATCAGAACGTATCTTCAAAGGGCCTGAAAATAGACGCGGGGCGGCGTACTGCCCCTGCACCTTCGTGCTCTCCTTCGAAAGCAGATAGACCCCGCTTGTCAGATTCTCGATGCTGAACTGGAGCGATAGCCGAGGCCAGTTCCCGTTCGAGATCGCGTTCCAGCCAAACAAGGCGTTCTGCGTAAAGTGCGATGGGCAGCGCGTCCCGCAGAGTCCAGCTCCAGTTGCGTGCGCATGCGCCTCGCCTCCTTATGCTGCCGTCGCCACGTCCGCCGGGCGCGCCCGGATATTCCAACGCTACGGCGCCCCACAGTCGCGTTCGGTTGTCGTGGTACGTCAGACCTGACGTGTGTCTGATCCATCGGCTAGGAATCACTGATTTCGGCAAGGGGCGCGGGTTCCGTCGACATGTTTCGCGAGCGGCGCGCGCCCGGCGTTCATCGTCGATCGCGACGCCGATCGGATAGGAGTCGGAGTAGGAATGCCCATTACTGAGCACCCCCTCCACAGATCCGGACGAGCGGGTTTCCCGCATCCGGCTCTTGCCTTAGGTGATGACGCCAAGCCGCCGCAGGGGATAGGGATGACACACGC
>JBQTIE010000079.1:0-5606 GCA_052389315.1 Acidobacteriota bacterium
TACCCCGTTTGGCGGGACAGTTTCTGACGCGATGTGTCCCGGGCCCGCCCGGGTGCGCCGCTCGCGAGTGGCAGTATGGGTTTTGCCCGGCCTCCGGCCGGGCGAGAGTCTTGAAGGCCGATTGAAACACTTGACTCATTCGTAAGGATTCTCGGCCTTCAAGACTCCAGCCTTCAGGAGGTCCGGCACAGCCAGACGACAATCCAGGTGACACCCGTGCTCGAAGAGCGCAACAAGAATGCAGCGAGGCTCGATGGCTACCCAGCCGCCGAGGGTGGAGTCATCGACCGGGGCGGACAGCGAGCTCGGAGAGGGGAGACTCATGAGGCGATGGATACTCCTGACAACATTGGCGGCCGTCGCCCTCTGCGGCAGCCACGGCGCCGCGCAGCCTTCCGCGACTTCGCAAGCCGGCCAGCTCGTCGACGTGAAGGTCCCAGCCCCTGCGCTGGCGACCAACCTGCTGGGCGATGCCGCCGAAGTCAGGGTCGGCGCTGCTCGCCGGTCGCTGAAAAAGGTCGCTGAAAAAGGGGTCGGGCTTCATTTACGTTTCTGCCACGATCCGCCCGACGAACCTGCGGCGTCATGGCAGAAACTGACGACAGAGGCCCGTCCAGGAGTGCAGAATCCGAAATGATCCGAAATGAAGCCCGACCCCTTTGTGGAAACTGTGGAAATCATTTCGGCGGGGTCGCAAACGGCCCAACCTCGACTTTGCCCTGGGTGTTGGCGAGGGCCCCCAGCTCCGCCGCCACGCCACGCCCGATGGCCGCGGTCTCGCTCCCAGCCTGGAAGCATGTGAAGTCTGGCCGATCACGCCACGCAAACGGGCCACACAAGCGGACTCCCGCCTTCACCGTGGCGTCGTGCACGATGTTGATCGCGCGCTCGTAATCCGGCGTGCCCTGGCGATACCCCGTGAAGTTGCCCAGATCGCCGCTGGCCGCAAACAGCGCGGTCACCCCAGGGACCTTGGCAATGGCGTCCGCGTGCGTCAATCCTTCGAGCGTTTCGATCATCAGGATCAGAACGATGTTGTCGTTCGCCGTGGCGCGATAGCCGCCGGGCACGCCTCCCCACATCGACGCGTCGAAGGCCTGTCCACCGCCGGCGCTGCGGCGTCCCAGCGGCGGGAAGTAGGTCCAATCCCTCGCCTCGACGGCTTCCTCCACGCTGTCGACCGTGGGCACCACAATCACGAGGGCGCCGGCGTCGGTCGCGTGCTGAATCTCCCGCTCACTGCCTGAGGCGACACGCGCTCCGGGCACGGCTCGCGCGTGCGGGCAGGTCCGCCACATACGCGCCGCCTGATCCCAGTCCCTCGACGAGTGCTGCATCTCGGTCCAGATGAAATCGTAGCCGGCGTTCGCCATGGCGCAGTAGATGGCGGGGTCAGTGGACGCAAACAAAGTCCCGCCGGTCACCTTGGCGCCTTGCAGCATCTTGGCCTTCACCGGGTTCCAGATTCTGGCACCGGCCGGTGGATCGAACGCCGGCCCATACTTCCACGACGACGGAGTGAACGCCCCCTGGTTGACGGCCCCGGGGGGCGCCGTGGTGAGCGCCTTGCTATCGCCGCCCGCGGGCGCCGCCAACGGAAATTTTCCGGCGCCGGCGGCCGGATTGTTCGCGTACGGGTCTGCCGTCGGCGCGGACGGTTGGGCCGGCTTCTGCCCTGAGGCGTTCTGCGCAGGTTGGCCCGGCGCCTGTGCCCCGATGACGATTCCGACAACACCTACAATCGCAGTGGCCAGAAAGAGCTGCCTCACGTGACCCTCCTCGCGCGCCCGTGTCGCGCAGGGAGACTATGCGCTTCGATCGCCTCAACGCGCAAGAGCGATCGCGGGGGCCGGATCAGCGCGGTCATCGACCTCGAGGCGGCGATCGCGGCAGGTGCAGGCACGACAGGGTGGGGTCGGTATTCGGTGTAATCTGCGCAATCTGTGACATCTGTGGACGTAAATCCGTGACCGCTGCGGACGTAAATCTGTGACATCTGCGGACGTAAATCCGTGACCGCTGCGGATGTGAATCTGTGACATCTGCGGATGTGAAATCCGTGACATCTGCGGATGTCATCCGTGACATCTGCGGATATGGAATCGCTCGATCAGGAGGCTCCATGACTGCTCGCGCTCGCATGTTTCTCCGGCTCGTCGCCGTCATCGCGCTGCCCGCGCTCGCCCTCGGCCAGCAGCGCGCCGCCGACGGCGTGACGCTCAACGACGAAGGCTTGCCACAGTATTCGACCTTCTCGCTTTGCGCCATCGACCCCGCAACGGGGCAGTCGGGCGCCGCCGTCACGACACGCGTGCCGTTTGTCGGGCGCGCCGTGCCCCACGTCCGCGCGGGCGTCGGCGCCGTCTGCACCCAGGCCTCGACCGTCGTGGAATACGGCCCGCGCGGGCTGGATCTCATGTCTCAGGGGGTTGCCCCTCCGGACGTCATCGCACGCCTGCTGGCAGACGACGCCGCCCGCGAGTCGCGACAGCTCGGCATGATCGATATGCAGGGCCGCGCCGCCGCGCACACCGGCAAGCAGAACGGCAACTGGGCCGGCAGCCGGCAGGGGCGTCACTACACGGTGCAGGCCAACATCATGGTCGGCCCCGAGGTCGTCGACGCCGTCGTCTCGTCCTTCGAAGGGTCGGAAGGCACCGGCATGCCGTTGGCCGAGCGCATGATCCTGGCCATGGAGGCCGGCCAGGGCAAGGGAGGCGATCGGCGCTGGGGCAACCTGCAGTCGGCGGCGATCAAGATCGCCGATCCCAACGATCCCGGACGAGGGGGCGATCACATCGCCCTGGCGATTGAAGTGGGCGAGCACCCCGAGCCTGTCGGCGAGCTGAAGCGCATCTATTACACGACGCAGCGACGGCTCGGCCATCGCGCGTTCTCGCGCATCGACGGACCGGACGTGATCGAACTCAAACGCATGCTGCATGCGCTTGGTTACTGGCGCCCGGCACTGACGGCGTTCCCGGACCCGCCGGCTTCCACCAACACGCCGCAGATGCGTGAGCTGCAGAAGACCGACCGTGCCAAGTACGAGTCCCAGCTTGCCGAATTACGGCGGGCGGCGGCCGAGTACGGCCGCGAGTACGGGTTGTACGAGGAGGAAGCCATGGCAGCCGTGGACAAGTTTCGCGGGGCGCACAACCTGGCCTATCAGGGGAACCCCGTCGGGCTCGTCGACGAGAGGTTCGTCAGCGCCTTGCGGGCCGCTTACCAGGAGAAACAGAAGGCCCGCAAGCCGTGAGCCTGAAAACGCCTGGACAACGACGCGCGCCGGGCGGTACGCTCACAGTTCGTCCTGATGGCCCGCCGATGCGGGCGCGTGGCGAGTGACGGAGAGGCATTCATGAATCAGAAAACGGCAAGGCTGCTCAAGCGATCCGCCAGTGCATCGGGAAAATCCGCTCGCGAAGTGAAAAAGCGATGGTTGTCGCTGTCCCACAAACAGCGCGGCCCTGAGCGCCAACGAATCAAGGCCGAGCTGGCCTAGGGAGGTTGAACGTGCCGAAGTTTCTCATCAAGGCTTCCTATACCGCCGAGGGGACCAAGGGACTCCTGAAGGAGGGGGGATCGGGTCGCCGCGCCACGATCCAAAAGCTGGTCGAGGGCCTCGGAGGCAAAGTCGAGGCGTTCTATTACGCCTACGGTGAAGACGACGCGTTCGTCATCACGGATCTGCCGGACGCGACCAGCGGGCTGGCGGTGAGCCTGGCGGCCAACGCCTCGGGCGCCGTCAAACTCGCCACGGTGCCGCTGATTACTCCAGAGGAAGTCGACGCGGCCTGCAAGAAGTCGGTGTCCTACAAGGCGCCAGGCGCCTGACGACCGCCGACGAGCCGTCACGCTCACGACCCGCCGCTCTCGGCGGACTCACGCGTGGCGCATGAGTCGTCTCAGCCGGCGGAGGGGAGCCCCAGCGCGGCCATCCGGGCGCCCTGCCAGCGCTCGACCTCCGCCGGAGAAATCGCGTCGCCGTGATGCAGCGTCCAGTTGAGCACGGCGATCAGATCGTCCGCCTCCTCCAATCCAATCGCGAGCCGAATGAGCCGATCGAACCCGTTGCGGCGCAGCTCGCTCGACGGCGTGAAGTACTCCGATACCGTCTTGTGGTGGTTGACCTTCGTGGTCAGCCCGTCGAACGAGAGCGCGTATCGGACGATCGTGCACGTGGCCAGGACGTCGGCGAGGTGTCGCGTGCCGTCCTCGTCGGCGCCGGCCACGCGGAACGAGAGAAGCGCACCGGGACGCACGTAGTCACGCGCGATCGCCGCACCATCCGGGTGATCGGGGCGTGAGGGATGGAAGACCTCGGTCACCTTGGGGTGCGTCGCCAGAAACGTGGCCACGCGGGTTGCCGTGCGACAGCGCCGCAGGTGCCGGTCGGCTGCCCCGTCCAGACCCTGGAGAATCGCGGTGGCGCGCCGCCAGTCGAGGATCCCGCCGCGCATCGCCATCAGATCCATGACCGCATTGGCCAGCGGGGCCTCTCGCGTGGCGATGTAGCCCCACAGATCACGGTCGGTCCCGCTGAGCGCCTTGGTGCCACTCCCCAGTACCACATCCACACCGTGATCGAGCAGCGGCCGCTCGAACGCCCACGGGGTGGCGATGGTGGAGTCGATCACCAGCTTGAGCGCGGGCGCCTGCGATCGGGCCCTGGCCGTTACGGCGCCAAGCGCCTCGAAATCCTGTGCGCGAACCAGCGGGTTCGTGAAGGTTTCGGCGAAGACGAACCGCGAGTCGGGGCGCATGGCCGCCGCCAACGCCGCCATATCCCCATCGTCCACGATTGAGACGGTCGCACCCACGCGATCGGCCAGCCACGCCAGATACGCGCGCGTCTTGTTGTAGACCTGGCGCATGAGGACGGCATGGCTGCGCGGCGTGAGGAGCGTATCGAACAGGAGCGCCGTGGCCTGCATTCCGGAGTCACACACCAGGACCGCGCTGGCGTGCTCCAGGCGCTGAAGCGCGTCGATCAACGCTCGCGTCGCGGTGGTGCCGTAGCGCGCGTAGAGCGGTGGAAGCTCCGACCAGCACCCGTCTCGTCCGAAGAGGAATGCGGCTTTGCTCTCCTGCCACTCGATGGCGCGTGCCGATCCAAAGAGATCGAGCTGAACCGTCGGTTCGTCTGGGTGAGATACGGGTGTCCCGCGCGTCGGGCGTGGGCGTCGAGGGCGTCGTGCAGCGCACGCGTCCCGCGGCCCATCGCGGCGAGTGGGGGACGTTCAGCCGGGCATCCGGCCGCATCAAGCCACGGGGCCAGGGCGCCAGCGCTCGTGGCCTCGGGGCTCATTCGAGCACTCCGAGGCACAGGCAATGACTTACCCGCGCCAATCGTCCGACGGCCTCGCACACGTCGGCCATCGTCTGCCCGGCACAGGCGGAAACCATGTACGCCAGGTGGATGCGAGACTCTTCGCTGCGACTCGCACGGTTCTGGACCGAGAGCCCCGCGCGCCGCACCAGGCTCTCGATTCGCCGGTCGAGGCCCGGGTGCGGATCGGCGGTGGCCCGGAGGTAGTGGCGGCGGTGGGGTGCCGGGACGCCGCTCGCCAGCCCGGCCACAGGCAAGGCGCGAGGCACTGGCC
>JBQTIE010000080.1:0-5121 GCA_052389315.1 Acidobacteriota bacterium
TGGCTAGGCCTTCAACGCGTGACTCTTTCATGCACAACATTCCGCCGGTTTGTGCCGGCGCACGCCCGTGGTGAAAGTCCCGGCGAGCACCGAGACCGGCGGTGCGCCCGGATCGCAAGGCGCGACGCGGAGACTAACACTTGACTCATCTGGTCAACATTCGGGGCCGTCAAGGCTCCTGGAGCCTGAGCACCTGCGGTGTTACGATTCCCCCATGCGACGAACCGTCCTTCTCCTCACGGTCTGCGCCACCGCCACGCTGACGGCCCAGGCGCCCCAACAGCCCGACTGGTCGAAGCTCGAAGACGAAACGATGCGCCACTTCCAGACGCTGCTGCGTTTCGATACGAGCGATCCGCCGATGACGCCCCCGGGCGGCGAGAAGCCGGCGGCCGAGTACCTCGAGCAGGTGCTCGACAAGGAGGGCATCCCGGCCCAGCTCTTCACCCTCGAACCCAACCGCCCCAACGTCGTGGCACGCCTGAAGGGCAACGGCAGCAAACGCCCGCTGCTCCTCATGGCGCACACCGACGTCGTCAACGTCGATCCCAAGAAGTGGACGCATCCGCCGTTCTCGGCCACGCGCGAAGGCGGCTACGTCTACAGCCGCGGCACGGTGGACGACAAGGACAACGTGGCCGCCGTGCTGATGGTCATGCTGACGCTGAAACGCATGAACGTGCCGCTCGACCGTGACGTCATCGCCCTGTTCGAAGCCGGCGAGGAGGGGACGACTCGTGTCGGCATTCAGTTCATGGTGAATCAGCACTTCAAGGAGATCGAGGCCGAGTACTGCTACGCGGAGGGCGGGAACGTGACGCGCCAGGGCGGGATGGTGAAGTTCGCCTCGGTGCAGACGTTGGAAAAGCTCCCGCGCGCCATTCAGCTGAGTGCCCGCGGGGTGGCGGGACACGGATCGGTGCCCCTGCAATCGAACTCCATCGTCCGCTTGTCGGATGCCGTGGCGAAGGTGGGCAAATGGGTACCGCCCATTCGGCCCAACGAGACGACCGGCGCCTACTTCAAGCGGCTGGCGACCATCTCGTCGCCGGAAGAGGCGGAGCGATACCGCAACGCGCTCAGTCCCGATCCGGCGCTCAGCGGTCCGGCCGACGAGTATTTCAGGGCCAACGAGCCTCGACACGCGTCCATGCTGCGCACGTCGGTTTCCCCGAACATCTTCAACGCCGGCTACCGCGTCAACGTGATCCCCTCGGACGCGACGGCCACGCTCGACGTCCGCATGCTGCCCGACGAGGATCCCGACAAGTTCCTCGAAGAGGTGCGCAAGGTCGTCAACGATCCGTCCATCGACGTGTCGTTCGGCGCTCGCGACACGCGGCCGGGCGGCAACACCCGGCTCAATACCGAAGCCTTCGCAGCGCTCGAGGCCAATGTGACCAAGCACTACAAGACCATCACGCTGCCGACGATGAGCACGGGGGCAACGGACATGGCCTACCTGCGCGCACGGGGCATTCAGTGCTACGGCGTCGGACCGGCCACCGATATCGAAGACATTCCGAAGGGTTTCGGGGCACACAGCGACCAGGAACGCATCCTCGAAAGCGAGCTTCACCGCTTCGTTCGGTTCCACTACGACATCGTGGTGGACCTGGCGGCCCGGAAGTAGTGCGGGCTCGCAGATGGGCCGCCTTCGTGGGGCTCTCATCCCGCTGACCTCGAGGTCCCTCGTCTCGGTCGGCGGGTGTAGTTCTTCCGCGTGATGGAATCGCAGGCGGCGTCGACGGCGGCCATCGAGATCCGCGAAGAGCATCCGGGGGACATCGCCGCCATTCGCGAGGTGAACCAACGCGCCTTCGATCGGGGTCACGAAAGCCGTCTGGTCGATGCATTGAGGTCGCACGAGGCCGTGGAGCTTTCCCTCGTCGCGATCCTCGATGATCGAATCGTCGGGCACATCCTGTACAGCCCCGTCGCCATCGAAGGCGTCACCGGCGCGGGGCTCGGGCCCGTGGCGGTGCTCCCGGAACACCAGCGTCAGGGAATCGGCAGCCGCCTCGTCGAAGAGGGCACCCGCAGGCTTCGCGAGTCGGCCTGTCCGTTCATCGTCGTGCTCGGACATCCGGACTACTACCCTCGGTTTGGTTTCGTGTCCGCCAAGACTCGTGGCGTCACGTGCACCTGGGATGTGCCAGACGAGGTGTTCATGGTGTTGGTGCTGGACGAGGCCACGATGGCAAGCGTCGCGGGGCTCGCGTCCTATCGTCCCGAGTTTTCGACGATGGGGACTGGAGCAGACCCATGAACGGGCCGGTCCTCCGAACGGCCCGGCTGACGCTCCAGCCGGTGACCGACCACGACCACGACGTGCTGCACGCCGTCTTCACCCAACCCGGCGTGCGCGCGTTCCTCTTCGACGGCATCACGATCCCGCCCGATCGGACGAGCGACATCATCCGTGCAAGTCGTGCCTCTTTCAGCGAACGTGGTCTCGGTCTGTGGCTCGCGGATTCCTCGCCGGGGGACCTCGTGGGCTTCGGTGGATTCTTGGAGTTCCGGAACCCACCTGAACTCGAGCTGCTCTTCGGCCTGGCCGACCGGTACCGGCGCCAGGGGTTCGGCTTCGAGATCGCCAGCGCCCTCGTCGAGTATGGCTTTGGCCCGCTGGGGATGATGCGCATCCAGGCGAGCACGGATGCCGGCAACATCCTCTCGCGCCGCCTGCTCGAGCGACTGCGGTTTGTGCCGATCAGAGACTCCGTCGTGGACGGGCTCGCGACCGTCTTCTACGAGCGGTTGGCAGCGGCCCCGCCCGAGGCAGCAACGCGGTGAGTGGCGCGGCTACCGCAGGTCGCGGAAGAAGGCGCGAGTGTCACCAGGGCATCTGCCGTTTGGTGAACTTCCGGCCGGCTTCGTATCCGCCCGTGCAGATCATCACGCCCTCTTTGATCATCTCGACGACGTTGCGCTCGTCGCACGAGTTGAGGAAGAGGATCTTGGCGTCCTTGGTCGCCTTGAGCACGCGCGCGCGCGCCTGCAGCATGACCGGTGGATACCCGTCGGTGGCAGGACCGGTGCCGGGACGCCCGACAAGCCAGAAGCCCATGTCGCCCGGACCCCATTCCGCAAACGCGACGCCCGGCACCTTGGTCGTGCGCTCGGCGTTGGTCAGCGCGTGGCTGTCTTCGATCTTGACGCCGAACAGCAGCTCGCCCTCCGGATTGAGCGGCCACGCATCGGCGCGGCGCAGGTAGTCGTTGGCCGGGATGCCCCAGATCTGCGCGGCGAATCCCTGACTGCCGCTGCCGCGCAGCCCCTGTGCCAGCCCCTCGATCTTCGGAGCAAACGGGTAGCGGCTGGCTTCGATTATGGCGCGCGCGGCCTCGGGCACGCGAGCGTGGCACAGCAGGATGCCGTGCACCCCCGCCGCCAGCACCTGCTGCACGACCCAGTGATTCGCCCGCACCCCCGCCTCGTCCAGGCCCAGGACGGGCAGCGTCGCGATGACGGCCGGCGTGCGGTGGCCCGACTTGGTGGGCCCTCCGTCGACCAGCCCGCGCATGAACGCGCGCAGCGCGCTCATGTCGAAGGCGCCGTGCTCCAACTCGTAGTTGATGTAGTCGGACGCGGTCTGCGCCATCGCCTTGCCTTCGTCATAGCCACCGCGACCGGTGGCGTAGTAGACGGGCTGCCCCTGGGCGAGCAGGTCGATGGCTCTGTTGATGCGGGCCGGGGAGGGCGGCGCCGCAGACTGGTCTGCAAGCTGACCGCTCGTGGACGTGACAACGAACAGGAGCACCAGCAACGGCAACGAAGCTTTCATGTTCCGTCCCTCCTGGCGGCTTGCAGCCGACCACTGCGGCATCTCGAATACGTTCCAATCGCCGACGCGTGAGAGGCATCGGCCTGCCGGGCGCGCCCGAATCTACAGCCGGCGACCCGGAAGACCGTCATGGTGACTCTCCTCGGTCGCGAGGAACCTGCGGCGCAGCATACCACTCTCGCTTCCCTTACCATGGGTTACGATTCGCGGCGTGAAGGAGCAGCCATCATGCGGCACATAGCGAACGGCGGCCTGACCCTGTTGCTGGCGCTCGTCCTGGTCACGGGCGTGTCCGGTCAACGCGCCGGAGGCGGCAAACCACGCGCACGCGACCTCGGCATCAGCGCCCTCATCGGCGGCACGCCGGGCGCGCTCGACGCCATCACCGACGTGGCGGGAGTCGAGGTCGGCCACACCACCCTCATCAGCGGCGAGGGTCCGCTCGTGGTCGGCAAAGGTCCCGTGCGGACCGGCGTGACCGTCGTCCATCCGCGCGGACGCCAGAGTGCCGACGCGGTCTTCGCCGCCTGGTTCACGCTCAATGGCAACGGCGAGATGACCGGGACCACGTGGATCGAGGAGAGCGGATTTCTCGAAGGCCCCGTGGCGATCACGAACACGCACAGCGTCGGCGTCGTGCGCGACGCGATTCTCAAGTGGCAGGTGTCACGGCCGGGCCTGCAGCCGTGGGGACTGCCGGTCGTCGCCGAAACCTACGACGGTGGGCTCAACGACATCAACGGGTTCCACGTCACGGACGCGCACACGCTGGCGGCGCTCGACCAGGCGCGCGGCGCTGCGGTGGCCGAAGGCAACGTCGGCGGCGGCACCGGGATGATCTGCCATCAGTTCAAGGGCGGTATCGGCACGGCGTCGCGGGTGATCGCGGCCGACGCGGGCGGGTTCACCCTGGGCGTGCTCGTGCAGTGCAATTACGGCGGACGCCCCGGGTTCCGTGTGGCCGGTGTGCCAGTCGGACGCGAAATCGCCGACCTGCTGCCCTGCCGTACGGGCCAGGCGCCCAACGACCGCGGCGTGACGCGGCGGTGCGACGCACCGCCGAATCCCGGTGAGCGCCCCGATCCGGAGCAGGGGTCCATCATCGTCATCGTCGCCACCGACGCGCCGTTGATGCCGCACCAGTTGAAGCGACTGGCCACGCGGGTGTCGCTCGGCATCGGCCGCATGGGCGGCGTCGGGGCGAACTCCTCGGGCGACATCTTCCTCGCCTTCTCGACGGCCAACGCCAAGGCTGCCGGGATGGAGCAGCGGGCCACCGTGGACCTGGTGGCCAACGCCCGGATGAACGCCCTGTTCGATGCCACGGTGCAGGC
>JBQTIE010000081.1:0-11096 GCA_052389315.1 Acidobacteriota bacterium
GAGTACGGATCGGCGATCGCCAGCAAGAGGAACGACAGCCCGGCGGCGAAGGGGATGAAGGGGATGTGGCGGACCCACGCGCCCGACCACGAGCGGCGTCGCGAGAGGAGGCCCGGCAGCACGACCCCGTCGCGCCCGGTCCGGTGCGTCTGACCCAGACGCCAGGCGAGGAGTAGCGCGGTGAGCGCCACCAAGGCGAAGAGCGCGAGACGTCCGGTGTCGCGGTGCCAGTACTGCAGGGAAGCCACGTCGAGGGCGTTCCATCGAGCCGCGAGATCGGCGACGAGCGAGGGCAGGCTGGAGAGTCCGCTCATACGCGCACCGCCGCGATCGCCGCTGGCTCATCGCGCCGCCGGAGAAGCCGGCGCGGCCAGCCGTGTTGGCGTTGGACGCGTTCGGTTGCCTCGCGCGCGCTCGCCAGCGCGGCGTCGAGCTGGGACGCGTCCAGCACGCCCGCTGCGCCGTAGAGAGTGGCCGTGAACAACGCGAGCGCTTCGTACAGGCTCTCCAGCACGTGTCGCCGCTCCACCGACGCCGAGGCCGGCAGTTGCTCGAGCTCTCGGGCCAGGACGGCTGCGGTCAGCGGGCTCGCGAGCGCCACGGTGGTCTTCCGGACCCAGCCACGTGTCATCGTGAGCAGTCCTTGACCGACGCCGGCAGCGGCGACGCTTCTGTGCGCCAGGCGGTGTCCCACGGCACACGCCGCCGCGAGACGCGTGGCCGCCGCCGCCCGCGCCACCAGATCCGTTGACCATCCGTGTTGCGACTCCCGCCGAACGGCCGCCAGTTCGTCGGCGACGCGCGCCAGCACGGCATGAGCGGCGGGCGGCGTGGCCCCCGAGCCCTTCACACGCGCGGGACCTGCGAACGTTCTCATCGAGGCCTGGGCCAGCACCAGGACGCCGAGCGCCACCAGCACGAGGGCCGCCAGATCCAGTGCGCGCGACTGAAACCGCAGCGACTCGACGCCGGCGAAGTCCAGCGGCACGCTGTCACGAATGTCGCCCGCGTCGGGCGGGACGAGCGACAGCACTCGAACGCTCTCGCCCGGCACCACGTAGGTGCGATCGCGTCCCTCGACCATGTCGCCGTTGACGCGGCTCTGCACGCGGTAGGGGATTCGGAGGTCCGGGAACCGCGCATCGCCGCCCACGACGTCACGGTCGATGATTCTCAGCGTGTAGTGGTACTGGAACAACCGCGAGGAGCTGGTCCGCAGGTCCGCGGGATGCCGGCCTCCGAGGACCTCGAAGGGCTGCAGTTGAACGGCCGCAGCTCCGAGGCGTGACTCGTCGGTGACCACGCGGAGATTGGCGTCCTCGAGCGTCGCGCACGTGAGCGAGGCCTCAAAGGGTTCGCCCGTGGCGACGGCGCCACGGCTGGTCCGCCACCAGCAGCGAATCGGGTCGACGGCCTCGCCGCCCGCGCTCGGCGCCGGAGGCTGCGCGCCGACCACGCTCAGCGCGACAACGGCGAGAAACACCACCGCAGCCACGAGCCGCGTCGCACGAGTCATGGGATGGCCACCTGGTCGATGACGTCGCGAATCACGGCGTCGGTGGTGAGGCCGTGGCTGGCGGCGTGGGGGCCGAGCCACACCCGATGCCCGAGGACAAAGGGCGCCAGCTCCTGCACGTCCTCCGGGTACACTTCGGCGCGCTTGTGGGCGAGCAGCGCCCACACTTTGGCCAGACGGCTCCAGCAGATGATGGCGCGCGGGGAGGCTCCGAGATCGACGCCGCGCTCGACGAGATCGGACGGCGAGTGCTGACGCCAATCCGTATCGGGATTGTAGGGGCGCGTGGCGGCGACCAGCCGCTGGATGTACTTCCCCAGGCGCTCGTGCAGATGCACCAGCCCGTTGATGCGCGCCCTGAGCTCGATGATCCGGTCCTTCGACATCAGCGGGCGCAACCGAACCCGCTTGAAATCGAATGCCACGAGCTTCTCTTCGTCCTCCGGAGGCAGGTATCCGATGTTCACCATGGCCGCGAAGCGATCGGTCGCCGCTTCAGACAACGGGAACGTCCCTTGCCCGAGCTCCACCGGGTTCATGGTGGCGATGGCAAAGCTGAACGCCGGCAGCTTGTAGGTCGTCTTGCCGATCGTGATGGTCCGGTCTTGAAGGCTCTCGAGAAACGCACTCTGCGACTTGAGCGGAATGCGGTTGATCTCGTCGAGCAGGATGACCTCGGCCGAGGCCAGCGGCCCGAACTCGGTTTCGAGCGCCCCGGTGGACGGGTTGATCATCTGGAAGCCAACCACCTCGGTCGGCTGCAGGTCGGCCCGGCCCTGAAGGCGAGCGAACTTGGCATCGCTGATGGCGGCCAGGATCACCCCGAAGAAGGTCTTGCCGACACCGGGCACGCCTCGGAGCAGCAGGTTGCCGGCGTTGACCTGTCGCGCCTCGACCTGATCGTAGGTCGTCGGGATTTCCGACAGGAGCACGACGTTGGCGAGCGTCTTCGCGGTGTCGTAGCCGACGAGCGCCTTGCTGCCTTCGGCAAGCACGGCGGTGTGGAAGTCGATGGCGTCCTGGAGATCGGGCTGCATCCTGTCGCACGATGAACGAGCGGCGCGGGATCACCCTGCGCCCGGTCACTATACCTGAGGCAAGCGGCCGCCAGGCATCTTCAAAGGCCGCCATCGACACGTTCGAGGCGGAGCTTTGCTAGCGGACGGGCAGCCAGAACGACGACTTGACGACGAGGACGTGGCGCCCCGGCGCGGTGATCGACCGGAATACGTCCCCGACGCCGACGGCCGAGCCGCTGGGGTCGCTGCCGGAGCGATCCTGCTGCCAGATGAGGAACAAGGTGCTACCCGGGCGCCATTCCCAGCGGAGGACGACATTGCTGCGGAACGAGAGCGTGTTGAAGTCCCGGTTGCGCAGCGTGAACGACGAGCCATCCACGGCGACCGTACGGCTGCCGTCGCCGTTGATCACCAGCGACGAGCCCTGTTGGCCATACTTCAACCGATCCAGCACACCAGGCGCGACGAGCTCGCCGTAGTCGTAGTAGCGGCCCGAGGCGGCGAAGGGTTCGGCATAGACGTCGAGATTGACGTCGGGCTTGAGGGTCAGGCCGAGGCGGCCTTCCAACGACAAGGTCGTCCGGTCGATGTAGGCGAAGACGTACCGATTGCCGTAGGTGTCGGGCCGGCCACCGGTGAGCGTGCTGACGTACTGCTGCGTTTCGGTGAGCCGCTCGTAGAACGGGTTGATCGAGAGCTGCCAACGTGGCCCCGGGCGAACCGAAGTGGTGAAGTTGACCCGCCGGGTTCGTCCGCCGTCGGCCGTCTCGCCGAAGTTGGCGTTGCCGAACAACCGCGTCTGTGACGTCGAGCGATTGCCGATGCTGAGGCCGACGTTCCATCCGGGCGCCCTGGCCATGAGGGGCCCGCCCCGAGTCAACGAGACGCTCTGCTGCGGCAGGTTCCGTGCGACCGACACCGACGAGGTCCAGAAGTTCGCCCAGGTCACGTTGACGCTCGAACGGACCGATCCCGCCTGCCGCAATCCGCGGAGCGTCGAGTCGTTCGACACGTCGAAGCGCACGTCATAGCTGCGCAGTGTCCGGCCCGGCACCGTCTCGCGGTATCGCACGTTGCCGCTGACGAGCAGGCCGTCGGCGCCGTTGAGATTGGCAAAGTCGTTGGTCTCGAAGTTCTCCGAATCGATCTTCGTGTTCATCCCCCAGAGCCAGTGGCGACCGCTCGTGCGATCGAAGTTGGCCTGAATCGACCAGCCGCCGAGCGACGTCAGGGCGGGGTCGAGCACCGAATAGGTGCGGTCAGGGCGTTGCGCGTAGTGCGCGCTGGACCGCTGGACACGCTCGATCGACGTCGGCGACCCTTGGACGAGCGAGCCGCCGCCGGAGGCGCGAAGCTCGTACTCCCCGCCCTTGAAGCGCAACGTCGAGTTGCCGGCCACCCCAAGCGCGTTGCGGGTCAGGACGGCGGCAAGAGGATCGCCGTCGACGAAGTCGCGATGGACGAAGCTCACCAGCCCCCCGACGGTCGACGCCGAGGGCCCGAACTCCTGCTGGACGCGGCCAATCGTAAAAAAGGCACGCGGGACGACCCGCACCTTGCGCGGTTCCAGAGCCACCGCGCTCGCCAGCCGCGCGGACTCATCGTCTGTGACCGCTGAGAGCCAGCCGATGGACGTCTTCGAGGGCAGTCGTCCCGTCACCTTGGCGGCCGCCAGGATCGTGGTCGCTTGCGGATAGTCCACGAACTCATCCGAGGCCGGGCCAACGGGCCGCGCGCCGATGCGGCGCGAGTAGTAGAAGTTGGGATGGCCGATGTTGAACAGCTGCGCCCCTTCGAGGAAGAAGGGCCGCTTCTCAGGAAACCGGGTTTCAAACGCGGTCAGATTGACTTCCGCGGCGTCGGCCTCGACCTGGCCGAAGTCCGGATTGAACGTGGCTTCGAGCGTGAGGTTGGGACCGAGACCCATCTTCAAATCCCCACCGGCCCTGCTCGCCAGGTTCAGGCCGTTGAAGAAGGGATTGCCGGCCGCCTGCGCCCCGACGATGTCCGACGTGGTGGCCACGTACGGCAGCAGCTCGATCCGCCGCGTCGGCCGCACGCTCGAAGATGCCCCACAGCTCACCGAATCGGGAAGACCACGCGCGATCGGTGCGTGGGATCGGGACCCAGAAGCTCTCCTCATTGAGGGTCGGCCGAAACCGTTGCACGTTGAGCCCCCACACCTGCTCGTTGATCGGGTTGAAGCGCAACTGGGAAAACGGAATCCACAACTCAGCCGACCAGCCGTCGGCGTCCTGGGTGGTTCGCGCCTCCCAGACGGGATCGAAGCCGGCGTCGAACGCATTCTCGTTGTCGGTGGCGTGAAAGCGATCGAGACGGACACCCGTGGCCGTGACGCCAAACACGGTAGCCGTGCGGCGGTCGAGGAAGGTGTCGAAAGAGACGAGGATGTGCTCGGCCTGGCCGCCGCTGTCCCGACGTCCCAGCGGCGCCTGGATGCCGCGTGCGTTGCGTGTGTACATCCGCGCGCCGACGTAGAGGGCCGTGTCATCGTAGAGAAACCGGACCTCCATCGCGTCGCGGGGCGCGGCGCCTTCGGTCGGCTCCTTCTGCGTAAAGTCGTCCAGGACCGGTGCCGTCAGCCAGGTCTCTTCGTCCAGCCTTCCGTCAACGCGAATCGACCCGTCCTCGACGCGGGCCGCCTGCGCCTGCTTTCGGGCCGCGCGTGTGGCAGGGGGCGCGTCACGGGTTGTCGATTGCGCCGCGGCTGGCGCGGCGGCAAGCAAGACGAAGGGAACGGCGCGGAGTACGGATATCAGCATGCCCGCCTGGCGGATCTCCCGCCCGTCAGGGCGAGCCCGATGCCGACGTCCGGCTGTAGCTTATCCCAGGATCTTCGCCATCCAGAGTGCGATGGCCGAGGAGGTGGCCGGCGACACCTGCTTCTCCGGCAGCACGGCGTATTCGTCGACCTCGCCGGTCTTGGCGGGCACGAAGAGGTGGTTGACGCCCGGCACGTGCACAACCTCCACCGCCACGCGGCGACGACGCTCCCGCGCGTAATCGGCCAGGCGGTCCGCATGATGCGGCGGCACTTGTGTATCGAGCGCGCCCTGCACGATGAGCACGGGCTGTCGGACGTCGCGCATCACGCGCGCCGGGTCGAACGCGAGGAAGCTTTGAAACCACGGCGTGTCCGCCGCGCGTCGTAACTCGTCCGGGATGCCGTCCCATCCCGCGCCGGTCAGTGCTGCATCGTTGATTCGCTTCTGCAAGGCGACCTTCGCCTGCCGATCGGCGTTCGGCGCCTGGATCCGCGCGAGCAGATGTCCCTGCTGCTCGAGGATGAGTTCGCCGCCGGTGACTGACGATCCAGCCAGCAACGCGAGAGCCGCCACGCGCTTTTCTCTCCTGGCGACCTGCATGGCCACCCAGGCGCCCTCGCTGTGGCCGACGACGCCGATCCGGCGCTTGTCCACGTCCCTTCTGCTCTCGAGCCACTTGAACACCGCGCGGACGTCGTCTGCATAGTCGTTGAGCGTGGCCGTCTCGATCCGTCCGCCGCTCTGCCCGACGCCCCGCTTGTCGTAGCGCACGACCAGGAAGCCGGCCTCCACCAGGTGCGCGGCCAACTGGCCGAGGATGGGAATCCCGGCCACGAGGCCGTCGCGGTCAGTTGGACCCGACCCGCCGACGAGAATCAACGCGGGCAGCCGGCCGGTGGCGTTGGCCGGCTTGGCAAGGCTGCCGGCCAGGCCGAACCCCGCCGCGGGAATGCGCACCGTTTCGTCGCCAGGCACGGAGAAGGCGGTCGTGCGCGCCGCCGCCGAGGCGATGTCTTCGCGTGCGACCTCCAGCATCTGCGCCGGGACACTGAAGCGAAGAAGCGCGCCGCCCGCGTCGATCCACACGTTGAGGTGCAGGTCGCCCGCCGGCGGCGGGTTGGTGACGACGAGCGCGAAGCGCCGGGCTTCAATGGTGGTGCAAGGCGTTTCAATGCGCTCCTCGAACACACCGTCCACCCGCATCGGCACTTCGCCTTGCGGGGCAATGTAGGCATGGAATGTCTTGCCGGACGTCTCCCCGACGAGCTGCCGCGCCAGCGCCGCGTATGAACCAAGAAACGCGTTCGGCAGGACCACGGTGTCGGCTGCCACGGCATCGACTTTGGAGTTGGTCGTGCCGGCGATCGAGATTTCGCTCGACGCCTGTCCTTCGGCAAAGGCCGTCTTGATCGACATTTCCTGCCCACGCACGATGCCGTCGAGGAGCATCCGCGTTGGCCGCCACGCCGGGTCGTAGTCGATTTCCGCGACGCGCGTCGTGACGTCGAGCGGGGGACCGAGGCGGTTGGTGCCCCGCAGCTTCCACCCGTCCGACTGACGACTGATCGTCACCGTTTCCTGCCCGATCGGACGTGACCGGAGAAAGACCATGTACGGCAGGGTCGCGCCGGTCGGCGCCGGGGCCTGCGCCGGCAGCGGCGCGCTCGCGGCGAGTGCACCGAGGAGGGCGAGCCCCGCCCGAAGCCGAATAGAATGAAAGTACTGCATCGCCAATCTTCCAGCTTACCCGTGTTTGCCCTCGACGGCTACCGCGCCCTGCGCGCCGGAGCGGCCGTGGTGCGCCGCGCGGACCGTGGCCTCCTCGTGGTGTCGGGTTCCGACCGCGCCCAGTGGCTGCAAGGGCTCGTCACCAACGACGTGGCCGCGATGCCGCCCGGTTCGGCTCTCGACGCAGCCTGCCTGACCCCGCAAGGACGGATGATCTCCGACCTTCGCGTGATGGCCCTCGACGACCGCATGCTCCTGGACGTCCCGGCCTCCCTGGCGGCCGCGCTAGCTGCCAGGTTCGACGCGCTGATCTTCTCCGAGGACACCCAACTGGAAGACGCGTCGCAACGGCTGACGATGGTGGACGTGCACGGCCCGGAGGCCCCGACCGTCGGCGCCAAGGTGCGTGAGCGGTTCAACGACGGCGTCGAGGCCATCGTTGCTGATTCACCGTTTGGCGTCCCCGGTGTCACCTTCGTGTGCGCGGTGGGTGAGGCCGAGCGACTTGTGACACACCTGATCGAGGCGGGCGCGCTCGAAACGAACCTCGCCACGCTCGACGTCGTCCGGGTGGAGGCGGGACGGCCCGCGTTTCTCGTGGACATGAACGAGCAGACCATTCCGCTCGAAGCTGGATTGGAAGACCGGGCGATATCGTTCACGAAAGGCTGCTATGTCGGCCAGGAAGTGATCGTGCGCGTCCTTCACCGAGGGGGAGGTCGTGTCGCGCGCAAGCTGGTGGGGCTCACGCTCGGGTCCGGCGACGTCCCGGATCCGGGCGCGGCGATCGTGGCGGGCGAGCGGGAGATCGGGCGAATCACCAGTGCCGTCTGGTCGCCCAGCCTCGATGCAGGCATCGGGCTCGGATATGTCATGCGTGAGTTCATAGAACCCGGGACGTCGTTGAAGGTGCGAACACCACACGGCGAGGTCGACGCCACGGTCTCGAGCGTGCCGTTCGTCGGCGCCTGAGTCACAGGTCGATCACCGAAGAGGACGCCATGAGCCCGTTCCACGCGCGCCTGATCCTCGTTGTGACGTTGCTGGGCGCCGCCCTCGCAGCCGCGACGACGCAGGCGACTCAGCCGATACAGGTGACCCAAGCCACACGCCCCGCGGGTGTGGCCGCTGCGCGATGGTTCAAGGGGAATACGCACGCGCACACGCTCAACAGCGACGGCGACAGCACGCCGGACGAAGTCGTCCGGTGGTACCGCGAGCACCGCTACCAGTTCTTGGTACTGACGGATCACAACTACCTGACCCACGTCGAGGGCCTCAACGCTGTGCACGGCGCCGCCGATCAGTTCCTCGTGATCCAGGGTGAAGAGGTCACGAGCCGTTCGGGCGACAAGCCCATCCACGTCAACGGTCTGGCCGTGCAGTCGCTCGTCCAGCCGCCCGGGCCGGGTGGCGTGCTCGCGATGCTCCAGGGCAGCGTTGACGGGATTCGCGCCGCCCGCGGTGTGCCGCACGTCAATCACCCGAACTACGAATGGGCCATCACCGCAGAGGAGCTACGGCAACTCGAGCGCACCAGGCTGTTCGAGATCTTCAACGGCCATCCGCGAGTCAACAATCTCGGCGGCGGCGGCGCGCCGGGGCTCGAAGAGATGTGGGACACCGTCTTGACCGCGGGGCGCCTGATGTACGGTCTCGCGGTAGACGACGCGCATTATTTCAAGCGACCGGGAGATGTCACGGTCCCGCTGCCCGGAACGGGCTGGGTCATGGTACGTGCCGATCGGCTCGACGGGCGCCTGCTGCTCGACGCGCTCGAGCGCGGTGATTTCTATGCGACGACGGGCATCGAGCTCTCGAACTACGACGTGTCCGCCGAGGCGATCCGCATCGACGTGCGCGCCGATGCGTGGAGCCGGTATCGCGTGCAGTTCATCGGTCCCGGGGGACGCGTGATCGACGAACAGGCCAGGCTGCCCGCGGTCTATCGCCTCCGCGGCGACGAAGGCTACGTTCGCGCGCGGATCGTCGAATCCAACGGGCGTATGGCGTGGACGCAGCCGGTGCCGATTGGTCCAAACGCCCCGCGGTGACCGGCGGCGCGGGGCACGAGGCATACGTGGAATACTCCGCCACGCCTGTGAGTTTCCAGCGGTCCCGCCGCCCCCAGAGTCCACACCAGCGTTCTTAGACCCATTTCAGGCCTGACTCGACGACATTTCTGGCACCCGTCTTGCTCATAAGAGCTTCATGCAACGAACATTCTCTCTACTAGTTCCAATTGCACTTATTCCAAGTGCCGCGCTCGTCTTTTTCACCCCCGCGTGGGCGCAGGACGAGCATCGTGCGACCGTCCTGCTTCGCAACGGGGATCGCGTCGCGGGCACGCTTGAAGACGTCGAGAACGGCGTGGTGTACGTTCGGGTCAGCTTGGACGACCAGCGAAAGCTCCCTCTGGACACGGTCGCGCTGATCGATCTCGCCGGTGGGGCGTCTGGACTGCCGGAAACCGAGCTGTCGGTGGCGCGCAATGCGGACCACCTCGTGCTGCTGCGGGACGGTTCGAGTCTCAAAGGACGATTTGTCGACATTCGCGGTGGTGAGGCAACGGCGGCCCCCGGAGAGGCCCACTTGCTGCTCTTCAGGGCGGGCAACGGCGAAGACAGGCGGGTGACGCTCGACGACGTGTCGCGCATCTACTTCGGCAACTTCCCGGCGCCGGCGGCGGCCACCACCGCGCCCGCTGAGCCTGGCTACACCGCCGGCGGCGAGCTGCCTCCTGGTGCGGTCCGGGTTCCCGCCAATACCGCCTGGGTGCCGACGAACCTGACGGTTCGCAAGGGCGACCGGGTGCTCTTCAACGTCACCGGCAAGATCCAGCTGTCGGACGACGCCGGTGATCTGGCGCACGCCGCGGGTTCGCTGCGCCAGCGCTACGCGACCGGCTCGCCGCTGCCTCAGAATTTCGCCGGCGCCCTCATTGCCCGAGTCGGTGGGTCTACCATCCCCATCGGCGACGTGCAGACGCCGGTGACGATGCCTGCGGACGGGCAGCTCTGGCTCGGCGTGAACGACGACGAGGTGTCTGACAACAAGGGTGAGTTCACGGTCACGCTGAATCGCGTGCCGAGCCGTCGGTAACCGCGACGCGCTCGTGCGGTTCGCCGCTTCAGGCGTATGTCCTGTTGTTGCGAAACCGCGGTGAGCAAACAAGGGGCCTTCCACGCGGAAGGCCTTTTTTTCGTTAGACTCGCCTGTCATGTCAGCGCCGGTTGTCGTCGTGGTGGCCATCATCGAGCGCCACGACCGGTTCCTCCTCACCGTGCGTCCGCCGGGAAGCCACCTCGCCGGGCACTGGGAGTTTCCCGGAGGGAAGTGCCACCCCACCGAAACTCATGCCGAGGCGCTTCGCCGCGAGCTCCACGAGGAGCTGGACATCGTCGGCGAGATCGGTGAGCGCATGATGAGCGTCACTCACCGGTATGCCGAACGCGTGGTCGAGCTGCACTTCTACCGCTGCGGCTTCGAGGGCGAGCCCAAGGCGATGCTGGGCCAGCAGATGCAGTGGGTGCCCCGCGAACGGCTGCGCGAGTTGGCGTTTCCAGAGGCCGACGCCGCGCTCGTCGCCGAGCTCACGCGCTGACGAGGGTCTCAGACTGTGGTGAGCTTGGCCGCCTGCGCGCTCGTCCGATGTGGTTTCCTCGCAGGCGCGGCGCGGGTGCCTCTTGCCTCGCGTTCAGGATTCCAGGGGAACGCGCGGCAGACAGCCCGCATCGGACAGACGAGGCATTTCGGCTTGCGTGCGGTGCAGACCATCGCCCCGAAATCCATCAGGGCCTGATTGAAGTCGAAGACGTGACGCCTGGGGACGAGGGCTGAGGAGAGCTGCCAGAGCCGGCCCTGCATGGCGTGCTGCTTGACGTCGCCGCCGCCGATGAAGACCCGGAGCAGCACGCGGGCGACGTTGGTATCGAGAATCGCGGCGCGCTCGCGAAAGGCGAAGCTGCGGATGGCGCCAGCCGTGTAGCGTCCGATGCCCTTGAACGAGCGCAGGGTGGTTTCGTCCGACGGCAGCGACCCGCCGAA
>JBQTIE010000082.1:0-25840 GCA_052389315.1 Acidobacteriota bacterium
GATTCTCTTTCGTTGTTGGAAAGAACGTCGTCCCTACAACGAGGAGGTCTACATGGCGGCGCTGCGCCGCCGCGGGTCGGCGCTCGCGAAACATTTCGCTTGACGGCCCAACTCAGATGTCCATCCCGCCTGCCCCGAGCGCGCCTTCGACCTCGTAGGGTCCGAGCCGTGTTCCTGGTGCGAGACTCACGTGGTCACCTCACGTGTCGAGGGGCCTGCCCCGAGCGCGCCTTCGACCTCGTAGGGTCCGAACCGTGTTCCTTCGGCCATCGGCATGGTGAAACGCCTACTCGCGTGCCTGGGCGTCGCTCACACGCGGCCAGTTCCTGACCACCGTCAACCCGCTCGACACGACCGACTGCGGATTCGGTCCCAGCGTGGCTGGCACGCCTCCACGTGCCGTCAGGTCTTGCGCACTGTATCCGACGACGGTCATGCCTCCAGCCAATGGACCGCCGGCGAGGTTGTTGGGATAGCGGACCAGAAAGCGCTGACCATCTGGCGTCACGCTCATCTGGTGTCGCGCGGGGTCGACCGACGATTGGGCGCCCAACGATGCGAAGAGCCCTCGCGGAATGCCCGCCTCGAGCCGTGGCCCGGGTTTCAGCTCCACCGCCATCACCTCGCCGTTCGGCGCCTTGTAGTACAGCTCCCGGCCGTCCCTTCTCCAACGCGGCTGGCCACCGCCGCCGATGGCGGACACGCGCAGCTTCTGATCGAGCGCGGGAAACGAGATCACGTACACTTCGAAGGTCCCGCCCGATTCGTTCGACGCGTAGGCGATCCACTTGCCGTCGTAGGAGAATTGCGGCTCGTCCTTACGGAACGGCCCGGTGACGATCGGGATCGGTTTCGTGTCGTCGCCGGTCAGCGGCAGCACGTACAGGTCCTCGAACGCGTCGACGCCCAGCTTGTAGGCGAGGTACTTCCCGTCCTTGGACCAGTCCTCCACGAGCTCGTCGCTCGCCGACTCGAGGATCGCGGTTTCCGGCCCGACGCTGTTGGCATTCTTCACGTAGATGTCGGCGTTGCCCTTCCGGTAGGTCGTGAAGGCCACGCGATCGCCCGCCGGCGACCACACCGGGTTGATGTCGTCGGAAGGGTCGAGCGTCAATCGCGTGGGCACGCCGGCGCGTTCCCAGTCGATGACCCAGATGTCCGATCCGGCGGCATCCTGCCGCGTGATCGCGATGAACTTCCCGTCGAGCGACAGGTCCATGTCGCCGTAGGCGCCCTGTTCCCCCGCCGGTCCCAGGTTTTTTCCGGCACGGTCCCTCCAGCCGAAGACCACGTTCGGATTAGCACTCTGCGACCGGTTGGATGCACCTGCGGTGGCCCCACCCGTCTGCACGTAGAGCAGGACGCCGTTCTGCGACACGTCGAAGTGTCCGCGTCCGGTCGCGCCGCTGAACGCCAGTTGACCGGCGATCTGCACGGGCTGGCCGGTCAGCGCCGCGGTGGACGGGTCGAAGGGCTGCGCGAAGAGCGTGGCCTCGCGATGAAAGACGAGATAGCCCGGGGCTCGCCCCGAGCCTGTCGAATGAGCGTAGACGGCGTTCGAATCTGCCGTCATCAGCTTCGCCTTCTCGCTGGAGCCGAGCGTCCCCACGAACACGGCGCGGCTGGCGTCGGCCGACCACGCCAGGTAGGTGTAACGACGTCCGTCGGGCAGAAACGATGGCCAGTAGTGACCGGACTCCGGCTTTTCGACCGTCGTGATCGCTTCGGGCTTGCCGCCTTCGGCCGAGACGCGGAACACGCCCTGGGCCGATCCGAAGAGAATCGTGCCTTCGCGGTTCCACGTGCCGCCGGCGAACCCCGGCGCCTCGCCGATGTCCTTGGGGGCGCCGCCCGACGCGTCCACGCGCTTCAGCCGCCCGCCCGCATGGAACGCCACCGATCGGCTGTCCGGCGACCAGAACGGCAACACCGCATCGTCGGTC
Organism: Acidobacteriota bacterium; assembly: GCA_052389315.1. Taxonomy (GTDB): domain Bacteria; phylum Acidobacteriota; class Vicinamibacteria; order Vicinamibacterales; family UBA2999; genus JACCSI01. The sequence continues at coordinate 1,944 of JBQTIE010000082.1, forward strand.
CCGGCGAGCTTGCGAAAGACGACGTCGCCGACCGGGCGGATGTGGAGCGCCGATGGTTCCTGCGTGTTGGGGCGCGCGACGAGCGCGATGTTCTCTCCGTCGGGCGAGATGGCGATGTCGGCGTCGCTCAAGCCTGCGACGGGGACGCGCATCTGGAACGCTTCCGCATCCACCGACGCCTGCCAGTACCGCATGGCGGGCACCGACGCCGCGGCCGCGAGGACCAGGGCCGCGGCCACGGCCCAGGCGGCGCGGCGGTCCACGCCGCGCGCGGTCGCGGGCCGCGCGCCCGAGGCCCCGCGCTCGACAATCCATCGCAACTGCAGCGCCAGATCGTGTGCGGTCTGCCAGCGGTCGTCAGGATCCTTCTCGAGGCAGCGTTTGGCCGCGTGATCGAGCGCCGGCGACACCCCGCGGCGCGACTTCGAGAGCGGATCGAGCTCGAGCGTCGCGATGGCGGCAATCAGCAGCGCGCGGTTCTTGCCCTCGAACGCCTTCTGGCCCGTCACCATCTCGTAGAGCATGGCGCCCAGCGCGAAGATGTCGCTGCGCGCGTCGGGCTCGGATCCGTTCACCTGCTCGGGCGCCATGTACTGCAGCGTGCCGACGATGACGGCCTGGCCCGTAATGTCCGCCTTTGCTCGATCGCCGGGTGAGGAGCTTCGGCGAGACAGGTCCGCCTTCGCCCGGTCCGAGTCCAAGCCACGGCGGGCAAGGTCCGCCTGCGTCTCGCCGGCGGCTCTTGCGCGGCCGGATCCCGATGAGCCCGGACGCGAAGGGGCCCCGAGCGTCGCCAGCCCGAAGTCGAGCAGCTTGGGGCCGCCCGGCGTGAGCATCACGTTCGAGGGTTTGAGATCGCGATGGACGATGCCGGCGCGGTGCGCGTTGTCGAGCGCGTCGGCGACGGCGATGGTGATCGCGAGCGCCTCGTCGAGCGGCAGCGCGCCCGTCTCGAGCCGCCGGGCCAGGGTCCGACCCTCGAGGAACTCCATGACGAGGAAGTCGACGGCGGCGGAACCTTCCGGAGCCTCCCCGGAACTTCCCCGGACCTCCTCGCGCCCGATGTCGTGCAGCGTGCAGATGTTGGGATGGGAGAGCGCAGCGACGGCGCGCGCTTCGCGATCGAAGCGCGCCTTCATGGCGGCATCCTCGGCCAGCGACGCGGGCAGGACCTTGATGGCCACGCTGCGGCTGAGGCGTGTGTCGGTGGCCTTGTAGACTTCGCCCTTGCCGCTTGCCCCGAGCGGAGCGGCGATCTCGTAGGGGCCGAGTCGGGCGCCTGGGCTGAGAGGCACCGGGGCATTATAGGCCAACGAGGCCCTGCCTCAGACCGTCAAGCATGTGACGGAACCAGGGCCTCGTTGGCCATCATGTTGTCTTGCCCCGCCGCCGGCGGGGCAGTCGCCTTGACGGAGAAACTTGACTCATCTTGTCAACATCCGGGGGCGTCAAGGCTCCCAGGTGGGCTGCGCCCGCTCGGGCCTCGCGGCCTGCTTCTCAACGACTTCGGCGCGCACGAGCGTGCCCGCGCGCCCGGCTCACTCGTGGCGCATCGCGTCCACCGGCTGCAGCGCGGCCGCCTGCACCGCGGGATACCAGCCGAAGATCAACCCCACGGCCAGCGATACCGCGAATCCCAGGGCGACCGACGCGGGTGAGACGAGCGTCGCCCAGCCGGCGTACCAGGAGATGCCGACCGCGGTGACCGCGCCCAGCAGAATCCCCAACGCGCCGCCGCCCACCGTCATCATCAGCGTTTCGATGAGAAACTGCATCGTAATCGCCCGCGCCGTGGCGCCGGCCGTCCGGCGGACGCCGATTTCGCGCGTGCGCTCGACGACCGACGTGAGCATGATGTTCATGATGCCGATGCCGCCGATGACGAGGGCCAGGACCGCGATGCTGCCGACCACGACGCTGAAGGTGCGCTGCACGCGATACCGCTCGGCCAGCAGCGCACGCGGCACGACGATCGCGAACTGATCGCGGGAGTGCGTCCGCTGCAGCGTCTGTTGCACCACGCCCGCCAGGGCTTCGATCGGGGAGCCCGCCTCGAGCCGCAGCCAGATCTCGTCCACCGGCTGATGCGGTGTGAACTCGACCGTGCGGCCGGTCAAGGCGCGCAACGGGACCAGCAGCGCGAGATTGAGGTCGCGCCAGGCGACGATGCCGCCGTCACGCGCCCCGGCGCCGTGCGTGCGGAGCACGCCAACCACCTGGAAGTAATCGCCGCCGACGAGGACCTGCTCGCCAATGGGGTCGGCGAATCCAAAGATCTGAAGAGCGAGGCGGTCGCCGAGCACGCAGACGCGGGCGGACGCCCGGTCGTCCGTCGGGGCGAGGAGGCGCCCGCGAGCCGCCGCCAAGTCAAGAATCGACTGGTACGACGCGCGCACGCCCAGGGCCTGCGCGTTCTGCACACGTCCACCGCGGCGCACGCGAACATGGCGCACCACCACCGGCGAGGTCGCTTCGACGGACGGCACGATCGCGGTCACCCGGTCCGCGTCGATGGCGGTGAGTCCGAGCCTAAGGACGCCCGTGGCGTCCAGACCGGGGCCACTGCGCACCACCAGGTTGTCGAGCCCCAGGGATTCGACTTGCGCGAGCGCTTCGCGCCTGGCGCCCTCGCTGACCGACATCATCGCGATCACCGCGGCGACGCCGAGCACGACGCCAAGCACACTGAGTGCGGTGCGCAGGCGGTAGCGAGACAACGCCTCGAGGGCGATGCGAAGGAACTCGCCAAGCTCAGCGTGGTGGAGACGCATGTTCGGCCGTCGGAGAGCGAACCGGCGAGGCGGGTGTGGGAGGCGCCGCGACCGTGTCCGATCCGGCCGCCGGCTCGACGAGCGAGACGCGATCGTGCTCCGACAGGCCCGCGACGACCTCGACCATTCGGTCGTTCGATGCGCCGAGCTGCACGACGCGTGACTCGAGGCCTCGCGCGCCGACCACGTAGGTCACGAATGTGCCCGCACGCTCGAAGACGGCGGTGACCGGGACGAGCAGCACGTCCGGTCGAGTCCCGAGTACGACGTCGGCCCGTGCCGTCATCTCCGGCCTCAGATCGGCGGTCGAGGGGTCGAGCTCGATGACCAGGTCGAAGCGTTTCTCCTCGAAGGGTCGGGCGACCGACGAGCTGGCGAGCGTGCCCACACGGCTGACGGCGCCGGCGAGCCGCAGGTCTGGAAACGCCTCGACGCGAACCACCGCCGGCTGCCCGGGCTTCACTCGGTGTACATCGGCTTCGCTCACCGACGCCTCGACCAGCATCCGGGTCACCTCCGGAATGGTGACGAGGCCTTGCGAGGCGAGCACGCGATCGCCCACGCGCACCTTGCGGCGCGGATTGGCCGCGAGCAGTTCTTCGTAGACGACGAGTCCGGGGCCCACCGAGCGGATGGTGCAGGCCTCGAGGAGCTCGGAGACGAGCCTGAGCCGGGTGTTCGCGTCCTGGACGCGGGTGCGCGCGTGGCCGAGCTGTGCCTGCTTTTGCGCCAGCTGCGCGGCGGCGCGCCGTTGCTCGCGCGGGTGCGCGAGGTCGGTCACGACGCTCGCCCGTCGTTTGGCGAGGATCGCGTCCTCTTCCGCCTGCTCGAGCTGTTCCGCCGTCCGTGCCAGCTCCTCGCGTGTCATGAAACCGCGTGCGAGCAGCGGCTCGAGCTGGTTGTATTCCTCGCGCAGACGGTCGCGCTTCTTGACCGTGCTTTGAAGCCGCGCGCGTGCTTCCTCGACGGTGAGCGCGCCCTCCCCGTCGGTGACCGACTGGATCTCGGCACGGGCCTCGTCCCATTCGCCCTCCGCGACCTGCAGATCGAGCTGCGCCTGACCGAGCTCCTGCCGCACGCGGTCGCGGTCGCGTTCGAGGTCCGTCGTATCCAGGCGCACGAGCAGGGCACCGGCGTCGACGTGGGTACCTTCCGCCGCCAGCGCGAGGATCTCGAGCTCCCGCCCGATGACAGGCGAGCGATACGTTCGTGACCGGACGGGCCGCAACGTGCCCCCGGCGACCAGCGTGGCGGTGAGGTCTCCCCGTTCGACGGTGGCGACAAGCGACGGGTCGCCGTCCGGCCCACGCCAGAACTCAATAACCCCCGCCAACATGGCGCAGACGACGGCGGCCGCGAGCGCGGCGCTCTTCCAGGATCGGATTCGGATCACCCGCCCAAGCCTCCCGCGCATGTCATGGTCCGGTTCCATTCACCGTGCTCGTCACGCTCATCGCGCCTTCCGCGGCTGAATTTTGACGGTCCGACCTACTGAACGCGCGTCAGCGTGACGGAGCCTGACCCGCTGGATTGGCTCGCCGGTCCAGGGATCGATAGCTGCCACGCCATCCCAAACGTGCCGGTGATCGAACCGCCGCTCAGCCCCCCACGAAAGTCGAAGGAGCGATTCATCGTCGCGCCGGCGATCAGCGACTGCACCGTGTCCTGTGAGCGGGATTCCAAGCTGCTCAACGTCCCGGTCACTGGGGCGTCGTTCATACCCCATGCGCTCGACCCTAAAACGCCGCAGCCTGGCGGACGCGAGACCACCGTGCCCGTGCCGTTCTGCAGACTGAGTTTCCCGGCGGACACCGGGGTCTCTGGAGCATCGGAGGATCCCTCGAATTCGACGGTGAGCGTCCCGCTCATGCGCTCCACCAGGCATCCAACCACCCAGTCGAAGGCAAACGGCCCTGAGTAGCGCTGCGTCGGCCCTTCCCCAAGAAACTGCCGGGCGGCGAACACGCCCCCGCCGACCGCGCCGCCGATGATGCCGATCGTCGTGGCCGACAACCCGCCGCCACCCGCGGCCCCGCCGGCTCCGGCCGCACCACTGGTGCCGCCTGACGCTCCGCTCGTGCCGCCGGCTGCGCCGCCCGTTCCCCCGCCAGTCGCGCCCCCGGTCTCGGCCGCGGTCGCTCCCAGCGCCGCCGCCTGCGCGGCGGTCATCACGTTGGTTTGCGTAATGGCCGCCTGTGCCACCAGCCCCTGGAACTCGGCCTGCATCTGGATCTGCAGCGCGCCGCTCACCAGCGGCCGCAGGCCGGTCGCCACCGCCTGGCCGGCCGCGTTGGTCGACACGGTCAGCGTCGGCGCGCCGCCGGCGAAGGCCGCCGCTTTGCCGCCGTCAATCGAGAAGCGCACGACGGCGCCGACCACGGGCAGGTCGTTCCGGTCGCGCACCTCGACCAGCGGCGGCACGGCGGTCTTCTGCTGGATGATGTTCACCGCATCCTCGCCCGCCAGCACGACGATGCGCAGGCCCGGGCCCTGCTGCGCCGCGACGGCGACGGCCGCAACCAGGGCGAAGACGCTTCCAAGGACGGTCCGTTTCACGCGCACGATTCTCTCCCTCTGCCGGGCTCCTTGCCACCCCCGCACCTGCCGCTCCTGCGGACCTGACGCGCCTGAGCACCTGTTCTCTACCTGAGCGTGACCGCGAAGGTGTGCGTGCCGGCCACGACACCGCCGACAATCCGCCTATGGAACACCGATCCGCTGATGACATTCGCATTCAGCGCGCCGGTAAACGTGTACTCGTGTGTGTTGGTGTTACCCTGGGGGTCCGCGGGACCCGGGGGAACCTGGTTCGTTTGTGCTCTCATGAACGCCAGGTTCCCGGCGGTTCCCGTCACCGGCGTCGACTGCATCCCAAAGCGGTCGGTAGAGCCGACCGGAAAAAAGACCGCGCAACCGGGCGACACCGCCGTTCTGACAATCGTCCCATCCATAATCGTGGCGTCGCCACTGACGGTGCCATCCGCGTGGCTCCTGAGATCCATGTTCAAGGTACCGGTCATGGCTTCGGTACGGCAGAAGACGCCGCCGAACACCAGATCCTCAGATCCAGAGAGCGGCCCGCTGTAGCGTGTGGGCTGCGGGGTGTTGCCGGTGGTACTCGTCGCGGTGTCCTCCGCGCCGGCGGCCTGGGTCGCGGCCAGCACGCCGCCGCCAATCGCACCGCCGACGAGGCCGATGGTCGTCGCCGACAGGCCGCCGCCCCCGCCTCCCGCGCCCCCACCCGCTGCCGTGGCGCCGGTCGAGGTTCCCGACCCCTGTCCGGCGGTGGCGCCCAACGCCGCCGCCTGCGCCGTCGTCATCACGTTGGTCTGGGCGATGGCGGCCTTGGCCACCAGGCCCTGAAACTCCGCCTGCACGTTGATCTGCACCACCCCGCTGACCAGCGGGCGCAGGCCTGCGGCGACGGCCTGCCCCGCCGCGTTGGTGGACACGGTGATCGTTGGCGCGCCGCCCGCAAACGCCGCCGCCTTGCCACCGTCGATGGCGAAGGTCACCAGCGCGCCCGCCACCGGGAGGTCGTTCCGGTCGCGCACCTCGACGAGCGGCGCCACCGCCGTTTTCTGCTGGATGATGTTCACCGAGTCCTCACCCGCGAGGACGACGATCCGCAAGGCTCCGGCACCTGGCTGGGCGTCGGCGATGGGCCAAGCGCAGAGGCCGGCTCCAGCGACGGAGAGAGCCAGCAACGCGGCGACGATCGGCACGTTGCGCGCCGGACGACGCCACGCGCGCCCGTTGAAGCCCGCTGAGGAAGAGTGAGTCGGGTTGGGCATTCTCTGCCTCGCCTGATGGCCGATGATACACGGGCTCACGGCTGTGACGGCGTCGGCGAAGAGGCGCCCGGGACGCGCAGGTCGATATCGGTCCGTGGGTTGAACACGCCGAGGAGCGCCCGGAGTCGAAGGCGCGCGATCATCGATTCTGCCAGCGCCAGGAGCCGCTGATTCTCGGCCGCGAGGAGGCCGCCTTCGGCCGCGACGACATCGAGGTTGTTCGACAGGCCGCGCTCGTACCGGAGCTGGGCCACCTCCACCTCCTGGCGGCCGATGGCCACTCGTGTCTCGGCGGCGATCACGAGCCGGGCGAATCGATCGCGCTCCCTGATGGCCCGCCTCACCTCGTCGGCGATTCGCCGCTCGAGCGTGGCGAGCTGCCGCTCGCGTCGATCGCGGTCGAGGACGGCGCGCTGGTATTCGATCTGCTGCGGCGTGCGGTCCACCGGCATGCCGATCGTGAAAAACGTCGCGTAGCGGAATCCGCCGACGCCGAAGCTGCCCCCCAGCGTGGGCGAGGTCGTGCGACGTGTCAGCGAGAAGTTCACGTCCACCTGGGGCAGGAGCTGGTTGCGCGAGAAGCGCACCTGCGCATCCGCATCGGCACGCTCGTCGACCAGCCGCTTGAGATCCAGCCGGTTGGCGAGCGCCAGCGCGATCGCGGCGTCGATATCGATGGGAGCCTCATCGGCCCGCGGCGTTTCCCGGTGCACCCCGAAGGGCTCCCCCGACTTGCGGCCCATCAGGAACGCCAGCTCGTCACGGGCGTCGTCGTGCGCGGCGTAGGCATCGAACAACTGCAGCTCGGACTGCGCGACGAGCTGCTGCGCACGCAGCACGTCGAGCTGCGAGACGAGGCCCGCGTCGAGCTTGGCCTCCGAGGCGTCACGCAGACGCCTGGCACGATCCAGGCTCTGCCGGGCGGCTTGAATGAACGACTGCTGCGTCACGACGCGGAAATAGGAGGCGGCGACGTCGAGGGCCACCTGTTGCTCGGTGAGCGTGCGGCCGCGCCCGGCATCGGCCTGACGCAACTCGGCTGACGTCAGAGGCCGGCGGGTGACCGCGCGACCGAATCCTCGAAGCAACGGCTGGCTCACGGTGAGGGTCGTGTCTGCGTCGTAGAAATGCAGGTCACGGCTCGACTGTCCCGCCACGCCAGGAATCTGTTCCGAGACAGTGCCCACACCGAGCCGCAGCTCCGTCCCGGTCGTCAGCCGCTCGGTCACGTCCACGCGGTAGGTCTGGCGGCTGATGTCCGTCTGCCCGAACGACCCCAGGATGTTCGGTGTGATCTTCGGCCTGAACGCGTTGCGCGCAAGCTGCACGGCAAGGCTCGCCTGCGTTTCCACGTCCGAGTGGTCGACGAGCCGATCGTTGCTGACGAGCGCCTCGTCTACGGCTTGCGCCAGGCTGATGACCTGCGGCGGCTGCGCCATGGCGGTTCCGGCGCCGATCAGCGCCCCCGCCATGAGTGCGGCGCTCATCCGGCTGTTCACTCGACTCACGTCAGTCCTCCTCTGCGCAACCTTGCCGTTCTCGCGGCCGTTCTCGCGGGCTGTGCCCGCACGTGTCACCGGCACCTGACTCACGCGCCTACCTGAGCGTGCCAGCGCGCCCGCCACCGGCAAATCGCTTTGGGGTCGCGCCCCTCGACCAGGGCGCCACCCCAGCCGTCTGCTGGATGATGTTCACCTTCACCGCGTCCTCACCGGTCGCGTGACGGGGCCAGCCCCAGTGTTCCAGCCCACAGACCGGTTGGAGCGACGCATGAGGAGGCCTCTGCCGGGCCCTACCGAGAGCCGCACCCCGCCTGCGGCAGGATGAGGTCGATCTGGCCAATGTAGTTGCGGGCGTTGTTCGACTCTTCGAGGTGCGGATTGATCGCGAGCATCCTGGCGTAGCTGGTCTTCGCCGCCCTGAGGTCGTCGCACGACTGGCGCGCGTTGAAGAGATCGCGGTTCACGTTGCCGAGGAGGAAATGAGCGATGGGATCCTGCGGTGCGTACCCGAGCCCCCGCCGGCAGTACTCGCGAGCCCGCCGCGGGTTGCCCACCTTCTGTTCGGTCAGGCACAGGCCGAGGAACCCGGCGCTCCGCAGGCTGTCGTACGCGCCTTGGCGGTCCGCGTGCGCGCGACGGCCGAGGCCGAGGCCGATGAAGTGAAACGCCAGACGAGAGCCGACACCGGTAGAAAAATTCGTCAAGTCGATGAAAGCCCGATAGTCTTCGCGCGAGGTCGCATGGAAGGTCGCACGTCTTGCCTCGTCTGGCTCCACGGCGGCGAGCTGCCTGAGCGCATCAGCCTTCCAGAGATGCGCCTGGGCGTTCGACGGACGGATGCTGATCGCCTGGTTCGCGGCGGCAATCGCCTGAGTCCACGCCCCCTTGTCCCAGTACGCGCGTGCCATCATCGCGTGCGCCTCGTCGTTGGCGGAGTCCAGGCGAAGGGCATCGGTGAGCAGGCGGATCGCCTCGTCCGGGTCGCCGCGCTCGATGAGCGCCGCGGCACATTGCACGCGAGACTCGAGATGCGTTGGATCGATGGCCATCGCGCGGCGGTACTGCTGTACCGCCAGGTCGTATTCGAGCAGCAGATGATGCACCTGGCCCAGGTGATAGGCCGGAAGGGCAAACGACGGGTCCGCCTTGAGCGCACGCTCGAATAGCTCAGCCGCACGGCGCAGATCCGCCTCGCTCTGCCGGCGCTCGGCGGGCACGAGGTTCATCAGGCTCATCGACGAACGCCGCGAAAAGAGCAGCCGCTCGCCTTGATCGTTGAGGTCGACACCCGGCTTCTTGGGTTGCCTCACGTACCGTATCCGCAGGCTCACCGACGTCTGCTGGCCCGGAGCAATCATCACGTCCTGTCGATCCGGCTCGTACCCCTCTCGCGCGCCCCGGAACTCGTGAAGCCCGGCGGGCAAACTGGGAACCACCAGCGGCTTGCCCCTTGAAATCCTCCCGATCAGCTTCCCATCGATATAGAGGTCCACATCGTCCAGGTTGGTCTCGACGATGGCCGTGCCCAGCGTGGAAGGCGTCTTGGAGCCGCCTTCGAGGCAGCCGCGCCCGACGCCAAGCAGCATCTCGGGCTCGTAGTCGCCGCGCGCCGTCGGCGTCTGCGACACCCGGCGCTCTCTCGCGTAGCGCCGGACGTTCGACCGCACGAACTGCACGAGCTCGTCCGCCGTGATTCGCCCGTCGCACGGGTCGGTGTCGGCGTACCCCTGAAACGCCTGTACGAGGAAATACGTGAAGAACCCGAATCCCGTGGACAGCTCCGGATCCTCGAAGCTCTGCTCCTGCTCGGTTGTTGCCGTCAGCGTGAGAAAGCTGCGAGGCAGCGCGTTGAACTGGGCTTCCAGATTCTCGTTGGTGGTCTCCGTGTTGATCTTGCCGGAGTGGCAGGCGTCGGTGAACAGCACCTTCCATCCCGCGTTTACGTGATTGGCCAGGACATCGCCCAGTCGCGACATCGGGTAGGCGGTGCCAGCGAGATCGTCGAGGTTGACGTCCCAGGGGGCCAGATAGCCGGTGCCCTGGTGCACGAACCCGTGGCCGGCGAAATAGACCACCACGCGATCCGCGGGCCTGGCGACCGACGGCAACCACTCCTCGACTTCGCGGCGGATGTTGGCGAGCGTGGCGTCCGCGCCCTTGAGGAGGTGGACGTTCTCGGCGGCAAAGGCGCCGCCCTCGTGGTTGATGAGGACCCGGTAGATGGCGTCGGCGTCGCTTTCGGCGAACCGCAGCTGCTTGGACTGGTCGAGATTCCGGTAAGCGCCGACCCCCACGATGAGGGCATACCCGCGGGGCACGCCACCGGCCTCCGGCGCTTTCTTGCTCGCCAGGATCAGATCGCGAGGCGTCTGGTTGGAGGGCTGCGCCGGCGGCTGCGCCGCCTGCGCGCCGAGCGCTGCAGACGCGACGAGCACGACCATCAGGCGGGAGGACATGCGGTGCCGGGCTACGGGGCGTGCCTCAGCGAAACGGAGACGGCCACGGCCTTGCCGGCCTCAGCGCGGTTGACCACGTAGGTCGCCTGCTCTGCGCCGTTGGGCCCCGCGGCGGCCCGCGTCCTTTCCAGGATGAGATCGCGGGGACGCACGGTTTGCGCAAGCTGATCGACGACCGCGCCGTCGATGTTCTCCGCCTGCCTCACGGGACGTTCGAAGCCCGGCATCTGCGGGATGGCGTCGCGGCTCAAGAACACCATCACGTCCTCCGTGCCCGGCGTGGCGTCGAAGGCAAACCAGTCGTCGGGAGGCACCGCGTACTGCTGCCCCTTGGCGATGGCGTGGCGGCCGCCGTTGATCTCGGGGTGCGGAAAGAGGACCGACCAGCGTCCGCTCGACCCTCTCAACACGACATATAGGAAGCCGTCGATGTTCGACTCGAAGACGAAGCGCACCCGATCGCCGGTTCGGAACGTCATCGAGGGATCGACGTCGATGTCGCGGCCTTCGGATTGCTGGAGGAGGCGGTATTTCAACCCAGTGCCCGGGGCTGCGGCGGCGGCTCCGGGGGTGCCATCGTAGAGCTGCTTGGCGGTGACGGCGGCCGGGACGTTGTCGGCCTCGCGTGCTGCCGCCGGCGGTGGCGGCGTCTCGCGCTCGACACGCCCCGGTGGTCGCGCGGAGGGTTCGGCGCCGCTCGAAGCCGCCGCGAGTGTCACGGGCTGGGGCGGCGTGGAGGGATCAACCACGGGCGGAGGCACCGGCGTCGCCTCCGAAGCGTCCGGAGGTGCGTTCGAGTCCGTCGCGATGCCGTCCCGGCCCGCCGTCGGCCACGTGAGGACCGCAAGAACCAGTGCACCCAGCACCGCAGCTCCGGCCACCCAGGCCCACGGTCGCGAGGCGGGAGCCACCGGCATCGGGGGTGTCTGCGCCGGCGTCAGAAGAGGCGGGGAAGCCAGCGCCTGCGTGGGCGGCAAGTACAGCGTCGACTGATCCGCCCGTTTGATACGCTCGCTGTCTGTCGCCGACTTCGCCTCTCGCACGGTCGCGACGGCGGCCTTCATGTCTCCAGCGGATGCAAAGCGCTCGAGCGGAGACTTGGCCATGGCCCGCTGAACAATCTGCTCCAGCTCGGGCAGGTCCCGGCAGTCGGCGGTGTCGATCGGAGGAGGTGGTTGGGAGATGACACGAAACATCACCGACGAGATCGTGTCGTCAGTCCCCTCGAAGGGGAGCCGGCCCGCCAGCATGGCGTAGGCGAGCGTGCCCGCTGAGTAGATGTCGGTGCGGGCATCGATCGGTTCGCCTTTCAGCTGCTCCGGCGAGGCGAAATGCGGCGTGCCCATGAGCGGCCCCGTCGCGGTCATCGTGTCGCCGTGCATGACGCGGGCGAGGCCGAAATCCACGAGCTTCACGCTGCCGTCCGAGAGACGGAACACGTTGCTGGACTTGATGTCTCGGTGCACGACGCCCATGCGGTGCGCATGGTCGAGTGCGTCGAGCACCTGGATGAGCGCGTCGAGCTTCTCGTCGATCGTCAGGGCCCCGCGATCGAGCGCGTCGGCAAGGCTCTCCCCCTCGAGGTACTCCATGGCGATGTACACCTCGCCGTCGACCTCGCCGGCTTCGTACACCGTGACGATGTTGGGGTGCTTCAACTGCGCGCCGGCCTGCGCCTCGCGGATCAGGCGCTTGATGTACTCGGGCCGGTTGATATCGGGACGCACCGTCTTGAGGGCGACCGTGCGCTGGAGGGTGGGGTCGAAGGCGCGGTACACGGCGCCCATGCCGCCGCGGCCCAGGAGCGTGTCGACACGGAATCGCCCGATTGAGGTCGGCTGGCCGACGCGTTCCATTCGATCGACGCCTCCGGACGCCGTGGCGTTCGTCAGCGACGAACGTGCGACCCGTCAGGTCGTGGGACACGACCTGCGGCCATCGTAGCGACACGGTCGAGCTGGCGTCAAGGTCTTCGCGGGTTGCGCAGATTGGCCGCATCCACCGATCTCACCTCCACAGATTTCACTGATTACACGGATTTGCTGGAAAAGGGCTGGGCGCGCGGCTCATGCGTCGCAGGCCGCGGGTCGGACTTCCAACGTCCGGGTTCGGTGTCAAGTGAGCAGTCCGTGAAATCTGCGGATGTGTCATCTGTCTCACCCGTGTGATCTGTGGATTCACCGGCGGATTACTGGCTGCCCACCGGACGCATCGGCGGGGTCGTCTCCCACCAGTACGGCTTCGGCAGCGTCTTCTGCTCCGGCCAGATCAGGTTGAGCGTGTCCCCCTCGTAGAGCTCGCCGTTCTTCATCACGTAGCGAATCGAGTTGGTGTTCCGGATGTTCTCGAGCGGGTTGCGGTCGAGCACCAGCAGGTCGGCCATCTTCCCCGGCTCGAGCGAGCCGACGTCCTGCTGCATCCCGATGGCTTCGGCGCCGAACAACGTGACGACCCGTAGCGTTTCGTGGGGCGTGAGGCCGCCCGATCCCAGGTTCCAGGTCTCCCAGTGCGCGCCAAGCCCCTGAAGCTGACCATGGCTGCCCAGGCCGGCACGGCCTCCGGCGCGAACGACGTCGGCCACGGCCTTGGCGATCTTCGCGTGGCCGTACTCCTCGGGGAGGAACCACTGCGTGCGCCGCCGGATCATGTTGTCGAGCAGCTGCCATGGCACCCAGCGTCGCAGCTTCTGATCGTTCACGACGTCCTCGTGCTGGAAGTAGTAGTTCTCGCTCCACGGCGCGCCGTAGGCGACGAGAATCGTGGGTGTATAGAACGTCTTCGTGCGAGCGACGAACTCGGTGACGTCCTTGTAGAGCGGCATGATCGGGAAGCTGTGCTCCTGGCCCGAATAGCCATCGGCCATCTGCGTCAGATTCAGCTTGAGATCGAGAGATCCTTCAATCGTCGCCGTGATGCCGTACTCCTTGCACGCCTGGATGATCCATTGCCGGACGATGCGATCGCCGGCCACGTACTGCTTGATGGTGTTGGTGTGATAGGCCTCTTTGTACCGCTTGATGAAGTTGAAGGCCGCCTCGCGCGTATCGATACCCGAGTTGCCAAACACACCGGGACCTGTGGCGAACACGCGCGGGCCCGGCATCATCCCCGCATCCACCATGTCGGCGTACGCGAAGACATCCGGCGTCGAGGTCTGCGGATCCCTCGTCGTCGTCACCCCGTAGGCGAGATTGGCGAGGTACTGCCAGACCGCGGTCTGATGCAGGCCCCGCGGTGCCCACATGTGCGAGTGCGCGTCCACGAAGCCGGGCATGATGGTCTTGCCGGTGACGCTGATGGTGCGCGTGCCGGCGGGCACGCTGAGGGCGCCTCGCTTGCCGACGGCGGCGATCCGGTTGTCGGTGACCAGGACGTCGCCGGACGCGATCACCTCGTCTCCTTTCATGGTAATCACGCGGGCGCCGGTCAGCAGCACGGTGCCCTTGGCACGTGCCCGCGGCAGCTCGACGACGACATCGGTGCTCTGCGGCTCCGTCGCACCGATGGCCTGCTGGAAGAACTGAGCGCCCCAGGCCCAGCTCACCGCCTTGCCGTCCGCGGTCCACCGCAGGTAGTCGCCGCCTTCCGCGGACATGCGCTCAACGGGCACAGGCGCGTTGTCCTCACGCCCGGTGATTCGGATGTCCACGGTTTCACGGCCGGCCCTGGGCACACTCACCAGATAGTGACGACCCTGCAGGCTGACGAACGCACGCGTGCCATCGGGCGAGAGACGTATCTCCGTCGCGCTCGGAGGGTTGCTGCCGGGCCCGAGGCCTGTGACGCGAAAGTGCGTGCGGCGGTCGAGGCCGTCGAACGTGATCGACTGCAGGCCGCGGTTCCCCGCGAGATAGACGCGGCGGGCATCGCCACCGACGAACTGCGGGTCTCGCCCACCTTGGGTTGAGGCGATGTGAGTGGCCGGCCCGCCGGCGGCCGGCATCCAGCTCAGCTCGAGGGTGTTGGGTGGGTTCACGCCGCCGATCTCGCCCAGTGCATCCGGGTCGTCCGGGGGCGGCGAGTCCTGGAGGATGGAGTAGATCTGATCGTCCGCGGCGCCGCGGATGAACACAATCCGCGATCCATCCGGCGTGAACACCGGGTCGAGGTAGTAACCCTCGAAAGCCGTCAGGGTCTGCGGGGGCCCGCCGGCCGCGGGAACACGCTTGATATGCCCCCCCGTCGTCGTCCACGAGACGTACACGAGGGATCTGCCGTCCGGAGCCCAGGTTGGCATGAACTCGCCCTCGCTGGCCGGGGCCTGCGCGGTGAGCAGCCGGGGAGTGCCCGAGGGCAGATCCATCGCGTAGAGACGGTTCATCGCGCTGAAGGCCAGCTGCCTCCCGTCAGGCGACAGTGATGGCCAGCGAATCAGACGAGCCCGCACGCGATCGCTGTCGTCCATTCTCACCTGGGTGTACACGCGAGGAGCGATCTCGGCCCGGACCGGCACGGTCATCGGGATGACGCGCGACTGTCCCGAGGCGACGTCGACGCGATGGATCCTGCCGCCGATGGGGACGATGAGCGACTGGCCGTCGGGGGTGAAGTCGTAGCGCGGCAGCGTGTCGCGGCTCGCGCGCGACTCCTGATCGTCGCGGGTGATGGGGTAGACGAGCCAGCGCTCGGCGCCGGTGTCGAGGTTGCGGATGCGAAGGCCGGTCTCCGTCTTGTGGCGCGTCCCGTAGACGAGCCACCGACCATCAGGCGAGAGCACGGGCCGCATCGCCGAGCCGCGCGCGTTGGTGATCTGGAGCACGTCACCCGTGTCGCGGTCGTGGCGGTAGATCTGCCAGAGGGGGAACTGCGCGTTGTAGGTGAAGCTGCCCGTGCGCTGCGCGTAGTAGATGAAGCGTCCATCGGGCGATACGACGGCGCCCATGCGGTTCGGCGGTGGTGGTGGCGGCGGCCCCTGGGCTTCCGGCCCGGGCTGTGGCGGCGGCGCGGCGCCGACGCGGAGGCCGGTGCCGCCGTCGCGGTGGTACAGGAACATCCACAACGTGCCGGGATCCGGTGCCCGCGACTTCGAAACCACGAGGTACTGGCCGTCAGGCGTCCACGCAGGCGACAGCATGAGCTGAGGTGCGGCGTTGGTCTTCTGATCCTTGCTGACGGCGCGGGGGTTGGACCCGTCTGCGTCGGCAATCCACAGGTTCTCGACACCGCTGCGATCGCTCAAGAAGGCGATCGTCTTGCCGTCGGGGGAGTAGGTCGGCTGGCTCTCGAACGACAGCCCTCCCATGATTCGCGTCGCCGTGCCGCCGCCGATCGGCAGCGTATACAGATCGCCGAGCACGTCGAAGACGAGCGTGCCGCCGTCCGGCGACACGTCGAGCGACGGCCACGTCACTTCGTCCGTCGTGAACTCGAGCGTTTCCGCAGTCGTGAGCACCAGGCCCTCGGGAGTGCGGTTGCCCGCGGGCTCCTGCTCCTGGCCGACCATGGAGACCAGCGACACCCCGATGAACGCCAAGGCGATGGTCAGACGGCGAACCAGCTTCATACATCCTCCACGAAAGGGACCACTTTACAAGCAACGCTCGTCCTCGAGACGCCTTTCTTGCCGAAGAGCTCGAACCCTGCATGAGCGCGGCCATGAGCTGACGGCCCAAGGCCGACATCAAGACAGTGCGACGGACCAGGTGCGGTACAAGGCGGCGGTCAGGGCGCATGAAGCCACCGACATGTCTGGGCGCCCGACGCGTCCGCGCGTCGCGGTCTTCTAGCTAGAATCCCACTCTCACGGCCAGCTGCGCCTGCAGCGGCGGCCCAGCCTGGGTGAACTGCCCAAACGTCGGGAGCGGAGTGGTCGGATACGCACCGGTCCCGAAGATGTTGTTGATCTCGGTGAAGTTCGTGCGGTCGAACAGGTTGAACACTTCGAAGATGCCGTCGATATGGGCCCGATCGCCGAGTCGGAACCGCCGGCTCACGCGCAGATCGAGGGCGGCCTGATGGGGAAGCGTTCCGGCGTTGCGTCGGACGCTGGTGGATGGATCGGCCGGATTGCTGCGCGCACGGTCGGGAGGGAACGCTCCGCCGTTGCCATCGCCGTTGAGGTCGGCGCCGGCCAGGATGTTGTACGGCCGTCCGGAGGCGACCGTCACAATCGTGGACAGCTGCACATCGCCCCAGGTGAGCGTCGTGCCGCTGAACACGAAGCGATGGCGTTGATCCTGGGTCGAAGGGCCGCGCTCGGAGTCGGGGTTGAAGCCGATGGGCAAGCCGGTCCGGTCCTGCGGGTTGCGCCCGAGGCCGTTGCTCTCGGGAATGAACGCGCTCTGGAAGTCCGTCGAGTTGTCTTCCACCTCTGAGAGCGTGTAGCTGGCCAGGAACTGGTAGCGGTTGCTGAAGCGCTTGGTCGCGGACACGGTCAACCCGCGGTACCAGGTTTCACCAAACGACGTATATTGCAGGATCGACGCCGACGTGCCGGCTCGTCCGCCCACGTCCTCCGGTCGCCTGCCGGGACCGAGCGCGGGGACGACCGGGTTGTAGTCGACGGTTCCGAGCTGCGCGAAGCCACGCGCGAAGACGAAGTTGGCCGACACGCCCAGCGAGTTGGCCAGCTCTCGATCGACGCCGACCGAGGCGTGGTGGGCGTAGGGCGTGCGCAGCGCGGGGTCGATCGCAAACTCCAGGCTGGGATACGCCCCCACCGCGGCCTCCGGCAGACGACGACCGGGAGCGTTCCATGCGGCGATGGCCAGCACATTGGGGAGCTGCGCGACGAAGGTGCGCACGTTCGAATCGCCGTTGAGCAGGTTGGTGATGCCGCTGATCGCCGTGATGTGGTTGTCGTAGAACAGGCCGTATGCCCCATGGATCGACGTCTTCTTGTCGCTCGTCGGATCCCAGGCGAAGGACACGCGGGGCGCGACGTTGTTGTTGTCGGACGGGAAGGTATAGGGGTCGATGCCGCGAATCGTGTAATTGACCGCGGGCCAATACTGGTTCTGGTAGCGCAACCCCAGCTTGACCGTGAGGTTGGGGGTGAGACGCCAGTCGTCTTGCACGAAGAGCGACACATCGCTGACGCGGTACGAATTGACCGGGTTGCCGTAGCCCTGCACGTAGGCGGCGGGCAAGCCCAGGGAGACCGCCTGAATGGCGTTGATCACCGGGAACGGCAGGCCGAACAGCGCGCCTGGCAGCGCGGCCACGAACACGTAACGGCCTCCGAAGTGGAGCGGCAGGGCCTCGTTGGAGTTGTCGATGCTGCTGAAATCGACGCCGGCCTTGAACAGGTGATCGCCGAGGCTATAACTGACCGTGTCCACGACCTGCACCCTCAGGCTGTTGCGTGGCTGCGGCGTGAACCGTTGACGGCCGACACTGGCGAACCCAGTCACTTCGAGCGTGGGCCCCCCTTGGTCGTTGCCCGTGCAGGGGCCGCCGCAGCGCGGGTCGAGCGAGTTGACGTCCTGATTGCGCTTGGCCACCTGCACGCGCAGCTCGTTGACGAAGCGCATGCCGCCGACGGCCGTATGCGAGCCGGCACCCATGTAGTCGGTGCTGTCGAGCAACGCGCCGCGGCTTCTCGCGGTCTGCCCACCCCACGGCTCGATGTTCTCGTTGTACGCGTCGGCGTAGTTGAAGCGCATCGACAGGTTCTGGTTCGGCGTGAGCTGCTGATCGACTTTGGCCAGGAACTGATTGCCACGCACCTCGTACGGCACGTTACCCGTCTCCACCGTAAATCCCGCTCGCTCGAGAATCGCCTTCGGCGTGCCGAGCGGCGTCGGTCCGAGCGTGACCACCGTCCGATCGTCGACGTTGACGAAGTTGTTGGTGTCGATGTCCAGGCGTTCGAAGGACAGGAAATAGAAGCTGCGGTCGCGGCGGATGGGCCCTCCCAGCGTGGCGCCGAACTGTTTCTGGCCGTACGGGGCCTTCTCGCGATTGATGGCGTTGCCGGCCGGGTCGACCTGCTCGAAGTGCTCCTTGGCGTTGAGCGCCTCGTCGCGGAAGTAGCCGAACACGGTGCCGCTCGGCCTGTTCGTACCGCTCTTGGTCACGATATTGACCACGCCACCGGACGCCTTGCCGAACTCCGCCGAATACGAGTTGGTCAGCACCTGGAACTCCCGGACGGCTTCCTGACTGAACGTGGCGCGGACGGCACCCACCGCGGAGTCGTTGTTGTCGACGCCGTCGACGGTGATGTTGTTGGAGCGCGCCCGCTGACCGGCGAACGTGAGACCACTCGTCGCCGATGCGCCCTGCTGCGGCGTGCGGTCGGTGGACACCCCTGGAGTGATCACCGCGAAGGACACGAAGTTCCGCCCGTTGATCGGCAGAGCCTCGATCTGTTGCTGCGACACGACCGTGGCCACCGCGGTCTTCTGCGTGTCCACGACCGGCGCTTCGGCCGACACGGTCACGGTCTCTGCCGTGCCGGCGATGGCCAGGGAGAATGAGATGTCGACCGCTGAACCAAGCGCCAGCTGGATCGCCTGTCGTTGCTGGCTGACGAAGCCCTGGAGCTCCACGCGAATCGTGTAGGTGCCCGGCGGCAAGGCCAGCAGCGCATAGCGGCCTTCGGCGTCGGTCACAGCCGACCGCGTCAGGCCGGTGTCGGCATTGACGACAGTGACGAAAACGCCCGGCAGCACCGCGCGCGTCTGGTCATAAACGGTGCCGCCCAGATCGGCGCTGGTTGCGCGCGTCTGGGCAGCGGCTGGCCAGACAGCGAAAGCAGCGAGCACACTCCAAGCCAGCACACAGCGACGAATGCGACCCATCATCGGAGGACTCCTCTTAGCACCCAGCTAATCGTACACCCTGCAACACAAGACGCCAGACACGCCGTGGTGGATCGCGTCAACGATCCGGCGAGCGGGAACACCGATGCTCACCCCACGTTCACCGGCCGTGGTCTCGGAACGGCCACTCAACCGACCTGACTCCACTAGCGTAGGACCGGCACCATCCCGACGCAAGTCACCGCCCCTGAGCCCGGCCCCCGAGGGGCTCGGCCTGCTGTCGTGCCAGTCGCGCCAGGCGTGCGCAGTCTTTCACGGCCTGTTCGGTCCGTAATCCTAACGAGGCTCCGCCTCGGACCGTCGAGCATGCCAAGGTGTGGCTTCGCCTCGCTAGGGGCAGTGCTGGCTTTGCCCGGCCTCCGCCGGCGAGAAAACTTGACTCGAGTGGTTGGAAATCTGCAGAGTCAAGTTTTCTAGCGCCGGGGTGACGCCTTGGCCACGGCCAGATATTGCTTTGCCGGGGCGTAGTCCGGGGCGAGCTGCAGCGCCCGTGCAAAGGCCGAGACGGCGGCGTCCCGGTCGCCGCGCGCCGCCAGCGCCACGCCCAGATTCGTGTGGGCCTCGAATGCACCCGGCGCGAGCCGGATCGTCTCGCGGTACTGCTGCTCGGCGTCGGCGAGTCGGCCGCTGGCCATGAGCAGGTTGGCGTACTGGAGGCGCGACTCGACGCGGTCTGGCTCCATCGACACCAGCCGTTCGGCATGTGCCACCGCCTCGGCCGGACGCTCGAGCTTGGCCAGCACGTCGATGAGATTGCGCAGGCTGACCAGGGACCCGGGCTCCAGGGCGAGCGCCGCTTGAAACTGCGCGGCCGCCTCTTCACGGCGGCCGACGCTCGCCAGGGCTACGCCAACGTTATTGTGGGCGCCGGCGGTTGGTGGCATCGATCCGCGTGCCTTCTGGAAATGATCCACGGCCTCAGCCGCCCGACGTTGCTCCAGCAGCGCCGTGCCGAGGTTGTAATGCACCTCAAGAAACGTCGGCCGATGGACGAGCGCTTGCCGATACGCGTCGATGGCTTCGTCCAACCGACCCAAAGCGCGCAGCGTGACGCCAAGGTTGTTGTACGCGGGCGCATATGCCGGCTGAACCTCGATCGCACGGCGATAGTGCCTCGCCGCCTCGTCCAGGCGCTGGTCGGCGTGGCGAGCGGCGCCGAGGTTGGTTTCGCTGATGGCTTGCGATGTCCCCTCGGGCAGCGACGGCATGCGCGTGAACACCACGACCACGGCCGCACTGGCTGCGGCGAGAGCCCATTGCTTTGTCGACGCCCGGCGCCAGAATTCGCCGAGACAGACGACGCCGGCCGAGGCAAACAGAATCAAGAACGGAACGAGCGGATAGCGATACCGGGCGACCACGAAGAACACGAGCACGCTGGCTGCATAGCCGGCCGTCAGCGCGTAGAGCACCCAGAGTCGATCGCGGCGGGGCCAGGTGACGATTGCGCCGACGATCGCCAGGGGAAGGAGAACGCCGAAATGACCGACCTGTCCGAGCGTTTTGAGCGTCGCGGAGGAGTCCGCGTGGCTTTCCTGGGCCTCGGTGTCGGGCATCTCGGTCACGCTGGCAAGCAACACGACTTTGCGCCACATCACGCGCAGCCAGTCCGCGGGTTGTGCCGTGATGAATCCAATCGCCCGGCCGCGCCAGTACGCCGACACTTCACCAGCAGACAGTGGCCGCCCCAGGGCCCGTTCCGCGAGGTCGGTCGCATCCTGACGCTCGTACGCGGGGTCGCCTCGGCCCTCTTGGAGCGCCACGTAGCTGCCGTTGGCCTCAGCGTGGTTGCCGATGTAGAGATTCGGACCGAGCTGCGAGGTCGTCAGCACGAGCTCACCACCCACTGCCGCGTTGCGAACCGCCACCGGGCCGAGCACCAGGAGGAGGCCAGCCGTTGCGAGGGTCGTCCGAGCAAACGGCCATGGACCCCGGAAGGCCGCCGCGTGGCGCGCCACGACCCAGTCCCGAGTCAGGGCCCACCCCGCCACGACCGCCACCAGCGCCAGCGCGTTCTCCCGAGTCAGGGCCAGCGCGCCGAGCGAGGCGCCGAGCCCCAGCCAGCGTCCGAGCGCCTGGCCTGACGCATCGGTACGGCCCGACGCGAGCACGCCCCCGACGAGCCAGAGCATCAGGCAGATGAAGAACACATCGAGCACCGACTTCTGGATCAGGCTGTCCAGGAAGATCGCCGGGGCATAGAGCGCGAGCGTGCACCCCGCGATGAGGCCAACCCGCGGCGAGAACACGCGAGCGGCCGCGGCTCCCAGAAGCACCGACGCGCAGGCACCGACGATCGCCTGGACCACGCGAGCCCGGAAGGGATCGGGGCCGAGCAGCGCGTACACGGCGCCGAGCACATAGGGATACAACGGAGCCTGGTAGAAGACCTCGGAGCCAAGCCAATCCCCGCTGGCGAGCTGACGAGCCCAGGCGTCGTAGCCGCGCGAGTCGCCCAACAACACGGAGAAGTACGGGGAGTCCCGCATCGAGGCCAGGTGCACGACGCGCACACTCAGGGCGAGCAGGAAGATCGTCAGAGCCTGTCGCCGGAATCCTGACGAGCCTCCAAACCCGCCATGGGCCCTGCCGGTGATCTCCCGTCGGAGGGAAGCCCTCGGCTGATTGGCCGACGCGGCGCCCGCATCGCGGGCGGACGGAGCAGCGGGCGTGCGCCTGGACATCCTGCCGCCCGATTGTCCCTTACTTCGCGTAAAGTGTGCCCTCATGACCCGCCGGCGAACGGCCCTCACGTGCTCCCTGCTGATGGTCCTCATGAGCCACGCGTCGGCTCGCCAAGCGCGTCCGGCGGCGGCTCCGGAAGACGTGGGACTGTCGTCTGCGCGACTTCAGGAAGCAACGGAGTTGCTTCGCCGCTTCGTGGCGGACCAGAAGATTGCGGGCGCCGTGGCGGCGGTGACGCGTCGAGGCCGCCTGGCGTACCTCGAAGCCGTCGGCGTGCAGGACCTCGCGACCAGGATGCCGATGACCGAGCGCTCGCTGTTCCGCATCTATTCGATGACCAAACCCGTCACCGCCGTGGCTGCGATGATGCTGCACGAGGAGGGCAAGTTTCGGCTGGACGACCCGGTGGTCAAGTACGTGCCAGCGTTCAGCCGGGTCATGGTGGCAGGCGAGGCCGGATCGACGCCGCGACCCCCAGCACGAGAGATGACCGTCCGGGATCTCCTGCTGCACACCTCCGGGCTCAGTCATCGCACGTCGGAGTTGTATCGACAGGCGAAGGTCCGATCGCGCGACATTCCGCTGCCCCAGTTCATCGAGAACATCGTGCGGGCGCCGCTCATGGAAGATCCTGGCACGCGATTCCGCTACAGCGAGGCGTCCACGGTGGTCGGCCATCTCGTCGAGATCTGGTCAGGCCGGCGCTTCGACGAGCTCCTCGAGGAGCGCCTGTTTCGGCCGTTGAAGATGGTCGACACGGTCTTCACCGTCGGTCCCGATCGGCGCCGACGCCTGGCCACCGTCTACGCCCCGGCGCCGGGCGGTGGGCTGGCGGCGACCGAAATCGAGGCACTCCCGTTCACCGAGCGGCCAGCGCTCATCGAAGGTGCCGTGGGCCTGGTGTCCACCGTGCCGGATTATCTGCGCTTCAGTCAGATGTTGCTGAACGGGGGCGCACTCGACGGTGCGCGCGTGCTGAAGCCAGAGACCGTCGCTCAGATGACGGCCAACGCGCTCTCCGACGACATCATCAGGCTTCGCGGCGGGTCGATGGGCTGGGCGCTGGCCAACGTCAACGTCGTGATCGATCCGGCGTCTGCGCTTCACGGCGAGTACGGCTGGGATGGCACCGCCGGCACGATCTTCTGGGTCGATCCCGCGCGGGAGATGGTGACGATCCTGATGACGCAGAGCAGTCCGTCGAATCCCGACGGCATCCGTCAGAAGTTCAAGGCGCTGGTGCAGCAGGCGGTCCGGTGAGCCATTGCCCGGCTCGATTCGACGGTGTGCGAATCACTTCATTCCCTTCGCGCCGACGACGACGAACCAGCGATTCGTGCGAGTCTCGGAAGAGACGATCTCGAAGCCCGCGGCTTTGAGCTCGTTGGCCACGATCTCCGCGCCGACGCCGTGTGCCGATCGCTCCGCTCGTTGACCGGGCGCCGCGGTCGGTGCATTGCCGCGCGGAAAATCGATGATGGCGATGCGGCCGCCTGTCTTGAGGGCCTTGTACAGACTCGCGTTCATGACCGCGGGGTCTTGGAAGTGGTGGTACACGTTGCGCATGAACAGCGCGTCGCAACACGACTCAGGCAAGGAGGCATCCTCGGCGTGCCCCTCGATGATCGTCACCTGCGGCAGGTCTGCCTTTTCCACGGCGCCGCGCAGGCGGTTCAAGTTGCTCTCTCCGAGTTCGCTGCTGAACACGCGGCCGGACGGCCCGACGTGTTGGCGATCGCGATGGTCAGCGATCCGCTCCCAGCTCCGATTTCCGCCACCGTACTGCCTGCGACGAGCCGCAAGGCGTCGATGAGTTTCGCGGCGTCAGTCGGGTCCTCCTGACCTCGTACCGCAATCGCCGCAGCGATCGCGACGACCAGGCCGGCGATGAGGGACACGCGGCGAATGATCATGGGCGGGATTC
>JBQTIE010000083.1:0-12502 GCA_052389315.1 Acidobacteriota bacterium
CCGGGTCGCGCGCTGCGCCTCGCCGTGCCGCACGGCCGCACTCCCGCCGGTCCCGCTGAATCGCCGGCGACCGACTGTGAATCGGTGGCGACCTACTTGATCGGCTGCAAACCGTCTGGGTCGGGCCGGTAGATCAGGTAGCGGATGTCGCCGCCCAGGCGGCTCCACCAGTGCGGCACGCGGCCGGGGATGATGATGACGTCGCCGGGCACGACCTTGCGGCTCGTCCCGCCCTCGATGGCGCTGCCCCGCCAGTTGGGGCGCTTCGTGTTCGGGCTCGGGCCGGCGTTGCGCGCGTTGACCAGCGTGCCGCCGGTCACGAGCGTGCCCGTCCCCGCGAG
The DNA here is from genome assembly GCA_052389315.1 of Acidobacteriota bacterium. Taxonomy (GTDB): domain Bacteria; phylum Acidobacteriota; class Vicinamibacteria; order Vicinamibacterales; family UBA2999; genus JACCSI01. The sequence goes on from JBQTIE010000083.1 coordinate 342, forward strand.
CATGTAGTAGATCTCGGTCACCGTCGTGTCGTGGACGATTGCGTCCTGCACGGCGGATTTCGGGCGGAAGACGCCGTACACGCCCACCTTGTAGCCGCCGACGTCAGCGACGCGAATCGGCAGATCGCTGATGCGGTCCTTCGGCAGATCGTCGATGAACGCCTTGATGCTGACGGCGGTGAGGTCCATCGCGGGCGCGGCTGGGGCCGGCGGCTGCGACGGCGCCTGGGCCGGCGCCACGAGTGGAGTCAACAGCAGCCACGCAGCGGCCACAAGTCTCAGCATGGTGTCCCTCGCCTCAGAAGAGTTGGTGGCCAAACAGTACTCGGTCCAATCTGTGTCATCAGCGTAATCTGCGGATGGTCGTCAGTGTAATCTGCGTAATCTGCGGAGACGGAGGTCTCCGCTCTTACGGCTCCCCGACGAGCACCGGCGACCAGACGCCCTCCAGCCATCGCGTCCGGTAGCCGACCCCCTCGAGCCACGCGACCAGCGCGGCGACGCTGGCGCCCACGGCGCCGAGTTGCTCTTCCAGGGCCTCGCACACGACCAGCGGACGGTCGTTCTCCAGCAAGGTGCGGGCTCCGCGCAGCACGCCGAGTTCGCCGCCCTCCACGTCGATCTTGAGGGCCTGCACGCGCCCGTCGGGACTGCGGGCCCGCCAGGCGTCCAGCGTCGTCATGGGAACCGTCACGCCGTCGCCGGTGCGCGAGACGCGCGAGTGGACGGCATCGCCCGCCATCACGAGCGCCGCCACGCCATTGAGATCGCCCACCGCCGTTTCGTGCAGCCGCACGTTGGTCAGGGACGCCGCCCCGACGGTCTTGCGCAAGCACTTGAGAGGCCGGGGGTCGATCTCGAAGGCGTGGACCTGGCCGGTTCCGCCTACGAGGTCCAGCGCCCGCAACGTGTAGTAGCCCACGTTGGCACCGACATCCACGAACACCCCACCGGGAGTGAGGCGCGCGGCGAGGGGATCGAACACCCGCGGGTCGAACTCGCCGTGCATGAACAGACTCCGGCCGATCGCCGACCTCAGATCCACGTACATCGTGCGGCCCGTGGTGAGGCGCGCCTCGACGGGCCATGGCCACCGCACGGCCACGGCCAGCCCGACCTTGCGCCACGGGCGCAGGAGGCCCGAGCGCACGCTGGCCTGCAGCGTTGGCCTTCGTGGAGACATCAAGGCATCAGCATGTTATCATCAACGCATATGCGTACGACCTTGACCCTGGATGACGATGTGGCGGCGCTGGTGAGGCGGGAGGTGACGAAGCGTCGCGTGCCGCTCAAGGTGGTCGTCAACGAAGCGCTCCGGCGTGGGTTGGAAGTCATGGCCAGACCCGCACGCCGGCGCGCGCCGTATCGCGTCACGCCCTTCGACCTGGGCGGCTCGCTGGTCGGCAGCCTCGACAACATCGAAGAAGTGTTGTCGCGCGTGGAGGGGGAGGACCACCCGTGATTCTGGTGGACGCCAACCTCCTGGTGTATGCGCACGATGCGGCCGCGGCCGAGCATACCGTGGCCAAACCCTGGCTCGAAGGCGTGCTGAACCGCCCCGCGCGCGTCGGGCTACCTTGGCCGTCGCTGCTGGCTTTCGTGCGGCTGGTCTCCAATCCGGCCATCGTCCGGCGTCCTGTGACGCCCGCCGTGGCCTGGCAGCGCGCCTGCGAGTGGCTGCGACTCGACAACGTGTGGGTGCCCCAGCCAGGGGGGCAGCACGCGGATCTGATGACGGCGATGTTGGAAGGCCTGCGCGCCACGAGCCGGCTGGTGCCCGACGCGCATCTGGCAGCTCTGGCCATCGAGCACGGCCTGACGCTCTGCTCGACCGATGGCGACTTCGCGCGGTTTCGCGGGCTGCGATGGGAGAACCCGTTGGCGGTGTAGGAAAGGCGCCCGCCGCCAGCGTGCCCCACAAGGCCCCGAGCCTCGGGTCGCCAACACGGCCGCACTCCCGGCGAAGGTTCGCCGCCACCCTGCATGCTAGAATGCGCCAGCCTCAGGTCCCGCCCACAAGTCCATGGAACTCACCGGTCGCACGCTCGCGCAGTATCACGTCGGCGAAGAACTCAGCCGTGGCGGCATGGGCGTCGTCTACCGCGCCACCGACACCCGGCTCAACCGCGACGTCGCGCTCAAGGTCCTGCCCGACGAGCTGATGCACGACGAGGATCGGCGGCGCCGGTTCGTCAAGGAGGCGCAAGCGGCGTCGGCGGTCGAGCATCCCAACATCGCGGTCATCTACGACGTCAACGAAGCCGACGGCCGGACGTTCATCGCCATGGAGCTGATTCACGGCGAGAAGATGAGCGAACTGCTGGCCCGCCAGCGGCTGACGGTCGCACGGGCGCTGGAAGTGGCCACCGAGATCGCGTCAGGGCTCGCGCGCGCGCACGAGAAGCACATCGCCCACCGCGATCTCAAGCCGGCCAACGTGATGATCTCCGACGAGGGCCACGTCAAGGTGATCGACTTCGGCATTGCGAAGCTGATCGAGCCGGCGGCGTCCGCCACCGGCGAGCACGTGACCATCCAGGACACCGTGGGCGGCGTCGTGATGGGCACGATGACCTATATGTCGCCGGAGCAGGCCCGGGGCGACAAGGTGGACTACCGCACCGACATCTTCTCGTTCGGCATCATGCTCCATGAGATGCTCGCCGGGCGTCCACCGTTCGAAGGCAAGAGCGGCATCGAAACGGCTTCGGCCATTCTCCACGCCCCGGCCCCGCCGCTGCCGGCGCTCGGTCCGGCGGTGTCGGCCGACGCCAGCGCTGACATCCAGCGCGTCGTGGACAAGTGCCTCGCCAAGGATCCGGCCGATCGCTACCAGGGCATGCGCGACATCGTCGTCGATCTGCGCGCGGCGCGGCGACGGCTCGAGTCGGCGCCGCACACGGCGGCGATCCCCACGGCCGCCGTCGTGACACCCGGCGTGTCATCGACCACGGCACCCACGCCCGCCAGCGCAGCGCAGGCCGCGGTGGCGAGCCCTGGGCGGCCCGCGTGGCTCTGGCCGATGGTGGGAGCGGCCGCGGTCGCCGTCGTTGCGGTGGGCGTGCTGGTCTTCAGGGCTCCTTCGGAGTCCTCGAGCGGCACGGCCGCGCCTTCCGAAGGCCCCAGCAAGCCGTCGGTTGCGGTCCTCTATTTCGACAACACCACCGACGACAAGGAGCTGGACTGGCTGCGCACTGGCATCAGCGAGATGGTGGTCACCGATCTGTCGCAGTCGCCGAACCTGGAGGTGGTCTCGACGGATCGGCTCTACGGTGTGCTCGCCGAGCTCAGGCGCGCAGACGATCGCGTGCTGTCACCGGAGGTGGTGAGCCAGGTGGCCGAGCGCACCGGCGTGGATCACGTCATCGTCGGCAGCTACATGAAGGCCGGCGACGCCATCCGCATCAACCTGCGGATGCAGGACGCGAAGACCGGTCGGGTCGTCACGTCCGAGCGCGTCGAAGGCCCGACCACCGCCAGCCTGTTCGGCATGATCGATGAGCTGTCGCGCCGCATCGTGACGAAGTTCGAGAGCGTGCGAACGGATGTGAGCAACGCCACGGCGCTGCTGACCGCGCCGAACGCGGCTGTTGACGCCGGCGGCCTCGACCGCGGGCTGGGGGATGTCACCACGACGTCGATTGATGCCTACCGCCTGTACGCGGAAGGGATCAACCTCCACACGCGGTTTCGCGAGGCCGAGGCGGCGGTGTTGTTCGAAAAGGCCATCGCCGTGGACCCGTCCTTTGCCATGGCGTACGCGAAGCTGGCGGTGGCACACTCCAACCTGGAGCATCAAGACCTCCGCGACAAGTACTCGCAACTCGCCCTCAAGCACTCCGATCGGCTGACGCCGCGCGAGCGCTTCTACATCGAAGGGTTCTACTACTCGCTGCGGCCGGCGACTCTCGAACGCGGGCTCGACGCCTACCGGAAGTGCGTGGAGCTCGATGGTGGCCATCAGGCCTGCCGACACAACTTGGCGCTGGGCCTGGCGTTCCTCGAGCGATATCAGGAAGCCGCGCAGCACTACGAGGAGCTGGTCCGGCGCGGCACGACCCTGCCGAGCACCCACGCGCAACTCGCGGCCTGCCGCCTGATTCTTGGAGACACGGCAAAGGGTGTGGCCACGGCCGAGGCGTTTTCGCGCCGGAACCCCGAGAATGGAGCAGGTCACCGGAACCTCGCGAACATACTGGTCGTTGCCGGCCGCTACGACGACGCGCTGCCCCTGCTGGCCCGCGCCGAGCTGCTCGATCCCACCGATCCGGGGACGCTCCAGTCACGGGCCGCCGTCCAAATTCTGCGCGAGGACTGGACGGCTGCGGCGAGCGCGGCTGACGCGCTGTGGTCGAGCCAGGACGAGACCCGCCGCTTTGGAGGGGCGATGGCTCGTGCCAGGTTGGGGGCGTACGCCGGCCGATGCAACGACGCGCTGACCTGGGCCGAACGAGCGGCCGGCGTCTACAAGGTGCCCGGCGCGCAGAGCGCCAATGCCCGGCGGTTGTCAGCACGGCTGCTGCGAGCGTGCAGTCAGGACGCGGCGGCGTTGGCGCAGGCACGACTGGCGCTCAACGACGCCAGAGGTACCCCCGGCGAACGCGGCGCCCTCCTCGACCTGGCCGTCCTCTCTGCGGCGTCCGGCCGCGCCAAGGACGCGGACGAGGCGCTCGCCGTGCTGGCAACGCCTACGAGCGCCACGACCGCCTCGCTGGACGCTCGGCAGCACGCGTCCGCGCGCGGCCAGGTGGCGCTGGCGCGCCGCGACTTTTCTACAGCGACGGTCGAGCTGCAGAAGGCGCAGGCCGCACTGCCGTCGCGCCAGTTCGGTGTGCCAGGCGCCGGCAGTCCTCACGTCCAGATCTGGTTCGCGCTCGCCGAGGCTCTCCTCGGGGCCGGCCGGCCCCAGGACGCAAAGCCGTGGTTTGAGAAGGTGACGGCCAGCGGGGTCGAGCACGTCGCGTTCCCGCTGGAGTACGTCCGCAGCTTCTACTTTCTCGGCACCATTCTCGAGCAGGCCGGCGACACCGCCAAGGCGCGCGAGGCGTATCGCCGCTTCGTCAACTATTGGAAGGACGGCGACATGGACCGCACACGCCTCGCCGAGGCGCAGAGGAAGATCGCGGGATTGCCGTAGGTCAATCCACAGATTACACAGAGCCTCGAGTGACGCAAATCCTTTCAGATACGCGATCCTCGAGCTACGCAGACTCTCGCGCAAGGCCGCGTGACGTCGTCAATGTCGCCGGTTGATCCAAGCGCTCACAACTCACAACTCATCACTCATCACTCAAGACTTCCTCACCGCAGCATTCCCTCCAACAGCACGATATCCGCATCGAGCTCCGCGACCGCCGCATAGATGTAGCGGCCGTCTGGCGACCACGACACGCGACGGGCGATCACGACTGGCCGACCGCCGAAATCGGTGACGCGGCGCAGCGATCCGTCGGCGGTGGACAGCGTCCACAGGTTGCTCGTCACGCCGTCGGTCAGGGGCTGAGCCAGCCACTGGCCATCAGGCGAGGGAATCGTGTGGATGTTGACGGACTCGACCGGTATGCGCGTGCCGGCCAGACGGGCGAGCACTTCGGACGGACCGTTCTCGGGGCGCGCCTTGCGAATCTCCCAGTCCCACGACGTCCCACGCTTGAGGGGCGCAGCGAAGTATAGGGTCGTGCCGTCCGGGGAGACAGCGGCGGCTCCACCATCACAACGGATGGACACCGGCGTCCCGCCATCGCGCGGCGCTTTTTCGATGCAGTACCGGCCCTCGGGCTGCACGGTGTAGTACAGCCACTGGCCGTCAGGCGACCAGAACGACCAGACGCCACGCGGGAGGAAGGGCCGGAGTCCCGTGCCGTCGCGATTGATCAGCCACTGGCCCGTCGCGCCGTCGCGCGAGTAGATGAACGTGATGACGTCTCCGGAAGACGACCACACGGGCACGCCTATCGACACCGCGTCGTCTCGCTCGAAGGTCAGTTGGCGAGACCCCGACCCGTCCGTCCTGGCAATCCACAGGTTGCCGTGGCCGCCGCTGTCCGAGAGGTAGACGAGCTCGGTCCCGTCCGGGCTCAGCGAGGGCGTCTGCGCGGCGCTCGTCTGTCGCGTGATGCGGACGGCGTTAACGGTGTTCTCGCGGGGATCACCTGTCGTCTGAAACCTCCAGATATTCGAATCGCTGCGGACTCGACTTGCGAGGATCGCTCCCGAGCGATTGACGTCCGGTTCGATGTAGGAGGAGTCGCCGAAGGTCAGCGGCCGGTCGCCCGAGCCGTCTCGCCGAATGACGCGCAGGTTGAAGGTGGGCGGGTAAAGGACCGTGCTCCCCGCGGAGGAGGCGTACACCACACCGGATGAGTCGGGGAGCCAGGCCAATCCAGACAGATCGGCACCACGGACCAGCTCGGTGGGCGATCCGCCGCTTGCGGCCACGACGAGGATCCGCTTGTCGAATTCCGTGGCGCTGAGGCGCTGAAATGCCACCCACGCGCCGTCTGGCGACCAGCGCGGGTAGGCGTAAGCCACGCTGGCGGTGAGCGTGTGGATCGTGTCGGCGCCTGACCCGTCACGCGCGACCGCGACCAGCGCGACCTGGTCATCGCGGTGCTGAAAGACAACCGCGCGCCGGCCATCGGGGCTCACGTCCCCACCGGTGAGCGCGCGAGCAATCGGCCGGGGCGTGCCTCCCAGCGCGGCGATCTCCCATAGCGTGCCTTCTTCGTCCGGGCCACGACTAGGCGTGTAGTAGACCAGCGCGTTCGAGTCCGGAGCCCAGCGCGGCAGCTGGTGATCGAGGTCGTCCTTGGTGAGTTGCAGGGGCGCTCCCCCCGCCAGCAGTTGCACCCAGATCTGTCGCCGGCCGTTCACCGCCGCGACATAAGCCACGGTGCGCCCGTCGGGTGACAGCGCCGGGGATTCCTCCATCCCGATCGCATCGGTGATGCGCTGCAGACGGCCTTCGCGGACACCGCTCATCGTGCCGGGCTGAAGCATCCACCAGCCGGCGACGGCCGCCGCCACGACCGCGCCTAGAGCCCACGCGAGGCGCGACACCTTCGACGGCCGCTCTCGGATCGCGAGTGCCGCCTCTGGCGTCTCCGAGGCATCGATCTCGAGGCGCGCGTCCCCGATATCACGCAGTCGCAGTCTGGCATCTTTGACCAGGCAGCGCCGCAGCAGCCGATTGACGGCGGCGGGCACGCTCGCAGGCAGCGCCGTCCAATCGGGCTCCCGCTCGAGCACGGCGGCAAAGGTGTCCGGAACCGTGCCACGGACGAACGGTGCCCGGCCGGTCAGCAGTTCGTAGAGCACGCAGCCGAAGGCCCAGATGTCCGTGCGCTTGTCCACCGCCAGGCCCCTCGCCTGCTCGGGGCTCATGTAGCCAGCGGTACCGACGATGGTCCCTTCGAGGGTAGGGTCTTGCGCCCGCGTGTCGGTTTCGTGTGATGCCGGAGGTGCCTCGACCGTGGACCTGGCCAGTCCGAAGTCCAGCACTTTCACCGTGCCCCCTGGCGTGACCTTGATATTGAGGGGCTTGAGATCGCGGTGAACGATTCCCTTCTCGTGCGCCGCCTCGAGCGCATCGGCAATCTGGCGGGCAACGCCCATCGCGTCGCCGGGACTCAGGGCGCCCCGCTCACGGAGCCGATCCGCCAGGGTCTCGCCTTCGACCAGCTCCAGCACGAGCGCCCGCGAACCCTCACGCTCTTCGAGGCCGTAGATTGCACCGATGTTGGGATGATTGAGCGCGGCCAGCGCCCGCGCCTCACGCTCGAAGCGGGTCAGCCGATCAGGATCACTGGTGAAGGTGTCGGGCAGGATCTTGATCGCCACATCCCGATCGAGGCGGGGATCCCGTGCGCGATAGACCTCGCCCATACCGCCGATGCCGAGTACATCGACGATCTCGTACGGGCCGAGGCGCGAACCGCGAGGCTGGGGCATCGGTCATTCCGTCGTGGAGACCACTCATCCGCAGATTACCGATCTGCAGACGATTGATCCACAGAGTACTCATCCGCTCACACCTTCCCTGCCCCGCCTCCCGCCGGTCCCCACCTCAGAACGGATTGGTCGAGTACCCCTCCCGCGCCAGCAGCGCGTGCATCGTCATCGCCGAGAGCGCCACTTTCACGGCTGGCACGACCTCCTCGAACTTCATCCCACGCCCGGCCAATGACTGGCCGCAGACGTAGATGGGGACGCCCGCCCGGTCGAGCGCCTGGAGCAATGGGACGTTCGGGTTGTCCATCCCGAAGCGCGCCCGATAGGCGGCATGGTCCAGCACATCCTTCGCGGCCGTGGTGTGGAGAATCAGCGCCAGCTTCATCTTGTCGCGCGGGACGCCGGCTCTCACCTGCATGTTGAGGAAACGAGCCACCGAATCGATGGCGCGATTGACTGCCTTGGGATCGTCAGACGGCGCGCCGACGTCGAACTTCACCTTGTAGTCGACATCCGGCGAAGGCATCAGGAAGTTCGCCGGCACGTCGAAGGTGCCGCCGTAGGGCTCGATCACCGGGCCGGTCTTGCGCGGCGTGGTGGAGCCGGTCTGCGGCGCTTGGGCCGCGATACCAAGGGCCGCGACCACACCCAGCGCCGCGGCCAGCACACGCCAGCCTGCTTCGGATGATGTGCGTCTCATGGCGACATCTTACTGAAACCCGCGCACGGCATACCGTTCATCGCTTGACGGCAATCCCCTGCACCTCGAATCGCGCGTCGTACAGCAGGCGACCGGAACCGAGAAACGCGCGCGCCGGGAATTCCTTCGTGAAATAGGTTCGGTACACCTTGTTGAACGCGTCGTAATGCGCGACGTCGGAACAGAACACCTGGACCGTCACCAGATCGTCCATGGTCATGCCCGCGGATTTGAGCGAGGTCTGGACATTGTTGAGGACGAGGCGTGCCTCGGCCTCCGCCGTGTCCGGCACTTTCCCGTCCGGCCCTCTCCCAATCGTGCCAGAGAGGTAGAGCGTGTTGCCAGCGAGCACCGCGCCGCTGAAGGGCGGCTGCGTGGCATCGGACGGCGACCGCGGATTGAAGTACTGGCGACCGGGCTGAGCGGACAGCCCGGCAAACCACCAGATGGTCAGGGCGGCCGCCCCGACCATGACGAGGCCTCTCTGCGTCATCATTGGCTCCTTTCGCTGGACCAACACCGCGCGAGCGAGGCGGCGGCGCATCCAACGTGCTCGACGGTCGGAGGCGGAGCCTCGCTCGTCTACGCGTTCTATCACGCCGCTGCACGCCGCCGTCAATCGGTGTTGTCCCGGCCGCCCCAACGCACTCCCCGAGCCGACGAGGGCTGCGAGAGAAGCCGTGAGCAGCCCACCGCAACCCCTAAGCCAGCCCAACCAATTGCCGATATGTCCTACAACTCCGGTGGCGGAAAGCGAGTTCGTGGGTCGGCTCGTGCATCGGCGGTCACTGGCTCGCGAAAACGCTGCCACGTGGGCCAGCGCGTGCCTCGTCGTCGCCCTCCTCGCCCTCGCCGCCGCTCCCGCCTCCGCGCAGGTCCGCAACTTCACGAACTTCACGCCTGCCGAGGGCCTCCCCCAATCCCAGGTGCTTGCGCTGCACCAGGACGCTCGCGGCTTCCTGTGGATCGGGACCTACGGCGGCCTCACGCGGTTCGACGGGGTGGAGTTCCAGACGCTGACCCGGCGAGACGGTCTCTCGTCGAATACCGTGCAGGCCATCGCGGAGGATTCCGAGGGCCGGTTGCTCGTCGGCACCATCGGCGGCGGCGTCTGCGTCCGGGAGACCACGGGTTTCCGCTGCCTCAGCCTTCCGGAAGGAATGCCGGACGCGGACGTGTACGACATCCTGTCGGATTACAAGGGCACGTTCTGGGTCGCGACCAAACGGGGCGTTGCCCGCGTGTCGGCGGATGGCACCGTTCAGGCGTTTACCGAGCAACACGGTCTGCCCGCCAGGGAGGTGACGCGCCTCGCGCTGGACGGACAGCATCGCCTGTGGGCGGCCACGCGCGCCGGCGCGGCCCGGCTCGATGGCGAGCGATTCGTCGTGACGCCGGCAGACCCCCTCGGGCGGCGGCAGATTTCGGCCCTGTTCAACACTCCGAAGGGCTTTCTGGCGGCAAGTCAGGCCGAGGTGCTGACGAGACAGTCCGGGGCCTTTCGAACGATGCTCTCGCTGGATCCCGGCACCATCATTACCGACGCCGCTTCCGATCATGCGGGCCAGCTCTGGATTGCCTCCAACCGCGGGGTGGCCATCGCGCTGCCCGTCGGTGGCCCAACGCAGTCGCTCTCCACCGATCACGGGCTCCTCGACAACAACGTGAACACGCTGCTCATCGACCGGGAGCAGAACATCTGGCTCGGCACCGAGTCGGGGTTGAGCCGCCTGCGGCCAGGTCCCTTCTCGCTCTTCACGCGGAAAGACGGGCTGCCGCACGCCTTCGTACGGGCGCTGACGGAAGACATCAACGGACGGCTGTGGGTGGGAACGCGGGACGGCGTGGCGATCCGGGACGGCGACCGGTTCGAGTCGATCCCCCTCGATGGCGCGCCGGATCGGCGAGTCTATGCCCTCGGCGGGCTGCCCGATGGCTCGATGCTCGTCGGCACGCGGGAAGGGCTGGTGCTCTATTCCGAGGGTGTCAAGCGCGTCTACCATCAGAGCGACGGTCTGCCCGACGACTTCATCACGAGCCTGCTCGCCGATCCACGGGGCGGCTATTGGGTCGGCACCGCCAACGGCCTCGGGCGCTTCGAGGGCAGACGAGTCCACACGATGGCCGATCCGAGACTCGCGACGCCCTTCGTCGCCAGCATGACCTACGACCGCCGCGGGCGGCTGTGGATTGGCCGGCGCGGGGGCGGCGTGCTGATCGTCGACGGCAGCACGGTGACCGCGCTCGGACCGTCGGAGGGGCTGACGGACCAGACCGTCTGGGCCCTGGCGGAAGACGACGCGACGAACATGTGGGTGGGCACGAACGGCGACGGCGCCTTCCGCATCGACCCCGCCGGGCGCATCGGACGCTTCAACACGGCGACCGGCCTCGTCAACGATTTCGTCTGGCAGATTCTCTCGGACCGTCGCGGGAGCGTGTGGTTCTTCACGAACCGCGGTCTCAACCGCTACGCGCAGGGCCGGCTCGCGCATTACGGCCGCGCGGACGGCCTGCTGGTGCTCGAAGGGAGCGTCGGCGCCGCCAGGCAGAGCCCCGGCGGAGGCATCTGGTTTGGCACGGGGAGCGGTCTCCTCCACTACCAGCCGGCGCTCGATGTGACCACACCGGTCGCGCCGCTCGTCTACATCGAGTCGGCCACCATCGGGGGACAAAAGCTGCCGTTCGTCGGCGCCAGGGTGCCTGCGGGCACCAACGCGCTCCAGCTTCACTTCATTTCGCCGTGGTTTCGGGATCCGTCGCGCGCGATGTTCCGCCATCGCCTGAGCGCCCGGGATCCGTGGTCGGAGTGGTCGCCGGAACGAACCGTCACGTTCGGCCGGATGTGGCCCGATCGGTATGAGTTCGAGGTCGAGGCCAGCACCGGGACCGAGGGCGAAACGCCGGCGCGGGCCGGCTTCGAGTTCACGGTGCTGCCGCTCTTCTGGCAGACCTGGTGGTTCACCGGACTGATGCTCGTGACGGTGGCGGGCGTGGGCCTGCTCATCCCGGCGATCCGGAACCGCTACCTCGAGCGAGACCGGCAACGCCTGGGGCGCCTGGTGGCCGAGCACACGAGCGCGCTCGCCGCACAGAACGCCGCGCTCGAACGTGAGGTCTCGGAGCGCAAGGCGGCCGAAGAGGCGCTTCGAGCAAAGGAAGAGCAGCTGCGCCACGCGCAGAAGCTCGAAGCGGTCGGGCGGCTCGCGGGCGGGATCGCCCACGACTTCAACAACCTGCTGACGGCCATCATCGGCCACACGGAGTTCGCCCAGGAAACGCTTGCGCCCCAGAGCTCGGCCGCCGCGGACCTCGCCATCGTCAGGCAGACCGCCGATCGCGCCAGCACGCTGGTGGGCCAGCTCCTCGCCTTCAGCCGCCAGCAGATGATCAAGCGCCGGACGCTCGATCTGAACGTTGTCGCGCCTGAGGCCGCCCGGATGCTGCACCGAGTGCTGGGCTCGGACATCGTCCTCCAGCTCGATCTGTCGGCCTCCCCGGTGTGGGTGCT
>JBQTIE010000084.1:0-120223 GCA_052389315.1 Acidobacteriota bacterium
GGGCGCCTGACGTGTCCTGCCACAGCGCCATCGCGGTGTCCGTGGCGAAGCCGCGGTTGCCGCTCGTCCCAAGCGACTCCGCTTCCGCCGTCGCGTAGTAGCCGGTCGCCGAGGCATTGCCGCACACGTCATCCGGGCCCACGGCCGCAGCTGGATCGACCGAGTCCACCAGGTTCACTTCGTAGCCGCTCTTCACCACGCCGTTGGCGTCCAGGTCGGCCGAAATGAAGGGGATCGTCAAGCCGGCGCACGTCTGGGCGAGGTTGGCCAGATCGTTGGCGTAGCCACGGTTCAAGCCGTTGTAGTCGGCCTGCGCCGAGTTGATGGCCCTCAGCGACCCAATCGCCGACGCCTCGTTGCCCGAGATGCGGGCGCGCAGGAGGCCGGGGACGGCAATCGCCGCGATGATGCCGATGATCGCCACGACGATCAACAGCTCGATAAGCGTAAAACCCTTCGTCTCACGGATTCGCATGATGTGGCTCCTCATTGCTCTGACCAGGTTCACAGGTTGTTGGCCGTTCGGTTGACGACGCCGCCTGCTCGGGCGGCGTCGGTCGCCGGGTCCAGCAGCAACCGTCGTACCAAACCCCAGCGACGCCAGGGCCATCGCCGTAACCAGTTGCAGAGAAATGACTTACTTAGTATACCACCGCGGCGATCGAATCGAGACTGTGCTCGACGCTGCACAACCCGCCGACACCGCGTGTCAGCGGAGCTGTCAGGTCGTGTCAGGTCCGTCGCGAACCTCCTCCGCGATCGGAATTCGGAACCCTGCCGGCGCGACCCGTCCGCGAGGCACACGCTATCCCTTGAGCTGGTGTTTCTTGACGAGATAGCGGAACTGGCGGAACGTCAGACCCAGCAGTTCGGCGGCACGAACCTGCACGCCGCTGGCCTGGGTGAGTGCACGCTCGACGTGGGAACGCTCGAGGGCCTGCAGATAGTGCTCGAGGTTGAACCCCGCGGCTGGCAGAGCCTCCGCGGCCGAACGCAGCGGCACCGCGGTGGCGGGCCGCCCCTGCCGGAGATGGTCGCCCAAGGTCTCCGGCTGGATGCGGTCCGTGCGCTCGAGAGCGACGGCACGTTCCACCACGTTTTCGAGTTCGCGCACATTGCCTGGGAAGGGGTACGCTTCGAGCAACCCCAACGCCGCGGGTGCGAACCCGGCGAGCGGCTTGGCCATCTCCTGCACGTGCTTGGCCATGAAGTGAGCGGCGAGCAGGGGAACGTCTCCAGGGCGCTCCCGCAACGACGGCAGGGCAATCGGAATGACGTTGAGGCGATAGAAGAGGTCTTCGCGAAACCCCCCGGATCCCACCAGGGTGGCCAGATCGCGGTGCGTCGCGGCGATCACGCGGACATTGGCCGTGAACTCCTCGGTGCCGCCGACGCGTCGATACCGGCGCTCCTGCAGCACACGCAGGAGCTTCACCTGCATGGTCGGGCTCATGTCGCCGATCTCGTCGAGGAAGATCGTGCCTTTCTCGGCGGCTTCAAACAGGCCCTTCTTGGCCACGTCGGCGCCGGTAAACGCCCCTCGGGTGTGGCCGAACAGTTCTGACTCGAGCAGCGTCTCCGGCACGGCGCCGCAGTTGACGGCAACGAACGGATGGTCCCGACGCAGCGACAGCTGATGAATCGCCTTCGCGACCAGCTCTTTCCCCGTGCCCGACTCGCCGGTGATCAGAATCGTGCTGTTGGTGCGGCAGACGGTTTCGATCAGTCGGAACACGTCGAGCATCGGCGCACTGCGGCCGACGATGCCCGCGAACCCCTGGCTGTGAATGGCCTGTCGGAGCACGTCCCGTTCGTGCCGGACGCGGCGCGCGTCGATCAGTTGACGCACCTGGAGGGTCATGAGGTTGACGTCGCGGAACGGCTTTTCGAACAGTGCCGCGGCACCGGCCTCGCGTGCGCGGTGCCACTCGTCGGAGTCGCGGGTGAAGTGCGCGGTCATCATGCACACGACCACGTCAGGCGCCAGTTCGCGTACCGATCCCATCAGGGCGAGGCCATCCATCCTCGGCATGCGAATGTCGGTGAGCACCACGTCGACGAATTCTCGAGCGATGAGCTCACGCGCGGCCTGGCCGTCCTCCGCCACCAGCACGTCGAACCCGTCCCGCTGAAACAGGATCCGCATCCACTCGCGCATCGACTGCTCGTCGTCCACGATGAGCACGCGCGGCAGCCGCGCGTCGGTCGCCTGGCGGGTGACGGCGCCACGAGGGAGGGCCGTCATGCGATCCTCCCGACGGGGTGCCGCGCCTTCGCCTCGTGCCGATGAGCCGGTCCAGCGGTCGATCCGGATTCCGCGGCGGAGGGGAAGGCGACTCGGAACGTCGTGCCCTGGCCGGCGCGGGACTGCACCTCGATGGTCCCGCCGTAGTCGGAGACAATGCGGTGCACGATGGCCAACCCCAATCCGCTGCCCTTCCCGAACCGCCCGCGGAAGGGTTGGAAGATCCCGTCGACGTCGTCTGCCGGAATCCCAATCCCCTGGTCGGTCACGGTGAGCACGGCGACCTCCTCGTGTCCGGGTGCCGGAGCCGCGCCGAGCGTCAAGACTCCGCCGTCTGGCATCGCCCGCAGGCCGTTGCTCGAAAGATTCCAGACGATCTGGCGAATCTGGCTCTCGTCCGCTTCGACGACGACCGCCTTGGCTCCCAGCTGCACGTCGACCGTGTGGGCATCGCCGACCTCCGGGCTGTGCCTGAGCAGGAGGGCGGTCTCCTTCACGACGCGATTCAAGTCGAGACGCTGCAGCTCCACTCGCTGGGGACGCGCATAGGCCAAAAACGACCTGATTGTGTCGTTCAGGCGGTCCGACTCACGCAAGACAATGCTCATCAACTGCGACTGATCGCTGGTCAACTCCAGCGACTGGCGGAGGATCTGCATCGATCCGGACATCGACGCCAGCGGGTTGCGAATCTCGTGCGCGATGCCAGCCGCCATCTCTCCCACGGCCGCCAGGCGCTTCTGCAGTTGGGCTTCGCGCTCGAGCCGCCTGACGTCGGTGACATCCTGGAAGGTGTAGAGGAATCCCAGGGATCGGTCCGGCAGCGGCAACTGCGTCACGCTCAGGCCGAGCGTGATCCCCACGCCGTCCGGGCGACGGTACGCGACGTCGAGTCGCTTGCTGCGTGTGCGTGCCAGTTCGTCGCTCAGCCCGTCGCAGAAGCCCGTCGGTAGCTGCAGCACGTCCTCCGCGGAACATCCGAGCACCTTGGGCATGGGATGCCCCGTGATCTGCTGGGCCGATCGATTGAACGTCATGAGCTGGTTGTCGCCGCCCGCCGTGGCGAGCCCGCTGACCAGGCTGTCGATCACGAATTGGTTGAAGAACTGCAGATCGGCGATTTCCTCCGACGCCTGGACGAGCCGCACGTCGGCCCGGCGCACGCGTTCGGCGAGCGACCCGGCCAGGAACGCGACGGCAAACAGGCCCGAGACGTTGAGCGCCACGGTGAACTGCGTGACGTGGGGTGACGGAACGTCGTGTCCGATGACGACGCCCATGATCGGCTCCAGATAGCCGGTCGCCTGAAGGTGCTGAGCGAGCACCAGGCCCGCGTACAACAGCGAGCCGAGTGCGGCCACCTGGAGGGCCCCTCGTCGGAACTGGATGGTGCTGGCCGCCACCACCGGCAGCACGTAGAGGGTCGTGAACAGGCTGGTGACGCCACCGGTGAGCGCAATGAACGCGGTGATCACCAGGACGTCAATCGCGAAGTGGACGTCGATGAGCCACGGCGCTCTGGGCACGAGCCTGAGCGTGGCGATGAACAGCAGGCTGACCCCGTAGATGGCCGCGATCAGGCTGAAGAACGGGTGGATGGCGAAGGTGCCTGGTCCACGCAACTCGACGACGAACGCGGCTCCCAGCAGTCCGGTGGCCGCGACGAGGCGCAGCGCGATGTGCGTCAGAAGCCGACGGCGGAGCGTGCCGCGAAGCATCAGGACAAGGTGCTGATCAAGCCGAAAATCGGCAGGTACATGGAGATCACGATGCCACCGACGATGAGGCCCAGAAAGGCGATCATCGCCGGCTCGAGCAGGGTGAGCATCCCTGCCACCGCGACGTCGACTTCTTCTTCGTAGAAGTCCGCGATCTTGCTCAGCATCGTGTCCAGGGCTCCGGAGGCCTCGCCGACACTGATCATCTGGACGACCATGCTGGGAAACACCCCGGTGTCCTTGAGGGGCGCGGCGATCGTCTCGCCAGCCTCGATGCTCTTGCGCGTGACCTGGATGGCATCCTCGATGATGATGTTGCCGGCCGTGCGCGCGGTGATGTCGAGGCCGTCGAGGATCGGCACGCCCGAGGCCAGCAGGGTGGCCATGGTGCGACAGAAGCGCGCGACCGCGATCTTCCGCATGATGGGGCCGAGGATCGGGAGCTTCAAGATCAGCCCGTCGACGGCGTGCCGCCCGGCATCGGTGGCGTAGTAACGCTTGAACCCGTAGGCGAGGACAACCCCCAAGACGATCAGGATCGGCATGAATCGCACGAGCGCGTCGCTGGCGGCGATGACGATGCGTGTGGGCAAGGGCAACTCGGCCCCGAGGCTGGTGAAGAGGTTCGCGAAGGTGGGAATCACCTTCCAGAGGATGACCCCCACCATCGACACGGCGATGACGATGACGGCGACCGGATACACCAGGGCGGACTTGACTTGTCCCTTGAGCTTGACCGCCTTCTCGATGTACACGGCGAGGCGTTTGAGAATCGTGTCGAGAATGCCGCCCGCCTCGCCGGCCGCCACCATGTTGGTGTAGAGCGCGTCGAAGGTCTTGGGATGCTTTCGCATGGCATCGGCGAGCGAGGCCCCACCCTCCACGTCGGCCCGCGTCCGGAGGATCGCGGCGCCAAAGCTCGGATGCTCTTCCTGGCTGCCGAGGATCTCAAGGCATTGGACGAGCGGCAGACCCGCGTCAATCATGACGGAGAACTGGCGAGTGAACACGGCCAGGTTCTTGGCGGGGGGCGCCTTCGTCCGAATCTTCTTCTTCGCGGCGGGGGCTTTCTCCTCGGCCGCGGTGATCTTGGTGACGAACACCTGCTCGCGCCGCAACGCGGCGACGACCATGTCCATCGTGTCGCCGGCCCGCTCGCCGGTGATGCTTTCTCCGCCGCGCGTCCGACCTGAGAATGCAAAGGTTGGCATGAGTGTCCCGACTACCTGGCGGCCGGTCGCACACCGAGACCGCTGGCACGCCCGAGGCCTGCGCCTGGCACGACGCCGACACCGCGGTTGATCATTTCGACCAGTTCTTCACGCAACGACGACGCGCCCATCGCGGACTCCATGGAGATCACGCGGCGCGCGTACAGCGACGCCAGCGACTGGTTCATCGTCTGCGTGCCGGCCTTCTCCTGGCCGGTCTGCATCGCTGAATAGATCTGGTGCACCTTGTCCTCGCGAATCAGGTTACGGATGGCCGGCGTCGGCACGAGGATCTCCAGGGCGACGCAGCGACCCTGTCCGTTCTGCTTCGGCAGCAGCATCTGCGACACGATGCCCTCGAGCACGAGGGACAACTGCGTGCGGACCTGGGATTGCTGATGAGCGGGAAACACGTCGATGATGCGGTTCACCGTCGAGAGCGCGGAGTTGGTATGCAGCGTCGCAAACGTCAGATGCCCCGTCTCGGCGATTTTCAAGGCGACCTCGATCGTCTCGAGATCGCGCATCTCGCCGATCAGCACGATGTCCGGGTCCTCGCGAAGGGCCGAACGCAACGCGCTGCCGAAGCTCTGCGTGTCGGAGTGCACTTCGCGTTGATTGACGAGGCAGCTCCGGTGGGCGTGCAGGTACTCGATGGGGTCTTCGATGGTGAGGATGTGCCCGTGCCGATCGGTGTTGAGCTTGTCGATCATCGCGGCGAGCGTGGTCGACTTGCCGCTCCCGGTCGGTCCGGTGACGAGCACCAGACCACGCGGCCGTTCGGCGAATCTGGCCACGATCCCGGGCAAGCCGAGTTCCTCGAAGGTGCGGACCTTCGCGGGAATCTGGCGGTAGACGGCGGCCACCGCGCCTTTCTGACTGAACATGTTGCAGCGGAACCTGGCGATCCCACGGACGCCGAACGAAAAGTCCAGCTCCTGCAACTCTTCGAACCGCCGTTTCTGGGCGTCGGTCAGGACGCTGTACGCCAGCGTCTTGGTATCGGCCGGGCTCAGATCGGGCAGATCGAGCCGGCGCAAGGATCCGTTCACTCGCACCTGAGGCGGTGTGTTGGTCGACAGGTGGAGATCCGATCCGTCGAGATCCACCGTCATCTTGAGCAGATCGGGCAGCGTGGCCATTTACCGGTTCCTTTCGTGTCGCACCATCAGCGCACCGTCTCCCGCAACACTTCTTCGACCGACGTCACGCCTTCCTTGATCTTCTGGAGGCCGCTGCCGCGCAGGGTGATCATGCCCTCCTCCACGGCCTTGCGCCGGAGCTCGAGGGCGGACGCGCCGACCAGAATCAGCTCGCGCAGGTCGTTGGTGATTTCCATGACCTCGTAGAGACCCACGCGACCCTTGTAGCCGGTGCGGTTGCACAACTCGCAGCCGGTCCCCTTGAACGGCTTGACCGTGCGAGCGTCGTCGATCGTGAAGCCGATCTGCTCGAGCGCATGAGCCGCCACCGGATCCTCGACGCGGCAGTTCGAACACACGCGGCGGACCAGCCGCTGTGCGCAGATGACGTTGAGCGAGCTGGCCACGAGGAAGGGCTCGATGCCCATGTTCATCAAGCGGTTGATCGTGCTTGGCGCATCGTTGGTGTGGAGCGTCGACAGCACGAGATGTCCGGTGAGGGCCGCCTTGACCGCGATTTCGGCGGTCTCGAAGTCGCGGATTTCGCCGACGAGAATGATGTTGGGATCCTGGCGCAGGAAGCTCCGCAGCGCCGCGGCGAAATTCAAGCCGATGTTCTCCCGGACCTGCACCTGGTTGACGCCCTGCAGGTTGAACTCGACCGGATCCTCGGCGGTCATGATGTTGGTCTCGGGGGTGTTGATCCGCGAGATCGAGGAATAGAGCGTGTTGGTCTTCCCGCTGCCCGTCGGTCCCGTCACCAGCACCATCCCCCACGGCTTCTGAATCGCGGCTTCGAGCCTGGCCAGAGACTGTGCTTCAAAGCCAAGCCTGGTCATGTCGAGCATCAGCTTGGACTTGTCGAGCAGGCGCATGACGATCTTCTCGCCGAACAGCGTCGGGAGACAGGAGACGCGGAAGTCGATGTCCCGGGGAATGCCGTTGTCGGAGAAGCGAATCTTGATGCGGCCGTCCTGGGGCAGACGCTTCTCGGCAATGTCCAGCTTCGCCATGATCTTGACGCGCGAGGCGATCGCGTCGCGCATCTTCATCGGCGGCGTCATGATGTTGTAGAGGAGGCCGTCGATGCGATACCGGACCCGGTAGTCCTTCTCGTAGGGCTCGATGTGGATGTCGCTGGCCCCTTTGGAGATCGCCGACATCAGGATGACGTTCACCAGCTTGATGACCGGCGCCTCTTCGCCCTGACGCGCCAGGGTCTCGGCGCTGATCTCCTCGATCTCATCGATGACTTCGACATCGCCGTCCCCGGTGAGCACCGGGATCTCGCCAAGCGCCCGCGTCGCGACGTCGAGCGCGCTCTCGCCCATGGCCATCGCCACCGACGCCTTCGACAGCGCCGCCGCCGGCCCGTAATACTTTTCAATCGCGTCAAGCAGCGCCGTCTCCGACGCGACGACCGGCTCGACGTTGTAGCCCGTCATGAACTTCACATCGTCCATGGCGAACACATTGGCCGGGTCCGTCATCGCGATGGTCAGCGTCGCGCCGGAGCGGCTGAGCGGGACCACCTGGTACTTGCGGGCGGTGTCGGCGGGCACCAGCTTGATGATGGCGGGATCGATCTCGAACTCGTGGAGCGCAATCGACGGGACGCCGTACTGCTTGGACAGCAGGGCGGTAATCTCTTCGTCTTTGACGAAGCCGAGCTTGACGAGCGTCGGACCGAGCTTGGTTCCGTGCTGGCGCTGGTAGGTCAGCGCCTCCTGGAGATGCTCCGGAGTGATTCGCCGCTCTTTGAGAAATAGTTCGCCAATGCGAACAGGCATAAACGTGTGTTCCGCACCCGACTCAGTAGGTCAACCGCGTGCTCAGGCCCCAACCCAGGGCCCCCGCCGTCCCGCGCGCCACCTGCCCCTCGACGAAGACGCCGCGGCGGACCGCCACCGACATCCCCCCGCTCACGACCGGTCGCGGGGAACCGACGGTGCTCGTTCGTACGCCACCTCGCACCCCGAAACGCGCGCCGGGCAGCCACCGCTCGAATCCAGCTGCCAGGTCGCGGCGCTCCCCACCCGGATGCGGCACCCGGGTGAGATCTACATCGGCCGCCAGGAGCATTCGCGCAGTCCCCGGCCATCGATCGCCCCAGGCCACGCCAAGTCGCGCGTGCCGGGTCAATTGCATCTCTTCGTCGCCCCTGCCCTCAACCCCGAATCGCGGCTCGGTCAGGTTGCGGACCACCGCGCCCGCGCGCACACGGCCCAGCGCGACCATCGCGCCGAGGTCGAGGTCGCCTCGCGTGCCGCCGGGAGCATCAATGGCCTCGAGCTGGTCGAAGCCGTCGTCCCACGAGGTCACCGCGCCGCGCCGAGCCGCGACGTGTCCGCGAACCAGCTTGACCGTCGCGCCCACCGTCAGAAACTCCCCGATCGACTGGAGCAGGGTTGCGCCAAGTTGACGGGTTTCGAGCACCCGCCCGTCAATCTGCCTATCTTGTCGGCCAAGACTTCCTTGGTCTGCAGGGCCAATCACGTCGAGCGAGATCACCGACTGGCTGAGGTAGGAAAGGCCGAACGGGGGTACTGCCAGCGCCAGCAGCGAAGCCGTCGCTCGACCGGCGCGAGCCCCTGGCTCGACGGAATCCGGACTGGGCTCCGGGACGACGGTCAATCGACCGAAGTCCAATGCGATGTTGAAGAACGGTCCCGTCGCGAGGCCGGCGGGGTTCCACGCGACCGCCGAAGCATCGTCGGCCACCGCCACGAACGCCGACAGTCCGGCCGCACGGGTCCCGAGGCCGTCGAGGCCCTGCCCGTAGGCCGGCAGTGCCGCGCCGAGAGCGGCCATCGCGGCCGCGCCGAACAGGCGAATTGTTCTTGTCATAAAATATTCTTTTTTGATTAATAGAAATCACGGAGACGCTTGGAGAAGGGCGCCTGACTGCCTGGTCGCGGGGAGCGCCAGAAAGTCCATGGTATTCAGCGATTTGGAAGCCTGTCAAGGAACGCCAGGGCCGGCCGGGATCGTATTCTGAAAGGGGGGTGGTTGAAGGACCGGATCGCGGGCACGCTGTGGCGTCCGCGCGCGACGATGACGAAAGTGTGTGCGCGGCCGACCTGGGCTGCCGTCTGGGGGCTCGCGCTCGGGGTGTGGGTCATCTGCGCGGCCGCACTGCTCTCGACGAACGTGGGTCAACAGGCCCTGGTCGATGAGCGCGTGCGCGTCATCGAGGAGTTTGGCGGACAGGTGAGCGACCTGGCCTACGGGCGCTGGCAGGCCGAGCCCCCGTGGTGGGTCTATCTCACCAGCGGAAGCCGCCTGTTGCTGACGCCAGTGGTGACCTTGATCGTGGCCGGGGGGCTGTTGGCCCTCGCTGGATTCGCGGGCGCACGCGCGACCTTCCGTCAAAGCCTGGCCGTAAGCGTTCACGCGGGCATCGTGCTGGTCCTCGGGCAAGTGGTGGCGATGCCACTCCACTACGTCCGCGAATCGCTGACGAGCCCGCTGAACCTGGCCGCCGTGCTTCCCCTGTTGGAAGAGGGCACCTGGCCCGCGCGGGTGCTCGGGACCGTTGACGTGTTTGTCGTCTGGTGGCTGGCGCTGCTGGCCGTCGGCCTGTCGGTGCTGACCGGGCGTCGCGCCACTCGATACTTTGGGTGGGCGGGCGGGCTGTACCTGGGTTTTTCGGTGGTCGTTGCGTTGACTCTGGCGGTGGTGGGAGGAGGCGAGTGACCGTGTTTCGCCGAAGGAAGTGGTGGATCGCCCTGTTGGTGCTGGTGGCGGTTGCCGGTGGCAGCGGATGGTATTTCGTCAGGCGGCCCGACGAGGGGACGCGGGTCTCGGCGGAGTCCATCCTGCGGCGCGATCTCGAGGCGATCGTGTCGGCGTCGGGCAGGATTGATCCCAAGAAAACGGTCAACATCAGCGCGCAGTCGATGGGCCGGGTGACGCGTCTTGCCGTCAACGAGGGCGATCGCGTCAACGCCGGGCAGTTCCTCTTGCAGATCGATCCGGTGGCCGCGGAGAGCGCGGTGAGGCGCGACGAGGCGGCCGTCGGCGCCGCGCGCACGTCGTTGGAGCAGGCGAGGGTTCAACTCCAGAGCGCCCAAGCCAATCTGGACCTGGCGCGGCAATCGCTCAAGCGCCAGCAGGAACTGTGGCAGGCGGGGCTGACGACGCGAGAAACGCTCGAACGCGCCGAGGCCGAGGTCGAGGTCTGGCAGAGCGACCTGCGCGCGCGAGAGCAGGAGATACGAACGCGCGCCGAGCAGTTGCGCCAGCAGGAGGCCGGATTGACGAGCAGCCGGCATTCGCTGTCTCAAAGCCGATTCGAGGCACCCTTCGACGGCATCGTGACGCGGCGCAACGTCGAGGTGGGCGAAAACGTCGTCGTGGGGACCATGAACAACGCAGGGACCGTGCTGCTGACGGTGGCGGACATGTCGGTCATCGAAGCCGAGGTCGAGGTGGACGAAACGGACATCCCGTACGTGCAAATGGGTCAGCCGGCCGTTGTCACGATCGATGCGTTACCGGATCGGGAGTTTCGCGGCCACGTGACCGAGATCGGCAACAGCCCGATCCAAGCGACCGGGCCAGCCGCCGCGCAGCGGACCGCCACCAACTTCAAGGTGGTTGTCACCATCGACGACGAGGTCCCCGACGTGCGGCCCGGGTTCACCTGCACGGCTGAAATCACGACCGCCACCCGCGACAAGGCGGTGTCGGTTCCGATCCAGGCGTTGAGTGTCCGCGAGCTGCTCTATGACGAGGCGGGAAACCGGATTCATATCCCTCGCCCGCCCAAGCCACGTTTCAGCTTCAACTTCGGTCCGAGCGTCGACCCTGCGGTGTCGGCGTCGACGATGCCGGCGCTGCTGCCCGGGCAGCGACGAGAAGAGGTCGAGGGCGTCTTCGTGATTCGCGATGGCAAGGCCGGTTTCGTGCCCGTCAAGGTCGGCATCGCCGGCGAGCGGTATTTCGAGGTCGTGAACGGCCTCAACGAGGGCGACCGGGTCATCACCGGGCCCTTCGAATCGGTGCGCAACCTGTACGAGGGCGATCTCGTGAGCGTGATCGATCCCATGCAGCGCCGGTAGCGGCGGAAGACGAGCGTCGAGGGGCGGACCCCGGAGGCGCCGTTCGGGACAGCCAACGCCATGTCTCAAGTCTTCGAGTCCATCAAGCTGGCGCTCAGTTCGATCTGGGCCAACAAGCTCAGGTCGCTGCTGACGCTGCTCGGCAACATCGTGGCGGTGTCCTCGATCATCACCGTGGTCGCCCTCATCGCGGGCGTCAACACGGCGGTCAGCGATGCGATCGTCTCTGATCTTGGCGCCGATTCGTTCACCATCCAGCGGACCGGCATCACACAGAACGAAGACGACTTCGAGAGGCAGCGCAACAACCCCCTGATTACGCTCGACGAGGCCAGGGCCATCAAGCGCTACAGCCGGTCGGCCAGTGCGGTAATGGCGCAGGGGCAGCAGTCGGGGACCGTGGCGTATCGAACCCAGGAGCTGGAGTCCGTGCAGATCCAGGGCGTCAGCGAAGAGTACGCGAGTTTTGCCACCTTCGACGCCGAACGTGGCCGCATCATCAGCACGGCGGAAATCCAGCGGAAGCGGAACGTCGCCCTGTTGGGCTGGCAGATCGCCGACCGCCTCTATGGGAGCACCGATCCGGTGGAGAAGGAAATCCGCGTCGCGGGCGTGAGATTTCGAGTCGTCGGGGTCAGCGCCAAGAAGGGGGCGGCCTTCGGCAGTTCGCTCGACGAGTTCGTCGTGATCCCCCTCGGCGCCTACCAGCGCCTGTTCGGCTCCCGCCGCTCCTTGCAGCTCATGGTCAAGCCCCGAGACCCCACGCTGGTGGATGTGGCCAAGGACGAAGCGCGGGTGGCGCTGCGCGTGGAACGCCGATTGAAGCCGTCGGAGCCCGACAATTTCGGCATCCTGGCGTCGGACTCGGTGCTCGGCATCTTCCAACAGGCGACGGCCGGCATCGCGGTGGTTCTGGTGGGCATCGTCGGCTTGTCGCTGCTGGTCGGGGGCATCGTGATCATGAACATCATGCTCATGGTCGTCAGCGAGCGTACCCGCGAGATTGGCCTGCGCAAGGCTCTTGGGGCCAAGCGACGCGACATCATGTCGCAGGTGCTGACCGAATCCATCACGCTGTCACTCTGCGGGGGCATCGCCGGCATCGCGCTTGGTGCAATGCTCTCCAGCGTGATCTCGATGCTGACCCCGGTGCCATCGGCCGTCGAGGCGTGGTCGGTGGCCCTTGGCGTCAGCATCACGGCCCTGGTGGGCCTGTTCTTCGGCTACTACCCGGCCCTGCGGGCGTCCCGCCTGGATCCCATCGAGGCCTTGCGCCGGGAGTGACGATCTGTGCCTGAGTTCGCCAAACAAGCGGGGCTGCTCGTCGAGACGGCCGAGATGGCGCTTGGCACGCTCCGCGCCAACAAGATGCGATCGGCGCTGACCGTCCTCGGCGTCGTCATCGGAGTCACGTCCATCGTCGGCATGACCTCCCTGATTCGGGGGTTCGACACCTCCCTCCGGGACTCCCTCAACGCGTTGGGGCCGCGGACGATCTTCGTGCAGCGCTTCGGTGCGATCAGCTTCTCGTCGAGCGCGACGTTTCTGGAGCTGGTCCGGCGGCCTCTCCTGACGGTGGAGGACGGCGAGGCCATCAGGCGCCTCGCGCCCTCCGCGGCGCTGGTGGACACATGGCTGGGCGGCGGCGGGCCGCAAGTTCCGCTGGAGCGCGTGTTCTACCGCGGCGAGCGGACCCGGCCGGTCGCCGTGATCGGCTCCACGGAACGCTTCGTGGACGTGAACTTCGCCCGGATGCTCGCCGGGCGGGTTTTCACCGAACAGGAGGTGCTCCGGCGCCGCAGCGTCGTCGTGCTGGGACACGGGCCGTACGAAGCGCTGTTCGGCGCCAGGGGCCTCGACCCCATCGGCAAGCCGGTGCGCGTGGGCGCCGTCGAGTACACCGTCGTCGGGGTCGTGGACAAGCGGCCGGCCATGGGCGGCTTCAACCTCGGACAAGACGACTTCGCGCTGATTCCCTACACGGCGTTTCGCAAGCAGTTCGGATCCGAGCGGGTCCAGCGGGGGCCGTTTGGCGGGATGGGGGCGATGATCGTCGTCGTCCCGCGGGAAACGGCGTCGCGCGAGGATCTGTTGACCGAAGTCGAGACGATCATGCGGATCCGCCATGGCCTGACGCTCGACAAGCCGAACGATTTCGACCTGGTCACCTCCGACGCCATCCTGGCCGTGTGGGATCAGATTTCGCAGGCGATCCTGCTCTCGCTGGTGGTCATCTCCTCGATTGCGCTGATGGTCGGCGGCATCGGTGTCATGGCCATCATGACGATCTCGGTGACCGAACGCACGCGAGAGATCGGCGTGCGCAAGGCGATTGGGGCCCGCAAGCGCGAGATCCTCATACAGTTCCTCATCGAAGCGGTCGTGCTCACCAGCGTCGGCGGGCTGCTTGGCGTGCTCTTCGGCAGCGGGATCGGTCTGCTCGTCAACGTGGTCTCCGGATTCCCGGTCTCGCTTCCGTGGTGGTCGTTCGCGCTGGGGCTCGGCTTCTCGGCGGCGGTCGGCATCTTCTTTGGCGTGTTCCCGGCCTGGCGGGCGTCCCGCCTCGACCCCATCGAAGCCCTGCGCTACGAATAAGCGCGTCGGCCGCCGTCACATCCCACGCACGGTGCGGCCGGGCCGCCCCGGGGCGCTTTCCACCGCTCGTGCCTCTGTATATGATTCGGACTGGGCTGGCATGGTTCGGCTCGCCGGAGGGATACCGCTATGAAGGTCTACGACGCCGCCAGCATCCGGAATGTCGCCGTGGTCGGTCACGGGGGATGCGGCAAAACCCAGCTCGTTTCCGCGCTGCTCTTCGCCTCCGGCATGGTCAATCGGCTGGGGCAGGTGGACGAGGGTAACACTGTCACCGACTACGACGATGAGGAGATCGCCCGCAAGCACACGCTCGCTGCCAGCCTCGCCTACGCAGAGTGGAACAAGACGAAGATCAATCTCATCGACACTCCGGGCTTCCACAATTTCTTCAGCGATGCGCGTGCGGCCATGCACGTGGCCGACGGGGCGGTGCTCGTGGTCGATGCCGTGGCGGGCGTCGAAGTGCAGACGGAGAAGGCGTGGGAGACGGCTCAGGCGCTGGCGTTGCCCCGCCTGATCGCGCTCAACCGTCTCGACCGCGATCGCGCCTCCCTCGAGCGCACGCTCGAGTCGCTCCGTCAGGCCTGCGGCCGGGCCATTGTGCCGATTCAGCTGCCAATCGGCGAGGAAAAACAGTTTCGGGGCATCGTTGATTTGGTGAGCGGCAAAGCCTACACGTTTGCGACAGACGGCTCCGGCAAGACGACGGAGGGAGACGCCCCCGCCGACATGGCGGACGCCATCGCCGCCGCGCGTGAAGCGCTCATCGAGATGGTGGCCGAGGCGGACGAGCCCTTGATGGAGCGGTTTTTCGATGCGGGCTCGCTCACGCAGGACGAGCTGGTCGCCGGCCTGAAGAGCGGCACGCAAAGCGCCAAGATCTTTCCCCTGGTATGCGTGTCGGGGGCCCTCAACCTCGGCTCCCAGCATCTGCTGGACGCCGTCGCGGCCTATTTGCCCTCGCCAGCCGAGCGGCCGTTCAAAGCCATCGACAGCGCGGGAACCGAGGTCGTGCGCACGGCCGACGAGAAGGCGCCCTACGCCGCGTTCGTCTGGAAGACGGTCGCCGACCAGTTCGCCGGCCGCATCACGATGTTTCGCGTGTATCAGGGCAGCTTGAAGTCGGACTCGACCGTCCAGAACGCGACGCAGGGATCTCCGGAACGCCTCGGCCACCTGCTCAACCTGCAGGGCAAGACCCAGGCGACGGTCCCCGAGATCAAGGCGGGCGACCTTGGCGCGGTCGCCAAGCTGAAGGACACGAGAACCAACGACACCCTCGCCGACAAGGGCGCGGGCGTCAAGTTTCCACCGCTCGAGTTCCCCGAAGCCGTGTTGTCATACGCCATCGAACCCAAGAGCCGCGGCGACGAGGACAAGATCAGCACCTCCATGCACCGGCTCGAAGAGGAAGACCCGACCATTCGGTACAGCCGCGATCCCCAAACCCACGAGCTGCTGCTGGCCGGGCAGGGTCAGCTGCACATCGAGGTCACCGTCGCCAAGCTCAAGCGGCGTTTTGGTGTCGAAGTCATTCTCAAGCCGCCGCGCATCCCGTATCGAGAGACGATCACGGCACGCACGGAAGCGCACGGGCGCCACAAGAAACAGACCGGTGGACACGGGCAATTCGGCGACTGCAGGATCCGCATGGAGCCGCTGCCGCGGGGCAGCGATTTCGAGTTCGTCGACGAGATCTTCGGTGGCTCGATTCCTCGTCAGTTCATTCCTGCCGTCGAGAAGGGCATCCAGGAGTCACGGCACCGCGGCTACCTGGCGGGCTACCCGGTGGTGGACTTCCGCGTGGTGCTGGTCGACGGGCAGTACCATGACGTGGATTCGAACGAGCTGTCGTTCAAGACGGCCGGCTGGCTCGCGTTCAAGGACGGCATGTCCAAGGCCAGGCCGACCTTGCTCGAACCGATCATGAACGTCGAGGTCTACGCGCCCAGCGACTATGCGGGCGACCTGATGGGCGACCTCAACGGGCGGCGCGGCCGGATCGGCGGCATGGAGCCCCGCGGCCAGATGACCGCGATCAAGGCTCAGGTGCCGATGGCGGAGATGCTCACGTACGAACAGCACCTGACATCGGTCACGGGCGGCCGCGGCTCCTATCACATGGAGTTCTCGCACTACGACGAGGTGCCGGCGCACCAGCAACAGAAGATCATCGCCGCCTTCAAGGCGGAACGCGGTCAGGCCGTCGCCGAGGAGCCGTAGCCGCGACGCCTGGGGTGGGTGCGCGCGCGCACCCACCGTTGGGCGGCTAGCGTGTTCGCCGGTCGATCAGCGCCGACGAACCAGCCTTCTCGAACCTGGCAACGATGTCGTCGCGGCGCGCCAGCACCGCGCGAACTTCCGGGCCAGTCAGGTGATCTTCGACGGCTGCCTTGAGTGCCGGCTCAGTCAATCCCTTCAGCCGCTCGAACACGCGCCGGTCGATCTTGCTCAGGCTTTCCGGCGACTTGACCTGTTCGAACAGCCGGAAGGCGCGCGTGTGGTCGATCATCCAGGCTTTCCAGGTCTTGTCGATGAGGAGGTTGCCGAGGTTGCGGTCAACGTTGTGGATAAGCTGATCGAACAGGCGTACGTGCCACATCTGCTCGTTCCAGGCCTCGGGATCAGGCGCTGCCACCTTCCCTTTCAGCCGCTGTCCCTCTTCCATCAGCACGTCGTCAACCCACCACGTGAAGGCCCCGGGCTTGCCATGGTAGCTGCGGGCCACGCTCGGGGGGATCATGTTGAGCTCGAGCAAGCGATCCAGGCGATAGGCCGCGACGTTGTAGTGCCACGAGTCACGAAAGTTGAGCTCGGTGCCTCGCTGGCTGCGAAACTCATGCTTGTATTCATCGACGACCTGGATGCTCACGTCATGGGTCAGCGTGCCATCCGACAGCGTCGCGCGCACCGTGGCCGTGACGCCCTTCTGTGCCCCGCGTGTACGCACGATCTTGGCGGTTTTGAGGAACGCCTCCTGCTGTTCGAGAGACAGCGGCGGTGCGACGGCGGGTGAGCCGGCCACCGGGGCAGCCTGGGCCTGCGGCCCTCCGGCGGCCATGAGCGATGCTGGAGCGAACCCAGCGAGGGCCACAGCCGCTATCAGGCTGCGCGCCCAGTTCCAATCGGATGTCATGAATTACCTCCGGTACTTACCGCCTTCGACGTTCCTTGTACGGCTTCGGTTCACCGATGTCAACGCGCGCTGACACCAGGCTGACGAATGCGCCAGGGCCAGCGCGGCGGCGCGGCAGACACCCCGGCCACGGCTTCAGGCGACCCCGTATAATGGAGGCCGACCGTTGACTGCGATTCTTGGCCTTTCGGCCTACTACCATGACTCCGCCGCCGCGCTCGTGGTCGATGGCCACGTCGTCGCCGCGGCCCAGGAGGAGCGCTTTTCCAGGCGCCGCCACGACGCGGCGTTCCCCAAGCAGGCCGTCGACTATTGCCTGAAGGAAGCGGGCCTCGACCTGGCTCACGTCGATTACGTGGCCTTTTACGAGAAGCCTCTCCTCAAGTTCGATCGGCTGATCGAGACCTATCTCGCCTTCGCCCCTCGCGGCTTCCGCTCGTTCCGCGCGGCCATCCCGATCTGGATCAAGGAGAAGCTCTTTCAGGATCGGGAGCTGCGGGGCGGCCTCGACAAGAAGTTTCAGCGGCGGTTCATCTACAACGTCCACCACGTCTCGCACGCCGCCAGCGCGTTCTTCCCGTCGCCCTACGAAGAGGCTGCGATTCTGACACTCGACGGCGTGGGCGAATGGGCCACGGCCACCTATGGTGTGGGTGTGGGCAATCGGGTGCGGCTCACGCACGAGCTCCGATTTCCGCATTCCCTCGGCCTGCTGTACTCGGCCTTCACCTATTACTGCGGTTTCCGGGTCAACTCCGGCGAGTACAAGCTCATGGGCCTGGCTCCGTACGGCCAGCCTCGCTACGTCGATCGCATTGTCGGGCACATGGTCGATGTCAAGCCCGATGGGTCCATCTGGATGGACATGTCGTATTTCAATTACTGCCAGGGCCTGACGATGACGTCGAAGAAATTCGATGCGGCCTTCGGCGGCCCGCCGCGCCAGCCCGAAGGACCGATCACCGAGCGTGAAATGGACATCGCCGCCTCCATTCAACAGGTGACCGAGGACGCGATGCTCAAGGCGGCCATCCACGTCCACGCCCAGACGGGCCAGCGCCGCTTGTGCCTGGCGGGCGGCGTGGCCCTCAACTGCGTCGCCAACGGACGCATTCTGCGGGAGGGCCCCTTCGACGAGCTGTGGATCCAGCCCGCGGCGGGCGATGCCGGGGGCGCGCTCGGCGCCGCCCTCTACGTCTGGCACCACCTGCTGGACCAGCCTCGCACGCCTCAGCCGGGAGACGCCATGCGCGGCTCGCTGCTCGGACCGTCCGCCACCGCCCACGACATTCGCCGTTTCCTCCAGTCGCGCGATGCCGTCTTCACCGAGCACGCCACCGACGAAGAGCTGTGCGACGTCGTCGCCGATCTGATCGCGCGCGAGCAGGTGATCGGCTGGTTCCAGGGCCGCATGGAATTCGGCCCGCGAGCGCTGGGCGCTCGCAGCATCATCGGCGACGCGCGCAGCCCGGCTCTCCAGGCCACGATGAACGTGAAGATCAAATTCCGGGAGTCTTTCCGGCCGTTTGCCCCTGTCGTGCTCCAGGAGCGCGTGGCGGACTACTTCGACATGGCTGGCGACACGCACAGCCCGTACATGCTGCTGGTCGCTCCCGTTCGGGAGCATCTCCGCCGCCCGGCGACCGGCGACGGGCTGCGCGGCCTGGACCGCGTCAAGGCCGTGCGATCCGATATTCCGGCCGTGACCCACGTGGACTACTCGGCGCGCGTCCAGACGATCGATCACGAGCGCCACGGGCGCTTCTACGACGTCGTGAAGGCATTCGAGCACAAGACCGGCTGTCCTGTCATCATCAACACCAGCTTCAACGTCCGGGGAGAGCCGATCGTGTGCACGCCCGAACAGGCGTATCGCTGTTTCATGGCCACCAACATCGACGCGCTCGTGCTCGAGCGCTTCGTGCTGCTCAAGACGGCCCAGCCGGCTTCGCACCGTCTCGACGGTCGTGAGTACGCGGGCGCGTTTCAGGCTGACTGATGCTGCCTATCAACCGGAACCCCGCACCCGTCGAGCTGCGGCGATTCGCGCGCCTGTGGCTGCCGCTCTTCGTCGCGCTCGTCGGCGGCATCATCTGGTGGCGCTCGGGGACCCTTCAGTTCGCCCTCGTGGCCTGGAGTCTCGGCGCACTGGCCGTGCTGGCCGGGCTGACCGCCCCGTCGCGTGCGCGGGCGATCTTCATCGCCTTGCAGGTGGTCACCTATCCGATCGGACTGGTCGTCTCCACGCTGGTGCTCGCGTTCCTGTTCTTCGCCATGTTCACGCCGCTGGGTCTGGGCATGCGCCTGGCCGGCCGTGATCCGCTGCGTCTCCGCGCGCGGCACGAGCGTTCGCACTGGCTGCCGTACGATCAGAAGGACTCGTCGGCGGACGCGTTCAAGCAGTACTGAGGAGGGTCTGGGGGCTATGGAGAAAGACCTGCGTCACCTGTCGGAAGCCCGGTCGGGAGGACTGGTGGCCGAGCTGTGGGGATTCATGCGTGAGAACAAGAAGTGGTGGCTGACACCCCTCGTCCTCACGATGTTGCTGCTGGGCGGATTGATCATCCTGGGCGGCAGCGGCGCTGCGCCCTTCATCTACACGCTCTTCTAGCCGACGCCGGGCGGGACTCTCCAGCGAGCGCGCCAGGCGCCCTCAGGAGCCCCCGGCCTTGCGCGGCGTGCTGGTCTGCTTCGCTGCCCCCCTGGCCGGCTTGCTCGCGCGGCCTCGGGTGGCGGCGTCGTCTTTCGCCGCGTCCTTCTTCCCACCCCGGATGCTCTTGGCTGCCGCGCGCAGGCGGTCGGCCACGCTCTTGGGCTTCGGCGCCTCTTCGGCCTCCTGCGCCACCTTTTCGGCGTCGGCCTTCTTGGGATCAAACTCGCTGCCGAGCAGCTCAATCTGTGCGATTTCTGCGCCGTCCCCGCGCCGGTGGCCCAGCTGCAGGATTCGAATGTACCCGCCCGGACGCTCCATGAACCGGGGGGCGAGCTGGTCGAAGAGCTTGGTCACGATCTCGTCGTTGACCAGGTCGCGCTTGACCAGCCGCCGGGCGGCCAGCGTGCGCCCTTTCGGCTCGGCGGCCTTCACACCACGCTTGGCCACGGTGATGAGGCGCTCCACGAACGGGCGAAGCTCCTTCGCCTTCGGGATGGTGGTCTCGATCCGCTCGTGCCGCAGGAGCGCCTCCGCCTGATTACGCAGCAACGCGATGCGATGCTCGGTGACCCGCCCAAGCTTGCGGTGTGCAACTCGATGTCTCATGGCCTCGTCTCGTGGGGAGCGGCCGCGAGAGCGGCCGCCCGCATCTGTTTGCTCACTCCTGCGACGCTCCGGCCGGCTGGTCCAGCTTCATGCCCAGGCTCAGGCCCATGGAGGTCAGGATCTCCTTGATTTCATTGAGCGACTTTCGCCCGAAGTTCTTCGTCTTGAGCATTTCGGGCTCGGTCCGCTGCACCAACTCGCGAATCGTCCGAATGTTGGCGTTCTTCAGGCAATTGTACGAGCGGACCGAGAGTTCGAGTTCCTCGACGCTCTTGTCCAGATGCTCGTTGCCCGCGCCGACCCGGGCAGGCTCGGCCGCACCTTCCGCGGGCTGGTCGTCCACCTCTTCGAGGTTGATGAAGATGTTCAGGTGGTCGCGGACCAGCTTGGCCGCGAGGGACACCGCGTCTCGTGGCGTCACCGACCCGTTGGTCCACACGTCCAGGGTCAGCTTGTCGTAATCGGTGGTCTGTCCGAGGCGGGCGGCTTCGACCAGGTAGTTGACCTTCTTCACGGGCGAGTGGACCGAATCAATCGGAATCCAGCCGATCCCGAGATCCTCGTCGAAATTCTTGTCAGCCGAGATGTAGCCGCGCCCGCGCTTGATCCTGACCTCCATCTGCAGCGATCCGCCTTCGGCAATCGTCGCGATGTGGGCGTCTGGCTCGAGGATTTCCACGTCGTGGTCCACCTCGAGATCGCGGGCCCGCACCTCGCCAGCCTTGTTGACGCGCAGATACAGCGTCTTGGTCGCGTCGGCATGGCACATCAACGGAATCTGTTTGAGGTTCAGGATGATGTCAGTCGCGTCCTCGACCACGCCCTGAATCGGCGAGAACTCGTGGAGCACCCCCTCGATGCGCACGGCCGTGATGGCCGCCCCCTCGATGGACGACAAGAGCACGCGGCGCATGGCGTTGCCGATGGTGGTGCCGAAGCCCCGCTCGAACGGCTGCGCGTAGAAGCGGCCGAACCGATCGGTGAGCGTTTCACGTTCGTACTCCAGCCGTTTGGGACGCTGAAAACCTTTCCAAAGCATTGGGTTCACCCTTTCGCTAACGGGCCGGCAGCCCGGCCTCCAGACCTGCGAATCATGGCCGCCGGCCTCCCGCTGCAGGTCTGAGGAGCTGCGGGCCGGCGACGTGCGACGGATCTGACCGCGCGCGTTACTTGCTGTACAGCTCCACGATCAGCTGTTCCTGGACGGGCAGATTGATCTGTTCACGCGTGGGCACGGACATGATCTTGCCTTCCATCTCAGCGGCCAGGGACAGCCACTCGGGAATTCCGCGCCCCTTGACCTCCTCGACCGCGTGCAGGATCGACGTGTTCTTGCGGCTGCTGTCACGAACCGCCACGACGTCGCCGACCTTGACGGAGTAGGACGGGATGTCCACCTTCTTGCCGTTGACGAGAAAGTGGCCGTGTCTGACGAGCTGACGCGCCTGGGGCCGCGAGGTCGCGAAGCCCAGCCGGTAGACGGCATTGTCCAGCCGCCGCTCCAGCAGCTGCAGCAGGGTTTCGCCCGTGATCCCGCGGGTGCGCTCCGCCTGCTCGAAATACCGCCGGAACTGATCCTCGAGCACGCCGTAGATGCGCTTGACCTTTTGTTTCTCGCGCAGCTGGATTCCGTACCCGACCATCTTGGCCTTGCGCGAGCGGCCGTGCTGGCCTGGCGGCACGTTGCGCTTCTCAATCGCGCACTTCTCCGTGTAACAGCGCTCGCCCTTCAGGAAGAGCTTCATGCCTTCGCGTCGGCAGAGGCGGCAGACCGGACCGTTGTATCGAGCCATTCTTGTGTGACCCTCGCTAATCGAAGTTCCAGATCCCTCGGGACGCTACACGCGCCTCCGCTTGGGCGGCCGACATCCGTTGTGGGGAATCGGAGTGACATCGCGAATCGATCTCACCTCCAACCCGGCCGTCGACAGCGCGCGAATCGCCGACTCCCTGCCCGACCCGGGTCCCTTCACCAGCACTTCGCACGAGCGCATGCCGAACGCCTTCGCGGCATTGGTCGCGTTCAAGGCCGCCTGGGTCGCCGCAAACGGCGTGCCCTTGCGCGATCCCTTGAAGCCGATCGCCCCCGCACTCGACCACGACACCACGGCCCCTTCGGCGTCCGTAATCGTGATGAGCGTGTTGTTGAACGAGGCCTGGATGTGGACGAAGCCGTGGTGCACCACGCGCTTTTCGCCGCGCTTCTTGAACGTCTTCTTTTTCTTGGTCGGCTTCTCGCCGCCGGGCTGTGCTTCGGTCTTGGCCATGGCTTATACCGTCTTCTTCTTGGCGATCGCGCCCTTGCGCGGCCCCTTGCGCGTGCGCGCGTTGGTCCGCGTCCGCTGCCCGCGCAGGGGCAGATTCCTCCGGTGCCGCGCGCCGCGATAACTGCCGATCTCGATGAGCCGCTTGATGTTCATCGAGATCTCCTTCCGGAGATCGCCCTCGACGCCACCCTGCTCTTCGATCACGCGGCTGATCTTGCGCACATCGTCGTCGGACAGGTCCTTGACGCGAACGTCAGGGCTCACGCCCGCGACACCGAGAATCTCGTTGGAGCGGTGCCGTCCGATGCCGTAGATATAGGTCAACCCAATCTCGACCCGCTTGGTCCGCGGCAGATCCACACCTGAAATGCGTGCCATATGTCCAGTTCCTTACCTCGGCCTCACCCGGCGAAGGTCACCCCTGCCGTTGTTTGTGTTTCTGATTCGGACAGATCACCCGCACCACGCCGTGACGACGGACGATCTTGCACTTGTCGCAAATCCGCTTGACTGACGCACGAACCTTCATGACAGCTTCTCCACAATCCGCCCTCGCGTCCGGTCCGACGGCATCAGCGCCACGCGGACGCGATCGCCGACCAGCACCCGCACGTAGTTCCGGTGCACCGGGTCACCCAAATGGGCCATGACCTGGTGCCTCCCGTCGAGCTCGATCCGGACGAGCTGGCTGGGCAGCAGCTCCAGCACCACGCCGTCGGCCATCGCCTCCATGCTCGACGCGCCATCATCGGCCCGCCGGCGCCGGGACCGGCCGGCCGGGCCGCGTCACCCCGCCGCGCGACGTCGCCGCCGCCTCGCGCTCACCTTCCGCGAAGGTCAGGATCCGGCAGCCCGTCCCGGTCACCACGACCGTGTGCTCGAAGTGCGCCGACAGGCTGCCGTCCTTCGTCACGGCCGTCCAGCCGTCACTCAGCACCTTCACCGCCGGCTTCCCGAAGTTCACCATCGGCTCGATGGCCAGCACCATGCCTTCCGACAGCCGGGGACCACGGCCAGCCACGCCGTAGTTGGGAATCTGCGGTTCCTCGTGGAGCTTGGTGCCAATCCCGTGACCGACGAACTCCCGCACCACCGAAAAACCGTGCCCCTCGACATGCGCTTGGACCGCCGCCCCGATGTCCGAGACCCGCGCGCCGGCCCGCACCGCGTCAAGTCCCCGGTAGAGGGCCTCCTCGGTGACCGCCAGCAGCCGTGCGGCGTCGGAGCCGATGCGGCCGACCGCAATCGTGACGGCGCAGTCGCCATAGTAGCCGTCCAGCTTCGCCCCGAGATCGATCGACACGATGTCGCCGTCCCTCAGCTCGCGCGCGGACGGGATGCCGTGCACGACCTGCTCGTTCACCGACGCGCAGATCGTCGAGGGGTAGCCGTGATACCCCTTGAACGCCGGTTCCGCGCCCGCTTCCCGCAACCGTCGATCGGCCAACGTGTCGAGCGCGACCGTCGTCGTGCCTGGCCGCGTCGTGGCCCTCAGCTCGGCGAGCACGGTGGCCACCAGCGTGTTGACGCGCGCCAGGCACTCGATCTCCGCCGCCGAACGGCACACGATCATCGGCGTCGCTCCCCGCCCGGCCGTTGACGGCCGGCGCTCCCCGTCGCTGCGCACGCCCTCATCGCGTCACCCGCGCCGCCCCCGGATCCGCGTCTTCTTCATGAAGCCGTCGTAGTGACGCATGATCAACTGCGACTCCACCTGGTTGACCGTGTCCATGGCGACGCCCACGACGATCAACAGCGAGGTGCCGCCGAAGAAGAACGGCACGCCGAGCCCCTGGGACAACCACTGCGGCAGCGCCGCATCGAGCTGATCCCCCACCAGCGGGATCGGGGCCACGTTCAACCCGCCGATCAGGATGTTCGGCAGCAGCGCGACGAGCGCCAGGTAGATGGCGCCAACCAGGGTGATCCGCGCCAGGATGGTGTCGATGTGCTCGGCGGTCCGCTTGCCTGGGCGAATGCCGGGGATGAACCCTCCGTACTTCCGCATGTTCTCGGCCACATCGTCGGGATTGAAGATGATGGCGGTGTAGAAGTACGCAAAGAACACGATGAGCACCATGTACAACAGGTTGTGCAGGGGCATGTTGAAGCCCAACTGCCGCACGATCGCATCGCCCCAGCCGCCTTGCCCGAACATCGGGGCCAGGGTCGCGGGGAACGCCAGCAGCGAGGAGGCGAAGATCACGGGGATCACGCCTCCAGTGTTGACCTTCAACGGAATGTGCGTGCTGGTGCCGCCATACTGCTTGCGTCCCACGACACGCTTCGCATACTGCACCGTGATGCGGCGATGGCCGCGCTCGACATGGATGATGGCCGCCACGACGCCGACCATGAAGACACCCAGGAACAGCATCCTGAGCAGCGTGATCTGGTTCGTGGACATCATGTCGAAGGTCTGGAGCACGGCGCGCGGGAACCCCACGACGATGCCCGCAAAAATGATGAGCGACATGCCGTTGCCGACGCCGCGCTCCGTAATCTGCTCACCCAGCCACATGATGAACATCGTGCCGGTGGTCAAGGTCAACACGCACAGCAGCTTGAAGCCCCAGCCCGGGTTGTAGACGAGCGGCAGGCCGCCCGCGAGCTCCGTGTTGCTCTCCAGCCAGATCGAAATACCCAGCGACTGCACCACGGCCAGCAGCAAGGTCAAGTACCGGGTGTACTGCGTGATCTTCCGCCGCCCGAGCTCCCCTTCCTTCGACAACCGCTCGAGGTACGGCCACACCACCGTCATGAGCTGCAGGATGATCGACGCGCTGATATACGGCATGACGCCAAGAGCGAAGATCGTGATCTGCGACAGCGCACCCCCGGTGAACATGTCGTACAGGCCGAACATCGAGTTCTGCATCTGCCGCGACAATTCCGCCAGGGCCGCGCGGTTCAGGCCCGGCGTCGGGATGAAGCTCCCGACGCGATAGACCGCGAGGATCCCGAGCGTGAAGAGCACCCGGTTGCGCAGGTCCGGAACGGCGAACAGGTTTCTCAGCGCTTCCACGTCAAGGCCTCGCTCACGCGATCGCTTCCGTTGTCCCGCCCGCCGCCGCCAGCTTCTCGGCCGCCTTGCCGCTGAACTTGTGCACCCGCACGTTCAGCGCCTTGGTCACCTCTCCCCGCCCCAGCACCTTGATCGGACGCTTCGCGCTCCGCACCAGCCCGGATTCGCGCAAGCTCTCCGGCGTGACCGCGGCGCCGGCTTCGAAGCGTGACTCCAGCTGGTCCAGGTTGACGACGGCGTATTCCACGCGGAACAGATTGTGAAACCCCCGCTTGGGCACGCGGCGATGCAGCGGCATCTGACCGCCCTCGAACCCCCGCTTGTACGAGTAGCCCGATCTCGACTGGGCACCCTTGTTCCCGCGGCTCGCGGTCTTGCCGTGGCCGGACCCCGGGCCTCGTCCGACGCGCTTGCGCGGCCGCTTGGCGCCCGGCGGCGGCTTGAGTTGACTCAAATCCATCGTGACCCTACCCTTCGCTCACCTCGACGAGGTGACGCACCTTGTGGATCAGCCCCCGGGTTTCCGGGGTGTCGTCGCGCTCCACGCTATGGCGAATTCGGCGCAAGCCCAGGCTCTCCACGACCAGCCCCTGCTTGCGGTTGAACCCGATGGGACTCCTCAACAACGTGATTCTCAGCTTTTTGCCAGCCATTGCTCGACTCCCCTCGCCTCGAGTGGCCTCTGCCAGGCTCACGAGCCGGTCTCAGCGGCAACGGCCGGCTGAGCCGGGGCCTTGGCGCGCCGCCGCTCCCGTGGCGCCAGCAGCTC
This sequence comes from Acidobacteriota bacterium, assembly GCA_052389315.1. GTDB lineage: Bacteria > Acidobacteriota > Vicinamibacteria > Vicinamibacterales > UBA2999 > JACCSI01. Next base: position 26,434 of record JBQTIE010000084.1, read on the forward strand.
TTCGACGTCTTTGCCGCGCAGCCGCGCGACCCGGTACGGGTCCCGCAACATCCGCAGCGCCGTGAACGCGGCGCGCACGACGTTATGCGCGTTGGGACTGCCGAGCGATTTGGTGAGCACGTTGGTGACGCCCGCCGATTCGACCACCGCGCGGACCGCTCCGCCGGCGATGATGCCGGTGCCATCGACCGCGGGCTTCAGCAGCACGCGGCCGGCTCCGAAGTTCCCGACCACCGGATGCGGAATAGTGGTTCCCGCCAGCGGCACCCGAATCAGGTTCTTCTTCGCCGCTTCGATCCCCTTCTTGATGGCCGACGGCACTTCCTTCGCCTTCCCGACTCCGAAGCCCACGACGCCGTGACCGTCGCCGACGACGACCAGGGCACTGAAGCTCAGGTTCTTGCCGCCCTTGACCACCTTGGTCACTCGATTGATCGAGACGACCGTGTCTTTGATTTCCAGCTGCGAAGCGTCGATCTTTTCCCGGGTGCGATTCATGATGTCAGAACTCCAGGCCGGCCGATCGCGCCGCGTCGGCCACGGCGCGTACCCGCCCGTGATAGAGATACCCGTTTCGATCGAAGACCACTCGCGTGATCCCCTGGCCCTTCAAGCGCTCGGCGATCGTCTGACCGACGAGCTCGGCGCCTTTCCGGTTGCCCGGCCGCATGCCCTCGGTCATCTTCGCCTTGACGCTGGGCTCGACACTCGACGCCGAGGCCACCGTTCGGCCGCCCGTGTCATCGATCACCTGGACGTAGATGTGGGCCACACTTCGAAACACCGACAACCGAGGACGCTCGGGTGTGCCGTGCATCCGCTTGCGAAGCCGGTACTTGATGCGCTGCCGGCGGTCGGCTTTGGTCTTGATCTGCATAGGGCTGACTCTCGAAAACGCGTATCCGTCTGTGTCACGCGCCGGTCTTGCCGGCCTTCTTCTTCAGAACCTCGCCCGTGTACCGGACCCCCTTCTGCTGGTAGGGGTCGGGCTCCCGCAGCCGACGCAGGTTGGCCGCCACCTGGCCCACGAGCTGCCGGTCCACGCCGCTCACCGTGATGTGGGTCTGCTTGTCGATGGCCACCTCGATGCCTGGCGGCACGTCGTACACGATCTGGTGCGAATAGCCGAGCGACAGCACGACTTGCTTGCCCTTCATCTCCGCCCGGTATCCCACGCCGACGATGTCGAGTTCCTTCTTCCACCCCTCGGTCACGCCGCGCACGGCGTTGTTGACGAGACTGCGCGCCAGGCCATGGAACTTGTCGAGCTCGCGGTCCTCGCGTGCCTTCCTGGTCACGACCTGGCCGTCCTGCAGCGCGGCGTTCACGCCGGGGGGCAGCGGCTGGCGCATCTGGCCCTTGGGCCCCTTGACATCCACGGCCGGGCCCTCCACCGTGACGGTAACGCCCTTGGGAATCGGGATGGGTTTTTTTCCAATACGAGACATGATCTAGGTTCCTGCAGACGGGCGTCGCCCGCCCAAGTTGTCACGGCCGCCGGCCTCCGCGCGGGGCCGGCAGGCGGTCACCACACGTTGCACAGCACCTCTCCGCCGACGCCGGCCTTCTGGGCGGATCGGCCGCTCATCACGCCCCGCGACGTCGTCAGGATGTTGACACCCAGGCCTCCCAGGACCGGGGGCACGTCGTCGCTGCTGACGTACACGCGGCGGCCTGGGCGGCTGACCCGCTCGATCCCGCTGATGACGCGCTCGCCGCCGGGTCCGTATTTCAAGAAGAGGCGCACGAGCTGTCGCGCGGCCTTGCCGGCCTGAACGGGCTCGCCGTCCACCATCTTGAACCCCGCGATGTAGCCTTCATCCTGCAGGATGCGGGCAATCTCCAACTTCAGCTTCGACGCCGGCAGGTCGACACGCGTATGGCGCGCTCCGACGGCGTTGCGAATCCTGGTGAGCATGTCGGCAATCGGATCAGTCATGTTCCAGCTCTCGACTCTCAGTGCACGATCGCAGCAACGGCTACCAGCTGCTCTTGGTGACGCCGGCGACGTCGCCCTTGAGCGCCAGCTCTCGAAAACACAAGCGGCACAGCGCGAACTTCCGGAGATACCCGCGCGGGCGGCCGCAACGGCGGCACCGATTACGGTGGCGCACCTTGTATTTCAGGGTCTTCCTCTCACGCGCTTCCTTGGCAGTCGTGGCCACGTCACTCCTCGCTTCCGGAGCCGGCGTCTCGTCCGCGGCTCCCCGATCCGATCAGTTCTGTCGAAATGGCATGCCCATCAGCTGCAGCAGCTTGCGGGCTTCCTCGTCCGTCCTGGCCGACGTGGCCACTGACACGTTCATCCCGCGGGCCTTGTCCACCTTCAAGTAGTCGATCTCGACAAAGATCAGCTGATCGCGCAGACCCAGGGTGTAGTTGCCCCGGCCGTCGAATCCCTTGGGCGACACGCCGCGAAAGTCGCGCACGCGCGGCAGGCTCACGCTCACGAGCCGGTCGAAGAACTCGTACATGCGCTCGCCTCGCAGGGTCACCATCGCGCCGATGGGCATCCCCTGCCGCACCTTGAACTGCGCGATCGACTTCTTGGCGCGACGGACCGCCGCTTTCTGGCCGGTGATCCGCGCCAGCTCGTCCGCGCCGGTCTCGACGACCTTGGCGTTCTGGGTGGCATCGCCGAGGCCCATGTTGACCACGATCTTCGTGATCCTGGGGACGGCGTTGATGTTCTTGTAGCCGAACTCCTTCGTCAGGGCGGGCACGACGTCCGTCATGTACCGCTCGCGAAGGCGGCTCATCGCCTGGCCCTTCATTTGTCCACCACCGTGCCGCTCTTGCGGCTGATTCGCACGCGACGCCCGTCCGGCAACGTCTGGACGCCCAGCCGCGTGGCCTCGTTGGTCTCCGGATCCAGCAGCATCACGTTCGACGCGTGGATCGGCGCTTCCCGCTCGACGATGCCGCCCTTGATGTTCTTCTGCGGGTTGGGCCGCGTGTGCCGCTTGATGAGGTTCACGCCCTCCACCAGCAACCGGTTGTTGTCGGTGAGCACCCTGAGCACGCGACCGCGCTTGCCGCGATCCTTGCCGGTCCGCACGACGACCGTGTCGTTCTTGCGGAGCGGCGTTTTCAGCTTGGGCATGATCTAGAGCACCTCCGGGGCGAGCGAGATGATCTTCATGAACTTGCGCTCGCGCAGCTCGCGGGCCACGGGTCCGAACACGCGCGTGCCGATCGGTTCGCCCTGGTCGTTGATCAGGACGACGGCGTTGCGGTCGAAACGGATGTAGCTGCCGTCCTTGCGCCGCTGCTCCTTGCGCACGCGCACCACGACAGCCTTCACCACCTGGCCCTTCTTGATGTTCGACTCGGGCGCAGCCTCCTTGACGTTGGCCGTGATGATGTCGCCGAGCCGCGCATAGCGGCCCGTGGAGCCCCCGAGGGGGTTGATCATCGAGACCCTTCGCGCCCCGGAGTTGTCCGCGACGTCGAGGATCGATCGCATCTGAATCATGACGCTCTCCTACACCTCGGGCGCGCGCTCGATCACGCGGACGACGGCCCACCGCTTGCGACGGCTCATGGGCCGCGTCTCCACAATTGCCACCTTGTCGCCGACTTTCGCCTCGTCGTGTTCGTCGTGTGCGATGAAGCGCGCCGTGCGCTTCTGCGTCTTGCCGTACACGGCATGCTGCACGCGCCGCTCGACGGAGACGACCACGCTCTTCTGCATGCGATCGCTGACGACCACGCCCTGCAGTTCCGCTTTCGCGCCCATGGCTACTTCGCCTTCTCCCTGAGGATGGTCTGCACGCGGGCCAACTCCCGGCGCACGTTGCGCATTTTGCCCGGCGCTTCGAGATGACCCATCGCCTGCTTGATACGCATCTGAAACAAGTCCTGGTCGAGGTCGCGGGCTCTCGCGGCCAGCGCGTCTTCGTCCAGCTCCCTGAGCTCCATCGCCTTCATGACCGCGTCTCCTGCGCGAAGCGCATCGCGAACCTGGTCTTGATCGGCAGTTTGGCCGACGCCAGCTCCATGGCGCGGCGGGCCTCGACTTCCGCGACACCCTCCATCTCGAACAGGATTCGCCCCGGCTTGATCACCGCGACCCAGCCCTCGGGCGCTCCCTTGCCCTTGCCCATGCGTGTTTCCTGCGGCTTCTTGGTGATGGGCTTGTCAGGGAACACGCGGACCCAGATCTTGCCGCCGCGCTTGATGAACCGTGTCATGGCGACGCGGGCCGCCTCGATCTGCCGATCGGTCAGCCAGCAGGGCTCCATGGCCCTCAGGCCATAGTCGCCGAACGACACATCGCCGCCGCGCCACGCCTTGCCCGTCATGCGGCCGCGCTGCTGCTTCCGATACTTCACCTTCTTCGGCATCAACATGATGTCTACTCGCTCACTGCCCTCGTCTGTCGCGCGTCGGCGGCAGGCCGGCTCGCCACGCGCTTCGGACGGTCACCCCCGACCGGGACGCGTCTCAGACCCGCCCTAGCGCCCGTCGGCACGCGGCGCGCGGCGGGGGCCCCGATCCCGATCCCGATCTCCCCGGTCGACCCGACCGCCATACTCCTCTTCGCGGCCCACCCGCGGCGTCAATCGCTCGCCCTTGTACAGCCAGACCTTCACGCCAATCTGTCCGTAGGTGGTATTGGCCTCCGCAAACCCGTAATCGATGTCCGCCCGGAGGGTCTGCAGCGGCAACTGGCCGTGCAGATACCATTCGGAGCGCGCAATCTCGGCGCCGTTCAATCGGCCGGACACGCGCACTTTGATCCCGCGCGCGCCGAATCGGAGCGCCGATTCGACAGCCTTGCGCATGGCCCGCCGGAACGCGACGCGCTTCTCGAGCTGCATCGCCACCGACTCGCCAATCAGCTGTGCGTCGAGCTCGGGCTTCTGAATCTCCTGAATGTTGATAAACACCTCGCGGCTGGTCCGCTTCTGCGTCTCCTGCTTCAGCTTGTCGACTTCCTGACCCTTGCGTCCGATGATGATGCCCGGTCGCGACGTGTGGATGTCGATCTTGAGCTTGTTGGCGGCGCGCTCAATCTCGATCTTCGACACCCCGGCGTGCTGGAACCGCTTCTTGAGGTCGCGTTTGAGCGCCAGATCCTCGTGCAGCAGCAACGCATAGTCCTTGTCGGCGAACCACCGCGACTTCCACGTCTTGTTGAATCCGATCCGAAACCCGTACGGGTGGACTTTCTGGCCCACAGTGTCTCCTTGAGCGCGGGTGAACCCGCGCGACCATCCGCTTACCGTGCCGCCGCCTTGCGGCGCTTCGCCGCCGGCCGACTGGCGCCCTTGGCCCGCGCGGCCGGCTTCCTGCGCCCCGCCGCCTTGGGCGCGTCCGCCGAACCGTCCGCCGTGGTCTCCGCCGCGACAGGCACGGCCGCGACGACCTGTGCCTTCTCCGTGACCTCGACGGTCAGATGTGCCGTCCGCTTCACGACGCGGAACGCCCGGCCCATGGGGGCCGGCCGGATGCGCTTCATCGACGGCCCGTTGTCGGCATGACACCGCGACACGAAGAGACGCTCGACGTCCCCGCCAAAAGCCTCCTGCTGCTGCGCGTTGGCCACCGCCGAGCGCAGCACCTTGGCGACATCGCGTGCCACCGACTTCCGGCTGAACTGCAGGGCGGCCAGAGCCCGGTTGATGTCCTTGCCCCGAATGAGGTCCAGCACGAGGCCCGCCTTCTGGGCCGACGTGCGCACGTATTTCCCCGTTGCCTGCGCCCGTACCATCGCTATGCCTTTCCAGCCGGCGCGGCCGGTGCGGCCGCCGGCGGCGCGCCCTGCGTGGTGGTGGCGGCCTTGTCCGACCGGGCCGAGTGCCCCTTGAACTGCCGGGTCGGCGAGAACTCTCCGAGCTTGTGACCCACCATGTTCTCGGTGACGTACACCGGCACGAACTTCTTGCCGTTGTGCACCGCGAGCGTGTGCCCGACCATCTCGGGAATCACCGTCGACCGGCGCGACCACGTCTTGATGACTCGCTTGTCGCCCGCGCGGTTCATCGTCTCCACCTTTTCCAGCAGGTGGGTATCGACGAACGGCCCCTTCTTGATTGAACGGCTCATATCGGTTCTCAGCTTTCAGCAACCCGCTACTTGCGTCGCCGCTGGACGATGAACTTGTCGCTCGGCTTCCGGGTGCGTGTCTTGTAGCCCTTCGTCGGCACGCCCCACGGCGTGACCGGATGACGTCCTCCGGACGTCTTGCCCTCGCCCCCACCGAGCGGGTGGTCGACGGGATTCATGGCAACCCCCCGCACGTGCGGCCGACGACCCATCCAGCGCGTCCGCCCGGCTTTGCCGTACGAGACGTTCTCATGATCGAGGTTGCCGACCTGGCCGATGGTCGCCAGGCAGTCCTGATGGACCCGGCGGATCTCGCCGGACGGCATCTTGACCGACACGTAGTCGCCTTCTTTGGCCACGACCTGCACCGCGGCGCCGGCGCTGCGCGCCATCTGGCCGCCCCGCCCCGGCTTGAGCTCGACGTTGTGCACCATCGTGCCGAGCGGAATGCCGCGCAGCGGGAGGGCATTGCCCGGCAGGATATCGGCCGAGTCGCCCGAGACGATCGTATCGCCGACCTTGAGCCCGAGCGGCTGCAGGATGTACCGCTTCTCACCGTCGGCGTAGGTCACCAGCGCGATGCGGGCCGAGCGATTCGGGTCGTACTCGATCGTCGACACGCGCCCGGGGATGTTCTTCTTGTCGCGCTTGAAGTCGATGATGCGATAGAGGCGCTTGTGACCGCCGCCGCGCCACCACACCGTGACCTCGCCCGTATTGTTGCGGCCGCCCGTTTTCTTGATCGTCTCGGTCAGCGGCTTGAACGGCCGCGTCGCCGTGATTTCGTCGTAGGTCTGCACCGTCATCTGGCGGCGACCTGGCGACGTGGGCCTGTATTTTCTAATCGGCATAACAGCTCGTGACGCAATGACCTGTGACAAGTTGCGAGCTCAGCGGTCCCCAGCGCGTACCCGCCCGGCAATCAGCCGCGCCGCGCATCGACCATCGAACTCTGACCGTTGAACGTCTTCCTACGCCCCTTCCAGGAACTCCGGCAGTTTCTGGCCGTCACGGAGGCGGACATACGCCTTCTTCCAGTCCGATCGCCGGCCGACGTGGCGGCCCTGCCGCTTGAGCTTGCCGAACGCATTCGCGGTGCGAACGGCCTGGACCTTCGTCCCGAGCAGCTTCTCGACCGCCATGCGGATCTGCACCTTGGTCGCCCCGCGCGCCACTTCGAACACCATCGTCCGGCCATCCTCGCGCAGCCCCGTGGTCTTCTCGGTCACGAGGGGCCGCCTGAGCACATCCGTCAGTTTCATGACAGCACATCCTGCAGCTTGACGAAGGCGGCCTGCGTGAGGACGACCTTGCGGGTGTCCATCACGTCGCGCGCGGTGACCCGGCTCGTCGCAAGCATCCGGATCCCCGTGATGTTGCGCACCGAGAGGGCGAGCTTCTCATCGGGCTGGACGTCGATCAGCAGCGCCTTACCCTCGACGCCCAAGGTGCGCAGCTTCGCGACAGCCGCCTGGGTCTTCACCTCGCTGGCCGTCAAGGCGTCGACGACGACGATGTCGCCTCCCTGGAGCTTGGCGGCGAGGGCCTGCTTGAGCGCGCCTTTCTCGACCTTCTTGGGGAGTTGATAGGCGTAGCTGCGCGGCTGCGGACCGAACACCGTGCCGCCCTTCCGCCAGAGCGGGTTCCTGATCTCGCCGACCCGGGCACGGCCCGTGCCCTTCTGACGCCACGGTTTCTTGCCGCTGCCGCTGACCAGGGCGCGGTTCTTCGTCGCGTGCGTGCCCCGCCGGTCGGCGGCGTTGGCACGGACCACCGACTCGTGGATCAGATCGACTTTGACACGGCCGCCGAACACCTCGTCGCGGACGTCGACCGAGCCGACCTTCTCATTGGCTTCGTTGACCACATCAACCGTCATGGCAGTCTCTCAGCGTTGGTTACTTACGGCCCTTCTTGGGCTTCTCCTGCAGCTGCGGCTGCGGCTCCGGCTTGGGGGCAACGGCTTTGCGAATGAGCACGTAGCCCCCGTTGGCGCCGGGCACGGCACCGCGCACCACGATCAGGTGATGGTCTGCGTCGACTTTGAGCACCTTGAGGTTCCGTGTCGTGACGCGGTCCTGCCCCATGTGTCCGTGCATGCGCATGCCCGGCAGCACGCGCGAGGGATAGGACGAGGCGCCGATGGAACCGGGCGCCCGGTGAAACATCGAACCGTGTGTCGCGTCGCCGCCACGGAAGTGATGGCGCTTGACGGTGCCCTGAAACCCCTTGCCTTTGCTGGTGGCGATCACGTCCACGCGCTCGCCGGCCGCGAAGATCGAGCACAACACGGCGTCGCCCAGCGCGGGCACCGTCGCGCCCCTGGCCAGCCCCACTTCCCGCTGCACGCGTGTGGGCGGGACGTTGGCCTTCTTGAAGTGGCCGACCGTGGCCTTGTTCGCCTTCGCCGGCCGGTCTTCGACCAGGCCGATCTGCACGGCTTCGTACCCGTCCGTGTCGACGCCCTTGCCCTGCACGACCACGCAGGGGCCGGCCTGCAGCACCGTCGCCGGCGCCAGCGTGCCGTCGTCGAGGAACAGCTGCGTCATGCCGACCTTCTTGCCGATGATTCCTGTCACCATGTCGCGATCCTTACCGGGACCACCCTACTTGTGGTCCTTGCCAAACGCCTTGATTTCCACGTCGACACCCGCGGGGAGGTCGAGCTTCATCAGGGCGTCCACGGTCTGCGGCGTCGGCTCGAAGATGTCGATGAGCCGCTTGTGCGTACGGACTTCGAACTGCTCGCGCGACTTCTTGTCGACGTGCGGCGATCGCAGGACCGTCCACTTGTTGATCTCGGTCGGCAGCGGAATAGGCCCTGCCAGCCGAGCGCCGGTGCGCTTGGCGGTTTCGACGATCTCACCCGTGCTCTGGTCCAGCACGCGTGCGTCGTACGCCTTCAAGCGAATGCGAATCTTGTCTCCAAGCATGTCTCTGGTCCCTCGCCGGACGCGCCGACGCTGCTCCTACTTCGTCCCCTGCACGCGCGCGATCACTTCTTCGCTCACCTGCGCGGGCGCCTGCTCATAGCGATCGAAATGCATCGAGTAGGTGGCCCGGCCCTGCGTGCGCGATCGCAGGTCGGTGGCGTATCCGAACATCTCGCTGAGCGGCACACGCGATGAGATGATCTGCGTGCCGCCGCGGTCCTCCTGCGACTGGATCTTGCCTCGCCGCGAGGACAAATCGCCCATGACGTCCCCAAGGTAGTCCTTCGGGACGACCACTTCCACGCGCATGACCGGCTCGAGCAGCACCGGCCGCGCTCGCTTGGCCGCGTCCTGGAACGCCATCGACCCGGCAATCTTGAACGCCATCTCGGAAGAGTCCACTTCGTGGAACGACCCGTCGTACAGCTCGATGCGCACGTCGTCGATGGGATACCCGGCGAGCACGCCGCGGGTGAGCGCTTCCTGAATCCCCTGATCGATCGGCTTGATGTACTCGCGCGGCACCGAGCCGCCCACAATCTCGTTCTCGAACTCGTACCCCGTACCGGGGGGCAACGGGAGCAGGCGGATCTTGGCGTGGCCGTACTGGCCGCGCCCGCCCGTCTGGCGCACGAACCGCCCCTCGCCCTCAGCCGGCGCCGTGAGCGTCTCTTTGTAGGCGACCTGGGGCTTGCCCACGCTGGCCTCGACCCCGAACTCGCGCTTCAGCCGGTCCACGATGATCTCGAGGTGCAACTCGCCCATCCCGGCAATCACCACCTGGCCGGTCTGCTCGTCGGTTCTCACCCGGAACGTCGGGTCCTCGGCCATCAACTTCGACATGCCCTGCCCGAGCTTTTCCTGGTCAGCCTTGGTCCGCGGTTCGATGGCCAGCGAGATCACCGGCTCGGGGAACGTCATCGACTCGAGGAGGATCGGCTTCTTCTCGTCACACAGGGTGTCGCCGGTCGTCACCGATCTCAGGCCGACGGCCGCCGCGATGTCGCCGGCGAAGACCTCCTTGATCTCTTCGCGTTTGTTGGCGTGCATCTTGAGCAGGCGGCCGATGCGTTCGGACTTGCCCTTGGTGGCGTCGAGCACCGTCGTGCCCGTGGCCAGCGTGCCGGAGTAGACGCGGAAGAAGGTGAGCTGCCCGACGAAGGGGTCGGTCATGATCTTGAAGGCCAGCGCTGCGAACGGCTGCTTGTCGTCGGCCGTGCGTTCGATGAGCGCCTCGCCCTCTTGCTTGGCACGCAGATCGAGACCGGTCACCGGAGGAATGTCCAGGGGTGACGGCAGGTAATCGACGACGGCGTCGAGCAGGGGCTGGACGCCTTTGTTCTTGAACGCGCTCCCGCAGATCACCGGCACGAACGGCGACCCTTCCTTCCGCACCGACTCGATCGTTCGGCGCCTCAAAGCCGCTCGAATCTCGTCCTCGCTGATCGCATCGCCGCTCAGGTACTTCTCGAGCAGCTTGTCGTCGGCCTCGCTGACTTTCTCAATCAGCTTCTCCCGGTACTGCTGGACCTCGGTCATCATGTCGGCCGGGATGTCACCGACGACGTAGTCGGCGCCCATGGTCTCGTCCTTGTAGGTGATGGCCTTCATCCCGACCAGGTCCACCACGCCGATGAACTTGTCCTCGGCGCCGATCGGCAGCTGAATGGCGACGGGGTTGCCCTGCAGTTTCGTTTCGATCTGGGACAGGGTCTCCTTGAAGTCCGCGCCGACGCGGTCCATCTTGTTGACGAAACAGATACGCGGCACCCGGTACTTGTCGGCCTGACGCCACACGGTCTCCGATTGCGGCTCGACGCCGGACACCGCGTCGAATACCGCGCACGCCCCGTCCAGCACGCGCAGCGACCGCTCGACTTCGACGGTGAAGTCCACGTGCCCGGGCGTGTCGATGATGTTGATCCGGTGGTCGCGCCAGAAACACGTGGTCGCGGCCGAGGTAATGGTGATGCCGCGCTCCTGCTCCTGTTCCATCCAGTCCATGACGGCCGTGCCGTCGTGCACTTCGCCGATCTTGTACGAAATCCCGGTGTAGTAGAGGATGCGTTCGGTCGTGGTGGTCTTGCCGGCATCGATGTGGGCCATGATGCCGATGTTCCGCGTCCGATCAAGTGGTGCTTGTCGTGCCATTGTCCGTCCAGCGATCTCCGACGCGCTCCCCTACCAGCGGTAGTGCGCAAACGCCTTGTTGGCTTCCGCCATGCGGTGAGTATCTTCGCGCTTCTTCACCGCGCCCCCTCGCAGGTTGGCCGCATCCATCAGCTCACTGGCCAGCTTCTCCTGCATCGTCTTGCCGTCGCCGCGCGCCCGCGCGTAGGACACCAGCCAGCGGATGCTCAACGAGAGCCGGCGGTTGGGATTGACCTCGATGGGCACCTGGTAGTTGGAGCCGCCCACGCGCCGCGATTTCACTTCGAGCGCCGGCTTGACGTTGTCCAGCGCCTTCTTGAAGACCTTCAGCGGGTCATCGCCGCTGCGCTCCTTGATGATGTCGAAGCTCTGATACAGGATGCGCTCGGCCGTCGAGCGCTTCCCCTCTTTCATGATCGTGTTGATGAACTTGGTCACCAACGAGCTGTTGTACAGCGCGTCGGCCGCCAGGTCCCGCTTCGGAATCTCACGTCTACGAGGCATACAATCGGCTCTCTCGCGACCGCGGTCGCGCCTAGGACTTCGGGCGCTTTGCGCCGTACTTCGATCGACCCTGCTTGCGGCCCTGCACGCCCACCGCGTCCAGCGTCCCGCGCACGACGTGGTACCGCACGCCAGGCAGATCCTTCACGCGACCACCACGAATCAGGACCAGCGAGTGCTCCTGCAGGTTGTGACCGACCCCCGGGATGTAGGTCGTCACCTCAATGCCGTTCGTCAACCGCACGCGAGCCACCTTGCGAAGCGCCGAGTTCGGCTTCTTCGGCGTCTGCGTGAAGACACGCACGCACACGCCACGCTTCTGCGGACTCTCCTGGAGGGCCGGACTCTTGGTCTTCCAGCGAACCTGCTCACGTCCTTTGCGGACCAGCTGACTGATCGTCGGCACGAGCGCTCCTCACGCGTGGCCAAGGCGCGCATGCCCGGGCAACACGCCTTCCCGCGTTTCCAAACGATGCGAACCGGACACACCGCCGTCGGTCGGCTCGTGTCCCCGGCGCGACGGGCCTAGAAGGCCACGAGACGCAGCCTTGGCACCCGAAGCAAGAACCCTACTCGTTGTGTGTCGTCGGCACCAGCGGACGTTCTATCGACCGCAGGCCGGCACGCGTAGCCAGCCTTCTCCTGGGCCGCCATCCCGGGCGGTCGCGTCACGGTGCTAGAAGGAGCCTAGATAGGGTGTCCCAGACTCCACGAGAACCTTCGAAATATAGCACGTACCCTCTCGTGGCTGCAACTTTCCTCGCGACGCCTCCGAGCGGCGATCGGATCGGCGGCCAGCCGCTCGACCCCACCGCCGCACGCGATCCGCGCGCTATAGTAGGACACCGTGCCCAACGGCTCGTGGCGGACGGCTGGGCCAGGCGCTCGACTCCACTAACCCACAGGAAATCAAGTAGATGAAGCACCTTGCAGCGGCTGCCGCTCTCACCGCCCTGATGTCCCTGCCCGCCGTGGCCCAGCCCACTCCCGTTCCAGCCAGGGTGGAAACTCCAGCCAGAGTGGAAACGCCCACCGTAAAGATCCTCGTCGGGCTCACGGTGCCGGAGTTCGAACAGGAGATGCAGCATTTCGTGCAGGCGCTCGGGATCAGCTGTATGGGGTGTCACGCTCCCCGGGGCAACTTCGCGAGCGATGAGAACCCTCGAAAGGTGCGGGCCCGGCAGATGATCGAGATGACCAGGACGCTCAACCAGCAGTTTTTCTCCAACTACCAGCCGCCCGAAGGCGAATCACGCCTGGGCCGGGTCACGTGCCTGACCTGCCACCGCGGAGAGCTCAACCCCAAGACTGCTCCCTGAGCCTCATCCGGCGCGCATTACCGGCGATGCCGGATGCTCGGCGAGCGCGCTGATCTCCCTCCTCGAGCGGGCTGCCGAGTCCGCCAGATCGCTGTCGATGGCGCCGGACCCGCGCGCCGCAGTACGTCAGGACGCTGTGCTACGCTCGACCCGTGCCGCTAGAAAACTTGACTCTGCAGATTCCCAACCACGTGAGTCAAGTTTTCCGGCCCGGCCAGAGGCCGGGCAAAGCCAGCACTGCCCCTAGGGCATATCTGAGCGACGAGCAACGCCGCGAGGCGGGATGCGCCGCCCGCGGATTATGTCGCGAATCACTGGGCCGGGACACCAGCTTGCGGGTGATTCAACCGTGACACGTTCGGACGACCCGCTCGGCGTGCTGCGCGGCTCGGAAGACTCGGCCCACGGGCCCATCGACGTCGGTGCCAGTCGCCTCGCCATCGTCGCGGCCGACTCAGCGACCGCCGCGCGGGGGGCGGCGGCCAGCATCGCACGCGCCTGGATTCACCAGCGTGGTGGCCATGTCGCCGAGGCTCCCGACGCGGCCACATGGCCGTTCCTCCATCCGCTGCCCCCACGGCTCGCGCCACCCTGCGTCTACTGGGCCCCCCGTGTCGAGGCCGCCTTCACGAGCCGCCAGGCCTCGGGCACGCGGCTGGTGACCACCCAGGCCAGCTACCTGGCGCAGACGTGGCTCGACGGCATCGGCGAGGCGGACATCCTGCTGCTGGCCTCGGCCGATCGCGCCGCGCTGCGAGACGTGCCGGACGTGCTCGCCCGTCGGGGGCCGTTTGCCCGCGCGTTCATCCTCGAAATCGCGGATGAAGCGACCGCGGCGCTCGATCCGGCCGGCCCGGCCGAGGCGACCAGCCGATCTTGGCCCGAGCCCGTCAGGTTGATGGTCGGGGCCTTCCGCGAGTCCCGCGCCGAAGATCGACTGCGCTTGTGCGTCCAGGCGTTGAGTCACGGCCGGACGCCCGCCCTGCTGCTGGCCACGGCCAGCGCGTGCGTGGAGGTCAACGACCTGGAGGGGGCCGCTCGAGATTTGGACGAGGCGATCGGCCTGGCACCCGAATGGGCGGCGGCGCACTTCGAGCGCGGCAAGCTGTGGCTCCGGGCCGATGACATGGCGCGTGCCAGCGAGTCGTTTCGACGAGCCGCCGGCCTGATGCCCTCGTTCGCATCCGCGTGGGCCAACCTGGGGGCAACGCTGGGTGAACTCGACCGCCCGGAAGAGGCCTTGCGCGCTCTGGAGACGGCGCTCGCGCTCGATCCCGCCAGCGACCAGGTCGCCAACAACGTAGGGGTCGTTTGTCGTGAGCTGGGCCGGCTGGCGGAAGCAGAGGCGGCCTTCCGCCGCGTGATCGATCTGTCGCCGTCCCTGTCAGTTGGCCACTACAATCTAGGACACGCGTTGTTCCTGCAGGGGCGCTACCGCGCCGCGCTTGGAGCCTATGTGGAAGGGCAGAAGCGGGATTCGGCCCGAAATCCCGTGCAGGCGAGCCGGCTGGCGATGTGCCGCCTTGCCACGGGCAACGCGCGGGGGGCGCTGGCCGACCTGCAGCAGGTGATGCCGACGCTGCCAGCCAGCTATCGACGCCATCTGCTTGCCGACACGCAGGCGATCGCGTGGGCGTTGCTGACGCACCAACCCGACCTGCCGGAGTGGGGCCTGGTGGATCGTTGGCTGGCGGGTGAGCTAGAGCGCGTGCAACCGCCCGCCTCCCGCTAGCTCGGCCGGACGCGACGACGTACACGCCGGCGCGCTGGGGCGCGTAATAGGGGAGGGAGCCGATGAACTCGACGCCGACGCCGCCGACCGACTCGGCACCGCCCGTCTCCAGTTCCCGCCCGGGAATGACTCACGCGTGGTTCCGGGATCGCGCCCTGCGCCTGGCCGCCGGCCTGGCGGTGGTCGTCGCGATACCGGTTGCGGTGCTCTTTTACTTCCAGTTCAGGGCGCTCAACGACCTCGAGGAAGCGTCGGCGGTGGTCTTGCGGCAGTTGAGCGGCGATACGGTGGATTCGTTGAGCCGCGAGATTGAAGAGGCGTTGAAGCGCCCGCACATCAACGTGCTGCTCCGGACGGGCCAGGGACGCCTGGAGCCGCTCGATTTGGCGTTCATCGACCCCGTCCTGGCCGAAGGGTTGACCGAAAGTCCCTTCATCGAGGAATTCTGGCTCTGGTCCGAAAACGCCGCCGCTCGCTCTGGAAGGATGCTGGTTTTCGACCGCGGCAGCCTGATGATCCCCATCACCGACGTCGATCGCCGCTTCCGATACGCGCCGACGCGGGCCGCGGAGCTGGTTCCGATGCTTCACGAGTTCGGGGCGCTGCGCCGGGCCATCGTCGCTTTCTCGCTGAGAGTCGATGGACGCCAGAAGTACGTGCAGGTGCAGCTGCGCTTCGAAGGTCCTGAGCGCCAGCGGGTCACGAGCTTTCTGGGGTTCATGGTGGATGCCGAGTACCTGCACGACCAGTACTTTCCCAGCCTCGTGCAGCGCCGGCTCGAAGCAGTGCAGCAGAGCGCGGGGTTCCCGCCGCTGGAGCTCTACCTGTCGGACGGCGACGGCAAGGTCGTGTTTGCTCCGGCCAAGGCCCCGTCCTCAGAGGTGTTCGTGGACGAACGGCAGTTCCCCCTGGTGTTCTTCGACAAGGAGCTGCTCGAGTATGCGGCCCCGTACGAGCAGCGCCGCGAGACGTGGCGGGTGCGGGCCGGGTTTGGCGTTCAGACGATCCCGGAAATCGTCAGCGCGAGCACGCGCCCGCAGCTGGCTCTGATGGTCGTCCTCGCGATCGTGATGGCTCTCGGCGTCTTCTTCGTGGCCGGTGCGGCCGCCCGTGAGGTGCGGGTGGCGGAGCTCAAGTCCAACTTCGTCGCGTCGGTCTCGCACGATCTGAAGACGCCGCTCGCGCTCATCCAGCTGTTTGCCGAAACACTGGAGGTGGGCCGCGTCCGCAACGCCGAGCGGGCGCAGGAGTATTACCGGATCATCAATGCCGAGGCCCGCAAGCTGACGCGCCTCATCGAGAACATCCTCGACTTCTCGAGGATGGAGGCCGGGCTGCGACCCTATCGGACCGAGCTCGCCGATGTGGCCACGCTCACCGCCAACGTGCTGTCCAGCATGAGCAGCCAGCTCACACAATCGCGGTTCGAGGTACACGCGCGGATCGATCAGGACTTGCCGCGCGTCCTCGTCGACGAGAACGCCGTCGTGCAAGCCATCGAGAACCTGCTGGCGAACGCGATGAAGTACTCGGCCTCTTCGCGTGACATCGACGTGGAGGTGGCGCGCAGGAAGAACCATGTCTGCGTCAGCGTCACCGACCACGGCATCGGCATCCCACGCCGCGAGCAGTCCCGGATTTTCCGCAAGTTCTATCGCGTGGAGGGCGGCTTGGGCGGGGGGCCGCAGGGGTGCGGACTGGGCCTGGCCATCGTCGATCACACGATGCGCGGGCACGGCGGGTTCGTCCGGGTCGAGAGCGAGCCCGACCAC
Source organism: Acidobacteriota bacterium (assembly GCA_052389315.1). GTDB lineage: Bacteria > Acidobacteriota > Vicinamibacteria > Vicinamibacterales > UBA2999 > JACCSI01. Next base: position 42,896 of record JBQTIE010000084.1, read on the forward strand.
GGGAGTACGTTCACGTTGCACTTCCCCATTCCCGTGGGCCTCAGCGTGGAGGGAACTGGTCATGAAGCGGATTCTGGTGATCGAGGACGAACCGCAGATGTTGCTCGGTCTGCGTGACAACCTCGAGCTCGAAGGCTACGACGTCCAGACGGCGGCCGACGGCGACGAGGGCCTGGCGCGAGCCGGCAGTTTCAACCCGGACCTCGTCATCCTCGACGTCATGCTGCCCAAGAAGATCGGCTTCGACGTCTGCCGAGAGCTGCGGGCGCGCGGCAGCTCGACGCCGATCGTCGTCCTGACGGCGCGATCGGCGGAGACCGACAAGGTTCTGGGCCTCGAGCTCGGAGCCGACGACTATGTCACCAAGCCATTCTCGATAACCGAGCTGCTCGCCCGTGTGCGCGCCGTCCTGAGGCGCACCGGCGTGCAAAAGCCGGTGACCGACGTCGCGGTGATCGGGGACATCGAGATCGACTTCAAGATGCACCAGGCCCGGCGGGGACAGGCGAAGGTGGAGTTCACGGCGCGAGAGTTCGACCTGCTTCGCTATTTCGTGCAGCACACCGGTCAGGTCGTCACCCGCGAACAGATTCTCAACGAGGTCTGGGGCTACGAAGAGTTCCCGACGACCAGGACCATCGACAACTTCGTGGCCAAGCTGCGACAGAAGATCGAGCCGTCGCCGCACGAGCCCCAGCACATCCTGACGATTCACGGGTCCGGCTACAAGTTCGTCGGGTGAGCGTTCGGCCGGCACTTTTCGACCTGGCCGGTCTGCCGGGTCTGATACGCTTCACCACCAGTCCATGGACGCCAAAACGCTGCTGCTCGCCTCGCTCGTCGTGCTGACGCTCTCCTACTTCACGGTCTGGGTCGTGCTGGCCCGCCGGGGGCGCCGGATTGGTGGCCACGGCTCCGACGAATCGCTGGCCCCCGGCGGCAAGCACCTCGGCATCGGGTTCGTCACCAACTTCTTCGACACGCTGGGCATCGGGTCGTTCGCCACCTCCACGGCGGCGTACAAGTTCTGGAAGCTGGTGCCGGACCAGCAGATTCCCGGCACGCTCAACGTGGGCCACACCGTCAACGCCGTCATCCAGGCGCTCGTCTTCATCGCCGTCGTCGAAGTGGAGTTCCGCACGCTCATGTTGATGATCGGGGCCGCCTGTGGGGGCGCGTGGCTCGGCGCCGGCATCGTGGCCGGATTCTCTCGGCGCAAGGTACAACTCGGAATGGGGTCGGCGCTGCTGGGTGCCGCGGTGATCGTCCTGGCGCAACTGTTGAACCTGGCTCCGGGCGGTGAAGCGCTGGCGCTGACCGGCACGCGCCTCGTCGTCGGCGTCACCGGCAACTTCATTCTCGGGGCGCTGATGACGCTGGGCGTCGGCCTCTACGCGCCGTGCATGGTGCTCGTCAGCGTGCTCGGCATGAACCCGACCGTCGCCTTTCCCATCATGATGGGTTCGTGCGCGTTCCTGATGCCGGTGGCCAGCATCCAGTTCGTACGTCGTCACGCGTACAACCTGCGCGCGGCGATTGGCCTGGCGGTCGGCGGACCGCTCGCGGTGCTGCTGGCCATCTGGCTGGTCACGTCGCTGCCGACGCCGATGGTGCGGGTGCTGGTGCTGATGGTGATCTCGTACACGTCGTTCACGATGCTGCACTCGGCGGCGTCGGAGCGGCGCGCGGCCGAGGCCCGCGCGTAGCTAGACATCTGCTATGGCCCGAGGCGTCACGAATGAAGCAAGTGTTTCGACCGGCCATAGAGGATGTCCGCCCCGCCGGAGGCGGGGGAGAACGAGATATGGACGCTAGCGAAGCTTCGTTTGGGTTCTTGGCGGCTTGAGGCGGAGCTTCGCTAGTGCCAGCCGGCGAGATCCGGGACATCGAGCGTCCCCACGAGGCAAGGACTGGCTGTGACTCAACACTCACCGCTGAACACTCGCACCTCGTCGCAGAGGACTGACAGCGGTCACACGCGCGTCTACCGCGCACATGGGCATGTCCCGGTCGTCCGCTAGCTTCCTCAAGCTGGCCGGCCCCGGCCTGATCGTCGCCGCCACAGGCATCGGTTCGGGCGACGTGGTCTCGGCCACCGTCGGCGGCGCTCGTTACGGCGTCGTGCTTCTCTGGGCGATTGCCATCGGCGCGTTTTTCAAGTTCGTGCTCACCGAGGGCATCGCGCGCTGGCAGCTCGCCACAGGCCTGACGGCCCTCGAAGGCTGGGCCGCCCACCTCCCCGCGTGGGTGCGCTGGTACTTCGGCGCCTATCTCGTGCTCTGGACCGTCGCGGTGAGCGCCGCGCTCACCAACGCCACCGGGCTGGGCATTTCGAATCTGACCGGCGGCGCGATCCCCCAGGCCTGGGGCGCCGTCGCGCACAGCCTCATCGGATTCGTGTTCGTGTGGGTCGGCGGCTACGCGTGGTTCGAGCGGCTCATGAAGCTGCTCGTCGGCATCATGGGCTTCAGCATCCTGATTTGCGCTCTGCTCATCGTCAGCGACTGGGGCAGCGTGGCGCGCGGCCTGGTGGTGCCGGCGATTCCGTCGGCGAGTGGCACCTATGTGCTCTCGATCATCGGCGGCATCGGCGGGTCCATCACGATGCTGTCCTACAACTACTGGATGCGCGAGGAGAAGATCAGCGGCGCCGACGCGCTCGGCTACGTGCGGGGCGACGTCGCGATCGCGTACCTGTTCACCGCGATCTTCGGCATGTCGATCATGCTCATTGCGAATCAGGCGTTCTTCCTCGCCGGCGTGACGATCACCGACGCCCAGGCCGTGCCGAAGATGGCCGAAATGCTCGGCACGCTCCTCGGGACCTTTGGGGTCTACGCCTATTCCCTCGGGTTCTGGGCGGCAGTCTTCGCCTCGCTGCTGGGCGTCTGGCAGAGCGTGCCGTACCTCTACGCCGACTTCTACGGCATCCTGAAGCGCATGCCACCAGATGAACGCCGCGTGGTGACGCGCGTGACGAGCATGCCCTACCGGCTGGCCCTCGGCTTCATCACGCTCGTCCCGCTGCCCTTTGCGTTCACCGGCCGGCCGATCGTCATCATCGTGATCTACACGGTGGTCGGCAGCTTGTTCGTGCCGTTCCTCGCGGCGACGCTGTTGTATCTGAACAACCGCGTGCAATGGGCCGCCGCCGTTCCGCACAACCGCTGGGCCACCAACGTCGTGCTGGCGGCGATCCTCGCGCTGTTTGCCGTGATCGGCGCGCAGGAAGTGATCAACGCGCTCTGAGCGCGCATGCCCCGGACATCGGCAATCGGGACGGCGGGGCCCGTCGGGGCAGCCCCCGCGCCGGTGTGAAGCGTGTGACCTGCTATCCCGGGTCCTCGGCCGGCCGAGCCGCCAGCTCGCGCAACCTGAACCGCTGAATCTTTCCCGTCGCCGTCTTGGGCAGCTCGGGCACGAAGCGCACCCATCGCGGGCGCTTGAACTCGGCGACCTGCTCCCGGACGAACTGCTGCAGCAGCGCTGCCCGTTCGGGGCCGCCCTGCACTTCAGGCTTCAAGACGACGAAGGCCAGGGGCTTGATCAGCCTGTCGTTGTCCTCGTGGCCCACAACCCCGCATTCGAGCACGTCGGGATGCGCGATCAGCGCGTTCTCCACTTCGACGGGACTCACCCACTGCCCACCCACCTTGAGCATGTCGTCCGCGCGCCCGGCGTACCAGAAGTACCCGTCGGCATCCTGCGAGTACTTGTCGCCGGTTCTCAGCCAGCGCCCTTCGATGGTGTCGATGGTCTTCTGGTGCTTGTTCCAGTACTCCCGGCACACCGAATCGCCGCTGATCCAGAGATTGCCGACCTCCCCCGACGGGAGCGGGCGCCCGTCCTGATCGAGAATCCGTGCCTCGTAGCCCTCCACGATTCGGCCGCTGGATCCCACGCGCACGGCGTCGGGCCGGTTCGCGATGAACATGTGCAGGGCCTCGGTGGACCCGATGCCGTCGAGGACCTCGAGGCCAAAACGTTCCTTGAATCGCTCGAAGAGTGCCGGCGGCAGCGCTTCGCCCGCCGAGACCGCCAGCCGGATGCTCGACAGGTCGAAGTCTTTCGTCGTCTGGCCCTCGCCGTCGTGCGAAGAGCTCTCGCGCCGGTGCGCGAGCAGCATGCCGTAGCTCGTTGGCACCGAGTAGAACACGGTCGGCCGGTAGCGCTCGATCACGTCGTACACGTGCTTGGCGGCGGGGGGGCCGGGCCAGAGGATCGATGTGCCACCGACAGCCAGCGGGAAGTACAGGGCGTTGCCGAGACCGTAGGCGAAGAAGAGCTTGGCGACGCTGAAGCAGCGGTCGTCGCCCGTGATGCCAAAGGTGCGCTTGCCCACGAGCTCGGCACAGACGACCATGTCGTGATGCAGGTGCACGCACCCCTTCGACAGGCCCGTGCTCCCGGACGAGTAGTTCCAGAACGCCGCGTCGTCTCGACTCGTTGGCTCCGCCTCGAAGGCACTCGAGCCGTGCGCCAGCAGCTCGTCCAGCCGCACATGCCCGGCACTCTGCGCACGCCCGTCCAGCACGATGTGCCGGAGGCGCGGCTGCGTGCGAGGCGTGACATGGGCCACTGAGGGCAGGAGCGCTTCGCTCACGACGAGCACGGCGGCGCGGGTGTCGCGCAGCAGATAGTCGTAGTCGGCCGGCTTGAGCAGCGTGTTCACGGGAACGGCAATCGCGCCCGCCTTCATCGTCCCGAAGAACGCGTACGCGAACGCGGGCCCGTCGAGCAGGAGCAGGAGCACACGCTCCTCGGGACGGACCTGCAGCCGTTCGCGCAGCGCGGATCCAAAGCGATTGACGCGTTCGTGGAGGGCGGCGTACGTGATCTGCTCGTCGCCGCACTCCATGGCGACCTTGCCGCCGCGCCCCTCCTGCACGTGCCGATCGACGAAGTAGGTGGCAGCGTTAAAGGTCTCGGGCACGCCGAGATCTGCTGCGGAGATGACCGGGGACATGCCGGTAAGTGTATTCGGCCGTCGCGTCCCGCGCGCAATCAGCGGCTGCCCGCCGGTCAACACCGGCGCGCGGGGCGTCCCGGATCTCGGTCACGCGAAGCACGCCCTGGCCAGCTCGTCGCCGGCGTGCCCGGGATTCCCCCGCGATCATGGTTCGAACGACCTGATCGGCTCGACCCGAAACATCGTCATCACGCCTTCCACCACGAGGTGCCACACCACGTGGCCATCGCGATTGACCTCGAAGGCTTCGGTCGGACCCGTCGAGCCGTTGCGCCCCGCGCTCATCCCGAAAGCCACGAGGGTGTGGCCGTTCGCCATCCGGACGGCGGAGCTCACCGCGGACGAGTAATTGTCTTTCGGCGGCCGCCACTGCCAGACCGGCCTGGCGACTCGTCCCGCGAGGGCAAACTCGACCGCCCGCGAATACCTGCCGGCCAGGTCGGTTCGATTGTCGAACATCAGGATGGTGTTCGGCGTCGTCTCCGAAGCCGTGTGCTGCGCCGAGAATCGCTGGTCGGGCGGCACCTGGATGGTCGGCCGGACGCCGCCGAGCCGCCACTGGAGCGACGCCCAGTCGGGCGCGATCGAGATCACCTGATCCAGATAGTGCAGGCTCAGCAGGATGTTGCCGCCGGAGCCGATCGCAAGGGAGTTGCCGTGCAGCCACGCACCGGCGGTGCGGGCCGAGCGGTCGAGCGCCGGCGACAGGTGGTCCCACGAGCGCCAACGCCGGACGTCTTCCCCGGTCTCCGGTGTCCATTCCCAGATCGCCTCGCCCTTGAGCCGCTTGCCCGCGAAGTCCTCCGTATCGAACGCCAGATACAGGATGGTGTCGCGCGGCGTCACCGCCAGCGCGTGGTGCAGTTCTCGTTCCGGATCGCGCTGGCGCAGCTCGTGGATGACTGCGCCGGTCCGGTCGACTTCGACCAGGCCGTAGCCCTTGTCCATGAAGACGAAGTTCCGGTTCGTCCGTTGGACGGCGGCAAACGGGTAGTCACGCGTCCGGTAGTGCCAGGCGATGCGCCCAGACGACTCGACGAGCGCATAGCCCTTGAAGCCGTCCTCGGAAAACAGATGGACGAGCGCATAGGCCGAAGACAGCGAGCCCGTCGCCGAGATCCGGATTTTCTGCAGATCGGGAGGAATGTGACGGTCGGTCGCGCCGGGTTGGCGTGCCCCGGCCGAGACGACGCCAATGACCAGCCATCCACACAAGAACCGTCGCATGAACCCTCCGGTTCAGGCTACGCCGACCATTCCTGCTGAACGCCTGGCGCGCGCGTCAGAAGCAGGTGCACATCGTAGCATGCCGCGCAGAGCCAACGCCCACAGCAGCCATGCGGCATAGAGCCGGGGATAGGCGGCGATCACACGCCAGCCGTCGGTGAACACCTCCGCCGTGTAGGCGAGAGGAACCACGTACAGCACGGTGAACACGGTGAGCGAGATCGCGCTCGTCGGAATCAGCACCAGGGCCGCCGCAAAGAGCAGGAAGTGCGGCTCGGCCGCGGCCGGCAGCGCGAGTTCCGAAAGGCACAGGCCCGCGGCCACCCACAGGCCGGTGGGGCTTCGACGGGCCAGCATCAACGTGGCCCCGAGCGCGGCGACGATGAGCGTGGCGGGCACCATGAACGCGATCGGCGCGCAATCCGCCGCCGGACGGGGGTTCCACCGCTCGTCGGCGATGCAGAGGCGCCTGAACAGGCTGAGCGTCGTCTGGTAGGCTGTGGCGGAGCCGGCCGGCCGCTCGATGAACTCCACGACGGCCGGCGGGTACCGTGTCCACATGTCGGTTTCGACGAAGGCCGCGGCAACGGCGACCGTGATCGCGGCGGCAACCAGCACGGATTTCACGGCCTGCCACCGCCGCATCCAGATCAGCAGCAGGAGCAGCGGCGCACCCGCCGCCTTGAGCGCCAACGCGAGTCCGAGCAGGGCGCCGGCGACCCGATCGCGGCCCCCGATGAGCGTGAGCGCCGCCCCTGCGAGCATCGCGAAGACGAACAGGTAGCCCTGGCCCGTCCTCAGGTTGGCGAACATCGCGGGATTGAGCATCACGATCGCCATGACGATGACCGTGCGCGGCATGGCCCGTTGCTCCCGGTACCGGGCGAGCGCGAAGGCCGCGACCGACGCCGCCGCGAGCGAGGCAAAGAGCCAGACTGCCCTGGCCACGCCCGGATCCAGCCACGCGATGGGCACCGCCATCAGCGCCATCGTCGGGGGGTTGGGGCTGAAGATCTCCAGGACGTCCGTGCCCGTGAATGCCTGCACGACGGCGCCGAACCAGCCGTCGTCGTATGCCGAAGGGCCAAGTCGGCCCTCGAGGAGCAGGCGCGCCGCGGTGTAGTACGCGATGAAGCCGTGCGTGGTGCGCCAGACGGATGAGCTGACGACGTAGGTCAGGAGGGCCGCGACGGCAGCCAGCAGGCTCGTGCGGATGAGCCGGCTACGCCTGGACCTGGCGGAACCGGCCATGGACGGCGGCACCCGTGAGCCGCTCCGGCACGCGTGAGCACGTGTCCCGTCTCTCGGCGGGCGCGGGCGAGGCCATCAACGGCTCCATCTGAACCACCCACGCTCGAGGCGCCCTCGAACGCCGTGCGTCCGGCTCGGACGGCGAGGCGTCTGGCACGGCGGCACGGGCGCTGGCCCCTGCGCCGCTAGACCTCTTCCCCGCTGCGATCCAGCGTTTCCTCGGGCTCGGTCAAGTACTCCATCTCGCGATCGAGCTCGAGATCTTCATCGCTCGGCTGCAGGATCGGTGGCGGCGGTGGCGGCTCGTCCGGCGGAATCTGCACGTGCCGGTACCACCAGAAGCCCGTGCCGGCCGGGATCAGCCGCCCCATCGTCACGTTTTCCTTGAGGCCGCGCAGGTAGTCGATCTTGCCGGAGATGGCCGCCTCGGTGAGCACGCGCGTGGTCTCTTGGAAGGACGCGGCCGAGATGAACGACTCGGTCGACAGCGACGCCTTCGTGATGCCGAGCAGCAGCGGCTGCGCCGACGCCGGTCGGCCGCCGTCCTTGATCACGCGCTCGTTCTCTTCGAGGAATCGGAAGCGGTCCACCTGCTCGTCGACCAGGAACTCGGTGTCACCCACGTCTTCGATGCGCACCCAGCGCATCATCTGACGCGTGATGACCTCGATGTGCTTGTCGTTGATGTTGACGCCCTGGAGCCGGTAGACCTCCTGGATCTCGTTGACCAGGTACTTCTGCAGCTCCTTCTCGCCGAGGACGTGGAGGATGTCGTGCGGGTTGCTGGGGCCGTCCATCAACGGATCCCCGGCGCGCACGCGGTCCCCCTCCTGCACGTTCACGTGCACGCCGCGCGGAATGGCGTACTCGCGGGGCTCGGCGTTCGGATCGTCCGCGGTGATGAGGATGCGGCGCTGCCCCTTGACCACGCCTCCGTACTTGACCGTGCCGTCGATCTCGCTGATGACGGCCGGATCCTTCGGCTTGCGTGCCTCGAACAGCTCCACCACGCGCGGCAGACCGCCCGTGATGTCCTTGGTCTTGGTCGTCTCGCGCGGGATCTTCGCCAGCACGTCGCCGGCGTGCACCGTCTCGCCGTCCTGCACCATGAGGTGGGCGTTGACCGGCATGATGTAACGCCGAATCACGTTGCCGTTGGGCGCCTTGATCTCGATGGTCGGCTGCTTCTTTTCGTCCGGCGAGTCCACGATGATCAGTCGCGACAACCCCGTGACCTCGTCGAGGTCCTCGTGCACGGTCAGGCCTTCGACGATGTCCTTGAAGCGGATCTGGCCGGACTCCTCGGTGAGGATCGAGAACGTGTAGGGATCCCATTCCACGAGGATCTGACCGTTCTCCACCGGCGAGCCCTCGGAGACCTGGAGCCGGGCCCCGTAGGGGATCTGGTAGCGCTCGCGATCGCGTCCCTTGTCGTCCTGGATGACGAGGAACCCGTTGCGGTTCATCACGATCAGCTCGGTCGCCCCGGTCGGCGTGGGGCGATTCACCACCTGCAGGTTGTCGAACCGGACGACCCCTTTGTGCTTGGAATCGAGCGTCGACGCGTCCGAGATGCGCGAGGCCGTGCCGCCGATATGGAACGTCCGCATCGTCAGCTGCGTGCCGGGTTCGCCGATGGACTGCGCGGCCACCACGCCCACGGCCAGGCCCATCTCGACCAGCCTGCCGGTGGCCAGGTCGCGCCCGTAGCACTTGGCGCAGACGCCCCGCCGGGAGGCGCAGGTCAGCACCGAACGGATCTTGACCTTCTCGATGCCCGCGTCCTGGACGGCCGCGGCCTTGTCCTCGTCGATCTCCTCATTGAGGTCGAGGAGCACGTCGCCGGACAGCGGATCCATGATGCGCTCGAGCGACACGCGGCCGATGATGCGGTCGCGCAGCGGCTCGATGATCTCGCCGCTCTCGACGATGGCCCGTGCCTCGATGCCGTCGAGCGTACCGCAGTCGCGATCCGACACGATGACGTCCTGCGCGACGTCGACCAGACGGCGCGTCAGATAGCCGGAGTCGGCCGTCTTGAGGGCCGTATCGGCCAGGCCCTTGCGCGCGCCGTGCGTCGAGATGAAGTACTCGAGCACCGAGAGCCCCTCGCGGAAATTCGCCTTGATGGGCGTCTCGATGATCTCCCCGGACGGCTTGGCCATCAGGCCGCGCATGCCGGCGAGCTGGCGGATCTGCTGCTTGCTGCCGCGGGCGCCAGAGTCGGCCATGATGTAGACCGGATTCAGGTTGCCCTCGTGATCGCGTCGCTCCATCTCCTTGAACATCGCGTCGGCGATCTTCTCGGTGACGTCCGACCAGACGGCGATGACCTTGTTGTAGCGCTCGCCGTTGGTGATTGCGCCTTCCAGGTACTGCTGTTCGACCTTGATGACTTCGTCGCGCGCCCGGGCGGACAGGTCCACCTTGCTCTGCGGGATGATCAGATCCTCGATGCCGATCGACATGCCCGACCGGGTGGCATAGGTGAACCCCGTGTGCTTCAGGCCGTCCAGCATCTCCACGGTGGTCTGCAGGCCGGAAGTCAGGTAGCACTTCTGGACGAGCTGCTGCAGCCCCTTCTTCTTCAACATGCCGTTGATGAACGGCAGCGCCTTCGGCAGCGCGGCGTTGAAGATCACGCGGCCGACGGTCGTGTTGATGACGCGATGCTCGACCGCCTGCACCTCGGTGTGCAGGACGTCCTGGTCGTCGCGTGAGGTGGACAGGTCCTGCAGGTTGCCGGTGAACCGGAGTCGAATCGGCGTCAGCGTCTCGACCTCGCCGGCCTCGAGCGCCAGAATCACGTCGTCGGCGTTGGCGAAGGCGCGGCCCTCGCCCTTGGCGCCCGGCTTGGCCTTGGTCAGGTAGTAGCAGCCGAGCACGATGTCCTGCGAGGGCACCGCGATGGGCGTTCCGTTGGCCGGCGAGAGGATGTTCTTGGACGACATCATCAGCTCGGTGGCCTCGATCTGGGCCTCCGGCGAGAGCGGAATATGCACCGCCATCTGGTCGCCGTCGAAGTCGGCGTTGAACGCCGTGCAGACGAGCGGATGGATGCGGATGGCCTTGCCCTCCACGAGCACGGGCTCGAATGCCTGGATGCCCAGACGGTGGAGCGTGGGCGCGCGGTTGAGCAGCACCGGGTGCTCGCGGATGACCTCCTCGAGCACGTCCCAGACCTCGGCCACCTGCTTTTCCACCATCTCCTTGGCTTGCTTGATGGTGGCCACCAGGCCCCGCTCCTCCAGCTTGTTGTAGATGAACGGCTTGAAGAGCTCCAGCGCCATCTTCTTCGGCAGCCCGCACTGGTTCAGCTTGAGCTCCGGGCCGACCACGATGACCGACCGGCCCGAGTAGTCCACGCGCTTGCCGAGCAGGTTCTGACGGAACCGCCCCTGCTTGCCCTTGAGGGTGTCCGACAGGGACTTGAGCGGCCGGTTGTTGGCCCCGCGGAGCACGCGCCCGCGCCGGCCGTTGTCGAAGAGCGCGTCAACGGCCTCCTGGAGCATCCGCTTCTCGTTGCGGATGATCACGTCCGGCGCCTTCAACTCCATCAGCTTCTTCAACCGGTTGTTGCGGTTGATGACCCGACGATAGAGATCGTTGAGATCAGAGGTCGCGAAGCGGCCCCCGTCGAGCGGCACGAGCGGTCGAAGCTCGGGTGGGATGACGGGGATGACGTCGAGGATCATCCACTCCGGCTTGTTGTTCGACTTGCGGAACGAGTCGACGACTTTCAGCCGCTTGGCGAACTTGAGCTTTTTCTGCGCGGAGGTCTCCGCGCGCATCTTCCCGCGGAGCTCCTCAGCCAGCTTGTCGACGTGCTCGCGCTTGAGCAGCTCCTTGATGGCTTCGGCGCCCATCTGTGCCTTGAACTTGGTGGCGCCGTAGTCCTCGCGCGCCTTGCGGTACAGCTCCTCCGACAGCAGCTGCTTGAACTTCAGCTCCGTGTCACCGGCTTCGGTGACCACGTAGGCCTCGAAATAGAGCACGCGCTCGAGGTCGCGGAGCGAGATGTCCAGCAGGTGCCCGATGCGGCTCGGCAGTCCCTTGAAGAACCACACGTGGCTGACGGGGGTGGCCAGCTTGATGTGGCCCAGCCGCTCGCGGCGCACTTTCGCCTGCGTCACTTCGACGCCGCACTTGTCGCAGATCACGCCGCGGTGCTTCATGCGCTTGTACTTGCCGCAGAGGCACTCCCAGTCGGTGATCGGGCCGAAGATCTTGGCGCAGAACAGGCCGTCCCGCTCCGGCTTGAACGTCCGGTAGTTGATCGTTTCCGGCTTGGTGACCTCACCGAACGACCACTGTTCGATTTTCTCCGGCGACGCCAAGCTGATGCGGATGGCGTCGAAGTCGGCACGAAGCGTGGTCTTGGTCTCTGTGAAGCTAGGTCTCATGCTCAGCCCTCCACCACCGGCTCGACTTCTTCGGTCACTTGCGGCAGCTGCGGCGGCCGCTTCGTCGAGATGAGTTCCACGTCCAGACACAGCGACTGCAGTTCGCGAATCAGCACGTTGAACGATTCAGGCAGCCCCGGGGTGAAGCTGGCGTCTCCCTTGACGATCGACTCGTAGATCTTGGCACGCCCGGTCACGTCGTCCGATTTGGCCGTGAGCAGCTCCTGCAGGATGTGGGCGGCGCCGTAGGCTTCGAGCGCCCACACCTCCATCTCGCCGAACCGCTGGCCGCCGAACTGCGCCTTGCCGCCCAACGGCTGCTGGGTGATGAGCGAGTACGGGCCGATCGACCGCGCGTGAATCTTGTCGTCCACCAGGTGTGACAGCTTGAGCATGTAGATGTACCCCACCGTGACGTCCTGCTCGAAGCTGTCGCCGGTGATCCCGTCGTAGAGGCGGGTCTTGCCGGTCAGCGGCAGGGCGGCGCGCTCGAGCCAGCCCTTGATTTCCTCTTCCCGCGCGCCGTCGAAGACCGGCGTCGCGAAGTAGAGGCCGAGGGCGTGTGCGGCCCAGCCGAGGTGCGTCTCGAGAATCTGCCCGACGTTCATGCGCGACGGCACGCCGAGCGGGTTGAGCACGATCTCGACGGGCGTGCCGTCCGGCAGGTACGGCATGTCCTCCTCCGGGAGGATCCGCGCGATGACGCCCTTGTTGCCGTGCCGGCCGGCCATCTTGTCGCCCACCGACAGCTTGCGCTTCATCGCGACGTACACCTTGACGAGCTTGATCACGCCCGGCGGCAGCTCGTCGCCGCGGCGGATCTTCTCCTTCTTCTCCTCGAACAGCTGCTTGACCACCTCCACCTGGCGTTCGGTGCGCTCTTCGAGCGCCCTGAGATCCGGCTCCAGGCCAGGGTCGTCGGTCTGAATCTTGGCCCGCACCAGCACCGCGTACGGGATCTCGCTCATCGCATCGATGGTCAGATCGGTGCCCTTCTTCAGCAGGCGCTCGCGGCCGAACTCGTCGAAGAGGTCCGCGCGCAGCTGCTGGCCCTGCAGCATGTGCATGACGCGCTTCTTCGTCTCGTCGTGCAGAATGCGCACCTCGTCTTGGAGGTTCTTCTCCATCAGATCGAGCTCTTCCTGCTCGATCGCTTTCGCCCGGTCGTCCTTCTCGATGCCCTTGCGCGAGAAGATCTTCACCCCGACGATGATGCCTTCGATGCCGGGCGGGCAGACCAGCGACGCGTCGCGCACGTCGCCGGCCTTCTCGCCGAAGATCGCGCGCAGCAGCTTCTCCTCGGGCGTCAGCTGCGTCTCGCCCTTCGGCGTGACCTTGCCCACCAGGATGTCGCCCGGCTTGACGTAGGCGCCGATGCGGATGATGCCGCTGTCGTCCAGGTCCCGGAGGTAGCCCTCCGAGACGTTGGGGATGTCGCTCGTGATCTCCTCGGGACCGAGCTTGGTGTCGCGCGCCTCGATCTCGAACTCTTCGATGTGAATGGAGGTGTAATAGTCCTCCCTCACCATCTTCTCGGACACCAGAATGGCGTCCTCGAAGTTGTACCCGCGCCAGGGCATGAACGCGACCAGCACGTTGCGCCCGAGGGCGAGCTCGCCGAGCTCGGTGCAGGGTCCGTCCGCGAGCACCTGGCCCTTCTGCACCCGCTGTCCGACGCGCACGATGGGCTTCTGGTTGATGCAGGTGTTCTGATTCGAGCGCTTGAACTTGGTCATGGGGTAGATGTCCGCCCCCATTTCCTTGCTGGCCGCCTCGGTTTCCCCCTCCACCCGGACGACGATGCGCTGCGAATCGACGAAATCCACGGTGCCCGACCGCCTGGCCACCGCCACCGCGCCCGAATCCCTCGCGGTGATGTACTCCATGCCGGTGCCGACGTACGGCGCCTGGGCCCGCAGCAGCGGGACGGCCTGACGCTGCATGTTCGATCCCATCAGCGCGCGGTTGGCGTCGTCGTTCTCGAGGAACGGCACCAGCGAGGCGGCGACCGAGACGAGCTGCTTGGGCGACACGTCGATGAACTGCACCTGCTCGCGCTGGGCCAGGATGAAGTCACCGGCCTGCCGGGCATTGACGCGTTCGTTCTTCAAGCGCCCGCCCTCTTCCAGCTCCACGTTGGCCTGCGCGATGATGTACTGGTCCTCTTCCCACGCCGACAGGTAGTAGCAATACGGCTCGCACGCGACGCCCTTCTTCTTTGGACGTCCCTCGGCATTCACCAGCTCGTCGGCTTCGACGATGTCGCCGACCTTGTACTTCGGGTTCCCTCCGGCGTTGGTCACCTGGACGAAGTCGAGCACCTGGCCGTCCTTGACCTTGCGGTAGGGCGACTCGATGAAGCCGAACTCGTTGATGCGCGCGTAGCAGCTCAGCGAGCTGATGAGCCCGATGTTCGGGCCCTCGGGCGTTTCGATGGGACAGATGCGCCCGTAGTGCGTCGGGTGGACGTCGCGGACCTCGAAGCCCGCGCGCTCACGCGACAAGCCACCCGGTCCGAGCGCGGAGAGCCGTCGCTTGTGCGTGACTTCGGACAACGGGTTGGTCTGGTCCATGAACTGGGACAGCTGCGACGACCCGAAGAATTCGCGAATCGCGGCCATGACCGGCTTCGCGTTGATCAGGTCGTGCGGCATCGCGGTCGCCATTTCCTGGTAGACCGACATCTTTTCCTTGATGGCCCGCTCCATGCGGACCAGCCCGATGCGGAACTGGTTCTCGAGCAGCTCGCCCACCGAGCGCACGCGCCGGTTGCCCAGGTGATCGATGTCGTCGACGTTGACCGGATTCTTGCGCAGCTTGAGGAGGTACCCGATCACCTCGTAGAAGTCCTGCGGATGCAGGATCCGCTCGTCGAGCGGCGTCTTCAACTTGAGCTTGGTGTTCAGCTTCAACCGTCCGACGCGCGAGAAATCGTACTTCTGCGGATTGAAGAACATGTTCTCGAACAGCGATCGTGAGCTGTCGAGCGTCGGCGGGTCGCCGGGACGCAGCCGCCGGTAGATCTCGATCAGCGCCTCTTCGTGCGTGCGAATCGCGTCTTTCTTCAGCGTCTGCGACAGGATCGGGCCGACCTCGTCGCGCTCCGGGAAGAACACCTCGAGCGTCTCGACCTTCTTTTCCTGAGCCAGGGACACGACCCGGGTCGTCAGCTCTTCGTTGGCCTCGAGCAGGACCTCCCCGGTGGCCGGGTCCACGACGTCGGCGCCGGTGTAGGCGCCCTCGAGGGCCTCGTTGGCCACTTCGATGTCGGCGATGCCCGCCTTGCGCAAGGCGTCGATGTGCGCCTTGGTGATCTTGCGGCCCTCGCCGATGGACACGTCCCCTTTCTTGATCTCGCGCCGGGTGCGCAGACCGACGAGACTGTCGGCCACGGTCCAGTGCAGGGCGTCCGGCGTCAGGCGGATGCGGTCCACCGGATGGAACGTGCGGATGATCTCATCCGGCCCTCTCAGCCCCAGGGCGCGCAGGAACACGCTGGCCAGGAACTTGCGCTTGCGATCGATCCGGACGTACAGCAGGTTCTTCGTGTCGTACTCGAACTCCACCCACGAGCCGCGGTACGGAATGATCTGCGCGACGTACAGCGTCTTGTCTTCCGAGTGGAAGAAGGCGCCTGGCGAGCGGTGCAGCTGCGACACGATCACCCGTTCGGTGCCGTTGATGATGAAGGTGCCGTTGTCGGTCATCAGCGGGATGTCGCCGAAGTAGACCTCCTGCTCCTTGATGTCGCGGATCGTCTTGACCCCCGTCTCCGGGTCCTTGTTCCAGACGACGAGGCGGATGGTGACCTTGAGCGGCACGGCGTAGGTCATGCCGCGCTCCTGGCATTCGTCGACGTCGTACTTCAGCTTGAGGGCGACGGTGTGCCCGCAGATGTCGCAGATGTCGCCGCGCGCCTGGTTCGGCGTGCCGCATTTCTGGCAGAGCACGTCCTTGTCGCCGTACGGGTCGGCGACCAGCGTGGTCCCGCACGTCCGGCACGGCTTGCGGAGGTGGTGGAGCCCCTGCAGCTTGCCGCACTTGCACTCCCAATTGCCGATCGAGTACTCGATGAACTCGAGCGAGGAGTTCTCGCGGAAGTCGCTGATCGGGAAGACGGACTTGAACACCGACTGCAGCCCCTGATCGTCCCGCTCGGACGGCAGGCGGTTCATCTGCAGGAAGCGCTCATAGCTCTTCCGCTGGATCTCGATCAGGTTCGGAATCTCGACCGTGGTCCGAATCTTGGAGAAATCCTTGCGTTCGCGGTAGACGTTCTTGGGAAGGCTGTACATCGGAGCAACACCCTCGGCTTCGAAGAAATTCCTGGGCCGGATCGACGATCCGGCCGGACTGCCCGCGACCTACCTGACCTCGACTTTCGCGCCGGCGTCTTCGAACTTCTTCTTGATCGCCTCGGCCTCGTCCTTGGTCACGCCTTCCTTGATGGCCTTCGGGGCGCCCTCGACCAGGTCCTTGGCTTCCTTGAGGCCCAGACTCGTGACCTCGCGGACGACCTTGATCACGTTGATCTTGTTGCTGCCGATGTCGGTCAGCGTCACCGTGAACTCGGTCTTCTCCTCGACGGGTGCGGCCGCGGCGCCGCCTGCCCCGCCCATCATCGGCATCGCCATGGGCATGGCCGCCGCCGCAGAGACGCCGAGCTCACTCTCGAGCGCCTTCACGAGATTGCTGAGTTCGAGGACGCTGATGCCCTTGATGTAGTCGACCACCTGCTGCTGCGTAAGCTCTGCCATGTCCCACTCCTGTGAACAACGAAACCCTCTGACGACGGGGCCGACCTCAGCCCTCGGACCGCTTCTTTTCCGCCTGCACCAGCACGCTCATGAGGTCGCGAGGCCCCGCGTTGAGCACCCGCACCAGATTGACCATCGGCGCCTGGAGCACGAACAGCAATTTCGCGTACAGCTCCGGACGACCCGGCATGTTGGCGAGCTCGCCGACCTGCGCCGGCTGGAGCGCCTGGCCCTGCACGACCGCCGCCTTGATCTGCAGCGTGGGCGCACTCTTCATGAAGGTCGTCAACGCCTTGGCCAGCGCCACCGGATCGGCGTCGGTGTAGGCCACGGCCGTCGTGCCCTCGAAGTGCGCGCTCAGCGAGGCGAAGTCGGTGCCCGCCAGGGCCCGCCTGGCCAGCGTGTTCTTGACCACCTTGTACCCGGCCCGCGCCTTGCGGAGCTGCGCGCGCAGCTCGGTGACCTGCGGCACGTTGATGCCCTTGTAGTCGATCAGGATCGCGGCATCGCTCGCCTGAAAGACCCCTTCGAGCATCCGCAGTTCGGATTCCTTGTCGGCTCGTGTGACTGCCATGTCCCTTCCCTAGCGTTTCGCCGCGGTCTCGACCCGGCCTTCGTCGATCTTCACGCCCGGCCCCATCGTCGAGGACACGGTGATGCTGCGGAGGTACTTGCCTTTCGCCGCCGCGGGCTTCGCCTTCACGATGCTGTCGAGCAGGGCCGAGGCATTCTCGATGAGGCTCTGCGGCGGAAACGACGTCTTGCCGACCGGCGCGTGCACGATGCCGGTCTTGTCCACGCGGAACTCGACCTTGCCTGCCTTGATTTCCTTGACGGCCTGGGCCACGTTCGGGGTGACCGTGCCCGTCTTGGGATTCGGCATCAACCCGCGCGGCCCGAGCACCTTGCCGAGCTTGCCCACCACGCGCATCATGTCGGGCGTCGCGACGACGGCTTCGAACTCCATCCATCCGCCGGAAATCTTCTCGACCATTTCTTCGCCGCCCACGACGTCGGCGCCCGCCTCCTCGGCTTCCTTCTGCTTGTCTGCGCCGGCGATGACCAGCACGCGCTTGGACTTGCCGAGGCCATGGGGCAGCACCACCGTGCCGCGCACCATCTGGTCGGCGTGCTTGGGATCCACGCCGAGGCGGATGGACAGGGCGACGGTCTCGTCGAACTTGGCGAACTTGATGCGCTGCACCAAGGGCAGCGCCTCGTCGAGCGCGTAGGCGCGAGGCTCGACCTGCTGGCGAGCCGCCGTATATCTCTTGCCGCGGTTCCTCATACGTCCTCTTCGTGGTGCTGCCGGCCTCGCAGGAGACCTCCCACCGTTCCGTGCGAACTCAGATGCGCGTGCCTCACCCCACCACGTCCAGGCCCATCGAGCGGGCGGTGCCGGCGACGGTCTTGACGGCCGCCTCGAGCGATCCGCAGTTGAGGTCCGGCATCTTCAGCTTCGCGATGTCCTCGACCTGCTTCCGCGTGACCGTGCCCACCTTGTTCTTGTTGGGCTCGGCCGATCCCTTGGCCAGGTTGGCCGCGCGCTTGAGCAGCACCGAGGCCGGGGGGGTCTTGGTGATGAAGCTGTACGAGCGATCCGAGTACACCGTCACGACCGCCGGAATGATCAGCCCTTCGTCCTTCGCCGTGCGGGCGTTGAACGCCTTGCAGAAGTCCATGATGTTGACCCCGTGGGGGCCCAGCGCCGTGCCCACGGGCGGGGCGGGCGTCGCCTTGCCGGCCGCAATCTGGAGCTTCACCATCGCTTGCACTTTTTTCGCCATCGCTCTTCTCGATGCGCTCCTCGACCACCGGGCGAGCCCGCGGCCGGAGACGCCCTCCGCCTAGAGTTTCTCCACCTGCAGGAAATCCAACTCGACAGGCGTCGAGCGTCCGAAGATCGTGACCATCACCTTCAGGGTGTTCTTGTCGGCGTTCACTTCGTCGACCGAGCCGTTGAACCCGGCAAACGGGCCCTCGTTGATCCGCACCTGGTCGCCCTTGTCGAAGCTGTACTTCGGCTTGGGCTTCTCGGCCGCCGTCCGCACCTGCGTCAGGATCTGCTCGACTTCATCCTTGGTCAGCGGGGTCGGCTTGGCGCCGGCACCGACGAATCCGGTCACCTTCGGCGTGTTCTTGACGACGTGCCAGGCATTGTCGGTCATGTTCATCTCGACCAGGATGTAGCCGGGGAAGAAGCGCTTCGAGGACACCACCTTCTTCCCCGAGCGCATCTCCACCACATCCTCGGTCGGGATGAGCACCTCGCCGATTTCGTCCTGGAGCCCGTAGGCCTGCACGCGCTGCTCCAGCGATTCGGCCACCTTCTTCTCGAACCCGGAATACGTGTGGACGATGTACCAGTTCTTTGCGCTGACTTCAGTCATCACGCCGCACCGAAACGCTGGAAGACCCACTGCACGAGCGAGTTCAGCGTCATATCGACGCCGAACAAATACAACCCGAAGAACATCGACGTCAGGATGACCACCACGGTCGTCGCGTAGACCTCCTTGCGCGTCGGCCACGTCACACGCTTCATCTCGTTGCGGACCTCGCCGACGAACTCGCCGGAGCGATGCCACCAACCGGTGAGCGGGCGCTGGCTCTTGTCGTCGATCGCGTCGTGCTGCTCGAATTTTGCCATGGCAGTTCGTTGCCCGTGCGCGCTCGACCCGTGCACGTCTTCAGAATCTGGCAGGCCAGGAGGGTCTCGAACCCCCAGCCCCCGGTTTTGGAGACCGGTGCTCTACCAATTGAGCTACTGGCCTGTGTCGGCTCCCACGAGCCGCGAGCCGTCCCCGTGCGGCTGTTGTCGCGGACCTCCGGGCTACTTCTGCTCCTTGTGCGCCGTGTGCTTGCGGCAGAACGGGCAGTACTTGCGAAGCTCGAGGCGCTCGGTCGTCTTCTTCTTGTTCTTCGTCGAACTGTAGTTGCGGCGCTTGCAGTCGCCGCACGCCAGCTGAATGATGTCTCTCACAGTCGGTCACTCCCGCGGGCCTACTCGACGATCTCCGTCACCGTGCCGGCGCCCACCGTGCGGCCGCCCTCGCGAATGGCGAACCGCGCCCCTTTCTCGAGCGCCACCGGCGCGATGAGTTCGGCACTGATTTGCGTGTTGTCGCCAGGCATGATCATCTCCACGCCCTCGCCCAGGTGCAGCGATCCGGTGACGTCGGTCGTCCGGATGTAGAACTGGGGCCGGTAGCCGTTGAAGAACGGCGTATGACGGCCACCCTCGTCCTTGGAGAGCACGTACACCTCGGCCTTGAACTTCGTGTGCGGCTTGATCGAGCCGGGCTTGGCCAGCACCTGGCCACGCTCGACGTCGGTCTTCTCGACGCCTCTGAGCAGCACGCCGATGTTGTCGCCCGCCTCGCCCGAATCGAGCAGCTTGCGGAACATCTCGACGCCCGTCACGACCTTCTTGGTGGTGGGCCGGAAGCCGACGATCTCGACCTCTTCGCCGACCTTCACGCGGCCACGCTCGACGCGTCCGGTCACCACGGTGCCTCGTCCCGAAATCGAGAAGACGTCCTCGATCGGCATCATGAACGGCTTGTCCACCTCGCGCTCGGGTACGGGGATGTAGCTGTCCAGCGCCTCCATCAGCTTGGCGACGCCCTCGATTCCCTCGGCGTCTCCCTGCAGGGCCTTGAGCGCCGACACGCGCACCACCGGCACGTCGTCGCCGGGGAAGCCATAGCTCTTCAGCAGATCGCGGACCTCGAGCTCGACCAGATCCACCAGCTCGGAGTCGTCGACCGCGTCAACCTTGTTGAGGGCGACCACCAAATACGGCACGTTGACCTGCCGCGCCAGCAGCACGTGTTCGCGCGTCTGCGGCATCGGCCCGTCCACGCAGCTCACCACCAGGATGGCGCCGTCCATCTGCGCCGCACCCGTGATCATGTTCTTGATGTAGTCGGCGTGACCCGGGCAGTCGACGTGCGCGTAATGACGGTTGGCCGTCGAGTACTCGACGTGGCTGCTGGCAATCGTCAGGATCTTCGTCTCGTCGCGACGCCCCTGCGCCTCCGACGCCTTGGCCACCTGGTCGTAGGGGATGAACTTCGCCCATCCCTTGTCGGAGGCCACCTTCGTCAGGGCCGCTGTCAGCGTGGTCTTGCCGTGGTCGATGTGGCCGATGGTGCCGACGTTGACGTGCGGTTTGGATCGATCGAATTTCTCTTTCGCCATGACTCTTTTTTCCCACGGACTGACGATCCGGCCCCGTGCCGGCTCGTGTTCGCTACGCCTGTGCGGGCCGTGCGGCCCGCGTGATCACTCCCCGCGCGCGGGGTCGCCCTCACCGCAACCTGGAGCCGATGACCAGGATTGAACTGGTGACCTCGTCCTTACCAAGGACGCGCTCTGCCAACTGAGCTACATCGGCCCACTCGGACACGCGGCCGTGGGGGCCGGCCTCGTCGGGACGGCGCACCAAACTCAGCCACCTCGACCGCCCCGGCCTGTCCACCAGCCCTACCGGCCCGACCTACCCCAACTGGAGCGGGAGACGGGGATCGAACCCGCGACCAACAGCTTGGAAGGCTGTGACTCTACCACTGAGTTACTCCCGCACCTGGCCCTGCTTCCCTCGCCTGCCACCCGGCAGCCTTCGCCAATTCGCTCACCGCGACACCGAGCACGCGCGACACCGAGCATTGTGGTGGGCAGGGGAGGATTTGAACCTCCGTAGCCCGTTGGGCGGCAGATTTACAGTCTGCTGCGATTGACCACTCCGCCACCTGCCCGCACCGACGTTCGGGGCGACACCACGCCACCTGGGCGTTTTGCCCGTCTTCGCGTGTTCGAACTGTGAGGATTGCCCCCGTGTATGTCGACCGTCCCCGCCTGCGGCGGATGTCGCCCGGTGGAGCTGGCGGAGGGATTTGAACCCCCGACCGGCTGATTACAAATCAGCTGCTCTACCGAACTGAGCTACGCCAGCCAGACAAACGGCAGATGGTAGCACGTCTTGTGCCAAAGCTGCAACTCGTCGGCTGGGTGCAGGCGGGACCTGCTGAACCGCATCACTCCTTCTCTATCACTCCTTCCGGGGTCCCACGGCAGCATCCGCACGACACCCGTCGGCGTCCGCGGTGGCTTCTTCAGCCCTGCCTCCCCCGGCTTCGGCGCTGCCGCACGGCCTCGAACATCACAACCGCGGCGGCCGCCGAAACATTGAGACTGCTCACCTGGCCGACCATGGGGATGGAAACCAGGTAATCACACCGATCGCGCACCAGCCGCCGGAGGCCTCGACCTTCGGCCCCCACGACCAGCGCCACCGGCATCGTCAGATCCAGAGCATCGTACTGTCTTTCGGCCTCCTCGTCTAGCCCCACAATCCACACCCCCAACCGCTTCAGCTCCTCGAGGGCCCGCGCGATGTTCACGACGTCTGCGACCGCCACGTGAGACACCGCGCCGGCCGACGCCTTGGCCACTGCCCCGGACAACGGCGCCGCACGGCGCGTCTGCCGCACCACGCCCGACCCGCCGGCGGCGTCGACCGTCCTGAGAATCGCCCCCACGTTGTGAGGATCCTCGACCCCGTCGAGCACGACAATGAGCGGCGCGCCCTCCCGGGTCGTCATCAGTTCGTCGAGCGTCGCCTGGGCACGGTCCTCGACCACGGCGAGCAAGCCCTGATGCGCGGCGCCCTGGGCCGATCGATCGAGCGCAGCGCGGGCGACACGCTCGATGGCGACCCCGCGCCGCGCCGCCTCCTCGAGCACCGTGCGGACGCGTCCATCGTGACGATCCGCGACGCGAATGCTCCGGGCCCGGCCGGCCCGAACGGCTTCGGCCACGGCGTGAATGCCGTAGATCAGCATGTCCAGACCCTGCCGCGGTCGGCAGGCACCCGCTCGTCCGAGGCGGGACGAGTCATCGAAGATGCTCCAGCATCGAGTGCGCGCGTTCCCGGCATCCGATTACCGGCGAAAGGCCCGAGTCGGGGGGCAAGTCGGAGGCACGATCGATGGCGGGCACGATCACGTCCAGTTCGGGCCCCTCGACCTCACCGGTCAGGGCCACACGAATCGGGTGCAGCAACGCCCGGCCTTTCTGCCCGGTGACGGCCTTGACGCGTGCGGCGGCCGCCCGGAAGAGATCTCGGTCCACGAGGCGCGCCGACGACTGCAGGTCGGCAGCCAGCGCCTCGAGGACCCGACGCGCATCAGGCTCGGCGAGTTCGCGGCGGATCGCCTCCTGCGCCACCGTCGCCGCCGCGTCGAAGGAAAAGATCGTTGCCAGCCGCTCGGGGATATCCAAGAGGCGGTCGAGCGATCCGGCCAGGGGCGGCAACACGGCCTGGAGCCATTCGACCGCCGAGGGCTCCGGACGCGCGCGAACCATGTCCCGAGCCTGCAGGTACGGCAGCGACAACTCGACCAGGCGCGCCGGCTGCACGACCTTCAGGTAATGACGATTGACCCATCTGAGCTTGTCTTCGTCGAAGACGCCGGCGCTCAGCGCGACGTGGCGCAGGTCGAAGCGCCGCGCCATCTCGTCGATCGGGACAATCTCGTCGCCGGCGCCGGGCGACCAGCCGATGAGCGCGAGGTAATTGACCAGCGCTTCAGGCAGGTATCCTCTGGCGCGAAACTCGGCCACCGACGTCGCGCCGTGCCGCTTCGAGAGGGGGGTGTGGTCGGGTCCCAGGACCAGCGACAGGTGCGCAAAGGCCGGCGGCGACCAGCCGAACGCCTCGTACACGAGGAGCTGGCGCGGCGTGTTCGAGATGTGGTCCTCGCCCCGCACGACGTGCGAAATCCCCATGAGCGCGTCATCGACGACCACGGCAAAGTTGTAAGCCGGCCTCCCGTCGGATCGCACGAGCACGGGGTCGCCGATGACATCCGTGTGAAACGTCACGGGCCCACGCACCAGGTCGGTGAAGGTGACGTCGCGACTTGACGGCACGCGCAGGCGGATGACGGCGGGCTCGCCCTCGCGGACGCGCGCAGCCGCGTCGCCCGAGGCGAGGGCTCGACAGGTGCCCGCGTACTTTGGGGGAAGGCCCCGTTCGAGCCTCGCGCGTCGATCGGCCTCCAGCTGCTCAGGAGAGCAGAAACAATAGTACGCGTGGTCGCTCGCGATCAATCGACGGGCGTGCTCGCCGTACACCGCGAGGCGCTCGGACTGCCGGTAGGGTCCCACTGCGCCACCAGCGTCCACGCCTTCGTCCCAGGTGAGGCCCATCCAGCGGAGGTCGTCGAGAATGGCGCGTTCGGACTCGTCGCTCGAGCGCTCCGCATCGGTGTCTTCGACCCGCAGGATGCAGGTGCCCCCGGCGTGACGAGCCAGCAGCCAGTTGAAGAGCGCCGTGCGGGCGTTGCCGACGTGGAGGTGGCCGGTCGGGCTGGGCGCGAAGCGAACCCTCATGGCGTCTCGCGAGCCTCCACTTCAAACCCGCGAGCCTGGCTGCACGGCCTCGCCTCGCTGGAGGCCGTGCCGCTTTGCCCCGCTCCTCGGGGCGGCGTCTTGAGCGGCTGGTCCAAGACGTGACTCAAGTGTTGAGGTTCTGCCATTGCAAGACGTCCAGGTCAGGCACTGATCAGCAGCACCACGGCGTGGCAGGCCATCGCGTCACCGCGGCCGACCGAGTCCATCTGTTCGTTGGTCTTGCCCTTGATGCTGACGTCGGCGGGATCGATCTCGAGAGCTGCCGCGAGCTGCCTGCGCATCCGATCCAGGTACGGCACCAGCTTGGGTCGCTCGGCGATGACGGTCACATCGACGTTGCCGACCAGCCACCCCGCTTGTCGAACCTCGTGGCGGGCGCGCGCGAGGAGCACCAGGCTGTCGGCATCTTTCCACGAAGGATCGGAGTCTGGAAACATCCGGCCGATGTCCCCCACACCCGCACCCCCGAGCAACGCGTCGGTGACCGCATGGCAGACGATGTCGGCATCGGAATGTCCGAGCAAGCCCCGCTCGAACGGCACGGTGACACCTGCCAGCTTCAGCGCCCGCCCCTCGACGAGCCGATGCAGATCGTAGCCCGCGCCGATGCGCACCCGCCTCGGGCGTGAGTCGGCGGCCGCGAGTCGCGCGCGAGCGCGGGCCAGGTCTTCCGCCGTGGTCAGCTTCACGTTGTCCGGATCGCCCGGGACGAGGTGGACCGGGACTCCGGTCTGCTCGACGAGCATGGCCTCGTCGGTGGCGGGCAGGTCCGCCGCCGCGGCCATGGCGCGCTCGAGGATCTCGCGGCGGAAGGTCTGCGGCGTCTGAGCCAGAAACACCTGATCCCGAGGGAGGGTGGCCTGCACGACGTGCGAGGCTCCCGTCTCGTCTGGCATCGCCTGCTTGACCGTGTCGGCGACGGGAATCGCGGCAATGACCGCGCCGTGCTGCCGGGCCGCTTCGATGGTCCGCTCGATGAGCTGCGGCGTGACGAACGGACGTGCGGCATCGTGCACCACGACAATCTCGACATCGTGTGCGATCCGCGCGAACGCGTTGGCGACCGAGTCCTGCCGGCGCTTGCCGCCTTCGACGATCGTCACGCGCGGAGGCACGGCGACGTGCGAGGCCGTACCCGTCGGCACCGCCACGACGACCTCGCCGACCGAGGGTGACGCCCGCAAGGCGGCGAGGCTCAAATCGATCATCGTCCGACCGCGATCGAGGTCGAGAAACTGCTTCGGCCGGCTGCCGCCGAGCCGTTCACCTTTGCCTGCAGCCACGAGGATGGCAGCTACTCGCATACGTGCCGTCCGCCCTCGCGGCCTCCCACGAGGTCTGCCATTCGGGCCGCCGTGAGGTCGAGGACCCGGGACACGCGGGCGGCCGTCACCTCACGCGGGGCAAACACGACCACGAGTGCGCCCACGGTCTGGCTCGTCACCATCGTTCGGGCGGAATCCGACGTCGGGTTGCCGAACGGGCCGTGGTCGTCGGCCAGGCAGATGCGTCCGCCGACGTGCACCACATCCTTGCGAATCCCGGCGTATTCTTCCCCACTCCGACCGCGCCGAAGGCTCACGGGACCCTGGAGGTGTCGTCGATCGTACACCCCGTACGGAAGCTGGAACTCGAGCGAACACCAGTTGACCACGTCAACCAGGGCGTTGATTCTCGGCAACGGATCCCCTTTACGCACACGGCGCAGCAGGGCCTCGCTGGAGGGCCGGGTCTTGGTCGGATCCAGTCCGACGAGGCGGTACATCGCTCGCACCGCCGCCGACTCCGGGGGCGGATGGGACCGCGCGTGATCGGCTGCGGCCACCAGCAGCGGGCCGAGCCTGGGATGCCTCTCGATCACCGTCGCGTCTTCCCACCACAGGACACCCGGCCGGACGATGGCGGCGAGATCCGGATCACAGCGGAACGGCGTGGTCACCGTCGTTGATTGTACGCGCGAGCCATGCTTCGTCTACACTCAGGGTGTGCTGGATTTCCTGCTCCATTTCGATGTGTATCTCACGCAATTCGTCCGGGATTACGGCGGGCTGACCTATGGAATCCTCTTCGCCATCATCTTCGCCGAGACGGGGCTCGTCGTCACGCCGTTCCTGCCGGGCGACTCGCTCCTGTTCGCCACTGGAGCGCTGGCGGCCACCGGCGCCCTGTCGATGGAGGTGCTGGTGCCGCTGCTCATCCTGGCGGCCGTGATAGGGGACGCGGTCAACTACGCCGTCGGCCGGCGGCTGGCGCGGGCGATGCTTCACGACGCGCCGGGCACGGCGTGGATTCACCGATTCGTCAAGCGTGAGCACGTCGTGCGTGCCCATGAGTTCTTCGAGCGCCACGGCGGGAAGGCCGTGGTCCTGGCTCGATTCGTCCCCATCGTCCGCACGTTCGTGCCGTTCGTGGCAGGTGGGGCGTACATGACGTATCGCCACTTTGCGTTCTACAACATCACGGGCGCCATCCTGTGGGTTGGCATCTGCGCCGGCGCGGGATATCTTTTCGGCAACATTCCCGTGGTCAAAGACAACTTCGAACTGGTCGTCCTCGGCATCATCGCCGTCTCGCTGATTCCGCTCGCCGTCGAGATGGTCAACGCCTACCGCCGTCCGCGCCACTCCCAGTCCACCTGACCCCCCCAACCCCAGGAGCATCACGCGCATGAGCGAACCGCTGGCTTCGTCCGGCAAGGGCATGAAACTGCACACGAAGATCCTGCTCGGACTCCTCGTGGGCGTGACCCTGGGCATCGGCGTCAACCTCACCGTCGGCACCGAGAACGCGGCGGTGGAGGCGGTCAACACCTACGTGGCGGTACCGCTCGGCCAGATCTTCCTGCGCATGCTCTTCATGGTCGTGATGCCGCTGGTCTTCGCGTCAATCGCCCTTGGCGTCGCGGGACTGGGCGACATCCGCCGTGTGGGGCGGGTGGGCGGCAAGGCCGTGGCGTACTTCTTCGTCACGACGACCATGGCGGCGACGCTCGGGCTGTTCATCGTGAACGCGATGCGCCCCTGGGAGCGGGTGAGCCCGGAGACCCGCGTCGAGCTGATGGAGCGGTTCGCCAAGGATGCCTCCAATCGCGTCGAAGCGGCGGCGATGCCGGCGTTCGGCATGGACACGCTCGTCAACATCGTGCCGCGCAACCCCATCCGGTCGGCCGCGGACACGGACCTGCTGGGCATCATCTTCTTCGGCCTGACCTTCGGCGCGGCGCTGACGCTGATTCCCGCCAGCAAGGCCAAGCCGATGATCGACGTGCTGGATGCTCTCAACGCCGTCGTCACGGCGATGATTCACTTCGCGATGCTGCTGGCGCCGTTCGGCGTCGCGGCGCTGATCTTCACCGTGTCATCGCGATTCGGCTTCGATCTGCTCGTCGCCATCGCGGCCTACGTCATCACCGTGCTGGTGGCGTTGCTCGCCCACGTCTCGATCACCTTGTCCGCCATCCTCCGATTCGTGATCGGCATCTCGCCCCTCAGGTTCCTGTCCCGCGTGCGCGCCGCCCTGGTCACCGCCTTCTCCACCAGTTCGAGCAGCGCCACGCTGCCGACGGCCATCGACGTCGCGCAGGAGCAACTGGGCATCCCCCAGCGCATCGCGGGGTTCGTCCTGCCCATCGGCAGCACGATGTGCATGAATGGCACCTCGATTTTCGAGGGGATCACCGTCATCTTCGTGGCCCAGATCTTCAACGTCGACCTGTCCATCCCACAGATGGCGGCCGTCATGATCATGTCGGTCATCACGGCGGTCGGGGCGGCGGGGGTGCCCGGCGGGTCGATTCCGCTGCTCGTGGGGGTCATGACGATGTTTGGCGTCCCCGGAGAGGGCATCGCGATCGTCTTGGGCGTGGACCGGCTGCTCGACATGTCGCGCACGACGGTCAACGTCTTCAGCGACATGACCGCAGCCACGTGGGTCGCCAAGAGCGAACGGATGTGGTCAGCCGATCAGATCCCGGCCCCGACCGAGGCGGTCGCCCCCTCGCAGCCCTGACCATCCGCGGGCCGCGTCGGCCGTCGCTCGCCGCTCGAGGTCAGGCCGTGGTCGCCGTGAGGGGACCGCGCGTGGCCTCCGCTTCGACCGGTGGGGCGATCGCGTCGCGAACGCGCACCGCCAGCGCCCGCACCGCCCGGACGTCGGGCTCCCGCGCCGCCTCGGTTGGCAGCGGATCGTGCACGATGACCTCCACCTCCCCAGGACACGTCATCAGCCGGCCTTTGCGCATGACGTGCCGGCTTCCGCAGACGGAAATCGGGACGATCGGCAGACCGGCCTGGACGGCGGGATACAGGCTCCCTCCCTTGAACGGCGCCACGAGACCGGTCACGCTGCGGGTCCCTTCCGGAAAGACGATGAGGGAGAGGCCGTTGGTCGTGAGGCTGTTGGCCCAGGTGAACACTGCCCGCGGATCGGGCTTGCGGCGATTGACCAGCAGGTGACCCGTGCGGCTCAAGTGCCAGCCGAGAACCGGGAAGCGACCCAGCGAGTCCTTGGCGATGATGCGCAATTGGTAGGGCAGCGACGAGAAAAGGACGGGAATGTCATAGATGCTCTGGTGGTTGGCCACGAAGACGTACGTGCGGCCCGGCACGAGGCGGTCCAACCCCCGGACGCGCACGCGGACGCCGGTCGTGGCCAGGATCAGCCAGGACCAGGTGCGCGCGCACCAATGCGCGAAGTATCCGCGCGATTCGACGAGGCTCGCGCCGATGGAGAGCGAACCCAGAACGACCGTGTAGACGGTAATGGCCGGAATCAGCCAGAACACGGTTCGCCACCAGTGAAACGGGGGGAGGCGAACGCTCACCGGCCTTGCCGCACCGCTCGTCGCTCCCGGACACCTGCGCGTCGATTCGTCACGTGCCGTTGTTCGGTGGCGCGGCTTCGATCGGTGCAATCGGTGCGGCGCCGCTGGCCGCGACGGTGGTGGCCGGCACGTGAGCGGGCGCGGGGCCAGCCGCGACTGGTGCGGGGCGCGCCGATCGCCGAGGCTCGTCGCGATCGGTTGCGGCCGCGCCATGCCCGGACTGCTGCGCCATGGCCGGATCGATGAACCGTCCAAAGATCATCTTCCCCGCCGTCGTCTGCAGCACGCTGGTAACCACCACGTCGATGGTCTTGCCGATCATCCGGCGGGCGTTGTCCACGACGACCATCGTGCCGTCGTCGAGATAGGCGACCCCCTGGTTGTACTCCTTGCCTTCCTTGAGAATGAACACCTTCATCACTTCACCGGGCAGAACGACCGGCTTGAGGGCGTTGGCGAGCTCGTTGATGTTGAGCACCTGCACGCCGCGGAGCTGGGCGACCTTGTTGATGTTGAAATCGTTGGTGACGATCTTCCCCTGAAGACTCCGAGCCAGTTCGATCAGCTTGAGATCCACTTCACGCACGTCCGGGTAGTCCGCGTCCGAGATCATCACCTCGACGCCGGCCATCTTCTGAATCTTCTGCAGGATGTCCAGGCCGCGGCGGCCGCGATTCCGTTTCATGGAATCGCCCGAGTCGGCGACGAGCTGCAGCTCCTTCAGCACGAACTGCGGAATCACCAGCGTCCCGTCCACGAAGCCCGTGTCGCACAGGTCGGCGATGCGGCCGTCGATGATGACCGAGGTGTCGAGAATGCGGTAGCGGCGTTGCGGTCCCGTGGCGCGAAACAACCCGATCAGCCGCGACGGTTCGAGCCATTCGCCGCGGCGCCCTCCGAGGACCAGCCCCACGTAGACGAGCAGCAGGAGCACGAATCCGTGCAGGAACGCCACGCGCTCGTGGCCTGTGTCGGCCCAGAACAACGCCGTGCCGATCCCCTTCGCGATGCCCAGCCCGACCGCGCCCCCGAGCAACGCCCCGAGCAGGCTGGTGAGCGGAAGGTCGCGCAGCCTCATTTCGAACGCAATCGCCACACCCGCCAGCGCGAGGCCGAAGGCCACGTTGAGGAGCGGCCCGGGCCCGACCGGACGAATCAGAAACGCGGTGTACGCGACGGCCGCCGTAAAGAGCAGGCGGGCCAGGACAGACCAGGCCATGACTTCACCCCGATATGACGCGCGTATGACAGCGCAACAGTAGAGCCGTCGGGCGGCTCAGGTCAACCGCCGAGTACCGGTCGTCCGTGTGGCGCCGACGGCACCGTCCACCATCCGCACATCACGCGGATGCCGCATCTTGCCGCAGATTCACACCGATGGCGCATCCCCGGCTGACGCACCGACGCTCGAGTGTTCATCGACGGATGGCTCGGAAACCGCGGAATTGACGCCGATGCGCCCCCGCGGACTCCCCGGGTCGAGGGCGAGCCGGCGGGCTTGCGGCGGCGGGGTCTCAGGTCAGGATGGCGTCGAGGGCCTCGCCGACGTGCCGAACGCCCACGAGGTGGGCACGGCCGGGATCGCTCGGTGGTCCACTTGGCAGATCGGCGTCGACATTGGCGACCGGCAACACGATGCGACGGAATCCCATCTGCTCGGCCTCGCGCACGCGCAGCCCTGCCTGCGGAACGCCGCGAACCTCCCCGCCGAGCCCCACTTCCCCGAACACCGCGGTGGCCTCGGCGATGGGTCGGTTGCGAACGCTGGAGGCCACGGCCGCGAGGATCGCGAGGTCGGCGGCCGGCTCTTCGATGTTCATCCCGCCGGCGATGTTGACGTACACGTCATCGGTCACCAGGTGGAGCCCGGCGCGCTTCTCGAGCACGGCCAGGAGCAGCGACAGCCGATGCGGATCGATGCCGACGGCCATGCGCCGCGGCATGCCGAAGCTCGTCGTGCTGGCGAGCGCCTGGACCTCGACAAGGATGGGGCGTGACCCTTCAATGGAGCACAACACGGCGGATCCGGGCGTGGCCACGGCCCGCTCGGCCAGAAACAGGGCCGAGGGGTTGGCCACAGGCTTGAGGCCGCCACCAGTCATCTCGAACACACCAAGCTCGCTGATCGCTCCAAACCGGTTCTTCACGGCTCGCACCACGCGGTGGGAGTGATGGCGTTCTCCTTCGAAGTACAGCACGGTGTCCACCACGTGTTCGAGGGCCTTGGGTCCCGCGATGTTGCCGTCCTTGGTCACGTGGCCGACCAGGAAGGTCGGGATGTCGTGGCCTTTCGCGGTGAAGAGAAACTGCGTCGCGGCCTCCCGCACCTGTCCGATGCTGCCGGGCGCCGATTGAAACTTGAGGGAAAAGACCGTCTGCACCGAGTCCACGATGAGCAGCCGCGGCCTCACGCGGCCCACCTCTTCGAGGATGCGTTCGATGCAGGTTTCGGCCAGCAGGTACAAGGGGGCGTCGCCAACGCCAAGCCGGTCACCGCGTGACTTGATCTGGTGCTCAGACTCCTCGCCAGACGCGTAGAGGACCGTGCCGACCGACCGGGCGAAGTGGGAGGCCGCCTGGAGCAGCAGCGTCGACTTGCCGATGCCGGGTTCGCCGCCGAGCAGGACGAGCGATCCGGGGACGATGCCGCCGCCCAGCACGCGGTCGAACTCGCCGATCCCGCTGGGGATGCGGGCGGCAGACGAGGCTTCGACCTCCGCATATCGGCGCGCACCCTGCGTCGAGACGCCGGGCAGGGCGTAACGATGCGGGGCGCCCGCGGATGCCCCGCTACGCTCTTCCACGAGCGAATTCCAGGCCCCGCAATCCGCGCAGCGCCCGAGCCACTTGGGGCTCTGCGCCCCGCATTCCTGGCACACGAAAACGGGCTTGTCAGGCTTCATGCCGCCGCTCGTCGTCGCGCGACCTCGTGATGGGGCAGCGCCGCCTCATCGGTACACCCGCTGCACCCGCGCACCGAGCCGGCACAGAATCTCATAGGGAATCGTGGAAATGGCTGCGGCCATCTCCCGGGCATCCAGCGTGGCGATCGGGTCGTGACCCTGCGAGCCGAGAAAGGTCACGACGTCGCCTGGCGCCACGCCTTCGATCCCGGTCACGTCCGCCGTGAGCATGTCCATGCTCACAGCCCCGACGATGCGGGCGCGCTGCCCGCGAATGAGGACGTGACCGTGCCCTTCGAGCCTTCGATCCAGGCCGTCGGCATAGCCGGCGGGAATCAAGGCGATGCTCGCTGGTCCAGCTGCCACGAACCGCGCACCGTACCCCACCGATTCCCCCGAGCGAAGGCCCTTGACCGCGACGACGCGGCTGACTAGGGACATGGCGGGGGTGAGCGCCAGCGTCGTCGCCAGCGGCGGAGGCACGACGCCGTGCAGCAGCAGTCCCGGCCTGACGTACTCGTACCACACCCGCGAGTCCCGCAGCAGCGCGGCGCTGTTGGCGGCGTGACGGGCTCGCGGCGGAGCGCCCAGCCGGTCGAGGGTTCCACACGCGGCGTCGAAGGCCTGGCGCTGACGGTCGAACAGCTCGTGCTCGGCGTCGTCGGCCGTCGCAAAATGCGTGCACACGGCCTCGAGCGTCAGGTTCTCGCTCGCGAGCAGCGGCGGCACCGTGCGGGTGAGGTTCTCGTGGCGGAAGCCCAACCGGTGCATCCCCGTGTCGATCTTCAGGTGGTAGCGGAGGCGCGCCCCCTTGGCCCTCGCTGCGGCCTGCAAAGCCTGGCCGGCCGACGGACTGCCGATGGTGGGCGTCAGGTCGAAATCGAAGACACCATCGAGATCGCTGACGCTGAGCGCGCCGAAGACGAGAAGGCGGGCTGAGATTCCGGCACGCCGGAGCTCGATGCCCTCCTCGATGTCGGCCACGGCCAGCCACGACGCGCCGGCGTCCTCCAGCGTCCGTGCGACGGGCACCGCCCCATGACCGTACGCATTGGCCTTGACCACCGCCAGGATGGCTGGCGCCACCTGCGGGCCGCGCCCGGCCAGTCGATTGAGCGCCGCTTCCTGCTCGAGATAGGCCGACAGCGCACGGTAGTTGGCGGCGATGGCGTTGAGGTCCACGAACGCCGACGTACAGCGAATCATCGGCGAGGCTCGCGCCGGCTCACGCATGTTCGGCGAGGTTGGCGAAACGCGTCTGTTGGCGCAGGAACGCCAGCTTGACCATGCCGGTGGGCCCGTTGCGCTGCTTGGCCAGGATCAGTTCGGCGATGCCGTCGGAATCGGCCGGCTCGTTCGACTGCTTGTACATCTCTTCTCGGAAGATGAGGATCACCACGTCCGCATCCTGCTCGAGGGCGCCGGATTCGCGGAGGTCCGACAGCTGCGGGCGCCTGTCGGAGCGGGCTTCCGGCGCACGCGACAGCTGCGACAGGACCACCACCGGCACGTTGAGCTCCTTGGCCAGGCCTTTCAGGGACCGCGAAATGGAGGCGAGCTCCAGCGTCCGGTTCTCGAATCGGCCGCGCCCCGTCATGAGCTGGATGTAGTCGATCGCGAGCAGGTCGAGCCCGTGCTCGGCCTGCAGCCGCCGGGCCTTCGCGCGCATCTCGAGCACGCCCGCACCCGCGGTGTCGTCGATGTACAGGTGTGAGGCACTCAGCACCTCGAGCGCGTGCGTGATGCCGCCGTACTCGCGCTGCCCGATCTGCCCGCTCATGAGGCGGTAGTTGTCGATCCGCGCCTCTGAGGCCAGCAGGCGCATGAAGAGCTGTTCCTTGGACATCTCGAGGCTGAAGAACCCCACGATGCCCGACGAGGTCGCGACGTGCTGCGCGATGTTGAGCACGAGGCTCGTCTTCCCCATCGACGGACGCGCGGCCACGATGATCAGGTCGCCGCGCTGGAACCCCCGCGTGAGCTTGTCGATTTCAGTGAAGCCCGTGGCGACGCCGGTGATCAGGCTCTTGTGCTCGAAGAGCTGCTCGATTTTCGGGAAGCTGGCCTTGACCAGCTCCCGCATCGGCACGAAGCCCGCCCGAATGCGATCGTCGGCCACCGAGAAAATCGCACTCTCGGCTTCGTCCAGCACCAGATCGGCGTCCTGGTCGGCTTCGTACGCGTTGGCGAGAATCTTGTTGGCCGAGAAGATCAGGCTTCGCAGCGTGGACTTCTCTTTCACGATTCGCGCGTAGTACTCCACGTTGGTCGCGCGCGGGACGCCGTCGATCAGGGAGGCGACGTAGGCCGGACCGCCGACTTCATCGAGATCTCCCGCCCGCTCGAGCTCGTCTTTCAGCGTGACGAGGTCGATCGGCTGGCTGCGCTCGGCCAGCGAGATCATGCAATCGAAGATTCGCCGATGCGCATCGCGAAAGAACGCGCGCGGCGTGATCGCGGCGGCAGCGACGTTGAAGGCTTCGTTGTCGATCAGAATCGCGCCGAGGACGGAGCGTTCGGCGTCGAGGTTGTGCGGAAGCGTCCGATCAGGAGCGGAGGGTGTCGCGACGTCGGCCACGTGGGAGATGATACGGCTGGAACGGCGCCGGTGCGAGCGACAAGCAGTGGAGGGGCGGATGGGGCAGGTGCCCGACCCGCTCCCGGCTCCGCCCCACCTTCGGCCCTAGAAAACTTGACTCTCCAGATTTCCAACCGCTTGAGGCAAGTTTTCTCGCCCGGCCGGAGGCCGGGCAAAACCAATACTGCCACTAGCGAGGCGGAGCCTCACCGCCCAACATGCTCGGCGGTCTGAGGCGAAGCCTCGCTAGCTAGTCGTCTTTCGCGACGATGACCTTCAGCTGCGCCACGACCTCACGGTGCAGCTTGACCGGGACGGTCGCTTCGCCCAGCACCTTGAGGGGATCGGGCAACAGGATCTTGCGGCGGTCGATCGGAAATCCCTTCTCCGCCAGCACTTCTGCCAAATCGCCGTTGGTCACCGACCCGTAGAGCTGGTCGTTCTCCCCCACCTTGCGCGCGATGGTGATCTCCAGCGCGTTGAGCCGCAGCGCGATGGCCTCGGCCGCGCCGCGTTGCTCGGAGTCGCGTGCCTCGGCGATCTTCCGTTCCCGTTCGACCCACTTGCGATTCGAGTCGGTTGCCGGCAGCGCCAGCTTTCGGGGCAGGAGATAGTTGCGGGCAAACCCGTCGGCGACCTTGACGATCTCGCCGCGTTTGCCGAGGTGTTCGACGTGATCTCTCAGGATGACTTCCATGACGCGTCCTGTCTCCCCGGCTAATCCGACGCGTACGGGAGCAGCGCCAACTGGCGTGCCCGCACGATGGCGATGCGCAGCGACCGTTGATGCTTCGCGCACGTGCCCGAGATCCGGCGCGGCAGCACCTTGCCGCGTTCCGGCACGAAGCCGCTGAGCAGCTTCACGTCCTTGTAGTTGATGTCGTCAATTTTATCCGCGCAGAACTTGCAGACCTTGCGGCGTCGAAACAGGCCGCGCCGCTGCCCGCCCTGCTTGCCGTCGCCCTTCTTGTCGTCTCCGCGGCCGCGTCCCGGCCCGCCCGAGCGCCCTCGTCCCATTGGCATGATTACGCCTCCACCTCGACGCCGTCGTAATCGCCGGCGTCATCCGAATCGTCTGCCTGCGGGCCCTCTCCGGGTTGGCGATCGGGGGGCAGCCCGCGCGCGACGCGCCGGCGTCGGGATTCCTCCTGCCGCTTGGTGCGCGCACGGTTGGCCTTGATCTGATCCTCGTCCACGCGCACGATCAGGTGGCGCAGCAGGCCTTCAGTGACCTTGAGGCGCCGGTCGAGCTCCCGCACCAGGTCCCCGCCGCCCGTGATGACCTCGAGGACGTAGATCCCCTCTTTGTGATGGCCGATTTCATAGGCCAGCCGGCGACGGCCGTTGAACGTCTGCTGCGCCTCGGACGAGGCCAGCGTGCCGCCCATGCGCCCGACAATCTGCTGCACCTGCTCGTGCAGCGCGGCGACCTGCTCTTCGGTCGCGTCGGGTCTGATGATGTAGACCAGTTCGTACGTTCGTGTCATCGACAGCTCCTCGTGGATCTCGGGAGGCCCCGAGAGCCACCGAAGTGGCAAGGAGTGATCAGGGCGGTCGTTGTGACCTACCCGCTCTCCGTGTCCGTCGCTGCGTTGAACGTGTTCATCACACGCTCGATGCCTTCGGAGACGAACATCTCCGCGGCGTCGGCGGCCCGCAGCACGGCCGCCTGAATCGTCTCTCGCTCGTCGGGCTCGAACCTCGACAGCACATGGTCCGCCAAATCGCGTCGCGCGTCGCCTCGTCCGACGCCGACTCTCAGCCGCGCGACGTCTTCGGAGCCCAGCTGCTCGACAATCGATCGTAGCCCATTGTGCCCGCCCGCGCCGCCCCGTGCCCGGGCACGCAGCCGCCCCAGGGGCAGCGCCACCTCGTCGACGACCACCAGCAGGTCCGGCACCTCGACTTGGAAGAAGTGCCGAAGTCGCGACACGGCGAAACCGCTGAGGTTCATGTAGGTCAGCGGCTTGGCCAGAATCGCGCCACCGGCCTTTCGTGCACACAGCGTATCGTCTCGCTCGCGCCAGGCGGTCTCGAGCTCCCAGCGCCGGGCCAGTTCGTCGATGACCCAGAACCCGACGTTGTGCCTGGTGTCGCGATACTGCGGCCCCGGATTGCCGAGCCCGACGACCAGCTTCACGTCTACTTCTTGTCCTTCTTGTCCTTCGCCGCCGCCGGTGCCGCCTCTTCGCCTTCCTTCTCCGTCTTGCCCTTCTTGATCACCTCGGGTTCAGCGGACTCGGTCGGCGCCGCCGCCACGACCGCGCCCTCCACCGGCGCCGGTTCCTCGACCGCACGCGGCATGATGACGTGGACCAGCATCAGGTCCGCGTCGCTGAGGGGCGTCCAGCCGACGCCAACCGTGACGTCGCGCAGGTGGATCGCGTCGTTCAAGCCCAGATCGCTGACGTCGACTTCGATGGAGTCAGGGATCTCGGCCGGCAGGCATTCCACCTCGATTTCGCGGTTCACGAAGTCGAGCACGCCAGCTTCGAGCTTGACGCCACGCGCCTCGCCCTTGATGACGACGGGCACCGTGACCGTGATGCGCCGGTCCATGTTGACCCGATAGAAGTCGGCATGGAGCATCTGCTGCGTGGTCGGGTCGACCTGGAACTCCTTCACCAGCACCCGTGCGTCCCCGACGCCATCGACCTTGAGCGTGATGAGGGTGTTGAGCCCCCCGTGCAGAATCCGCATCAGCGGCTTGGGATCGACAGCCACCTCGACCGTGTGGCCCGTGTCGCCCTCCTTCTGGGTGCCGTAGATCACGGCCGGGATTCTGCCTGCCGCCCTCAGCCGTCGTGCGTCGTTCTTACCCCGCGTGCTCCGTTGTACTGCGTCGAGTGTTGCTTCCATGTGAGTTGTGAGTTGTGAGTTCTGAGTTGTGAGTTCCGAGTTTGTGAGTTCGTGGGTGGTGAGTGCTCCGCTCAGGGCCGCCCGCCTCAGACGAACAACGAGCTGACCGAGGTCTCCTCGTGAATGCTGCGAATCGCCTGGCCGAGCAAGCGGGCCACCGACAGCTCGACGATCTTGCCGCACTTGGTCCGCTCGCCGGTCAGCGGAATCGTATTGGTGATGATCAGCCGATCGATCGGCGCTTTTTCGATGCGTTCGATGGCGGGACCAGACAGCACCCCGTGCACGGCGCACGCGACGACACGCTCGGCGCCGGCGTCCATCAGGGCCTGCGCGCCCTTTTGAATGGTGCCCGCTGTATCGATGATGTCATCCGCGATCACACAGGTGCGGCCACCCACTTCACCGATGACGTTCATGACCTCTGCGGTCCCGTCGTCGCTGCGGCGCTTGTCGATGACCGCCAGTTCGGCCCCAAGGCGCTTGGCATAGGCGCGGGCCCGTTCGGCGCCGCCGGCGTCGGGCGCGACGATCGTCAGACGCTCGAAGTCCTGGCGAGCCAGATAGTCGATGATGACCGGCGCCGCGAACAAGTGGTCCACCGGGATGTCGAAAAACCCCTGGATCTGCGCCTTGTGCAAGTCCATGGTCAACACCCGGTTCGTCCCGGCCGCGCTGAGCACGTTGGCGACGAGTTTTGCCGAGATCGGCACGCGCGGCTTGTCCTTGCGATCCTGCCGCGCGTATCCGTAGTAGGGCAGCACGGCCGTGATCCGTGAGGCCGACGAGCGCCGAAAGGCATCGACCATGATCAACAGCTCGACGAGGTGTTCATCGACGGGCGCGCAGGTCGGCTGCACGATGAAGACGTCCGTGCCCCGAATGTTCTCGTCGATTTGAAACGAGACTTCCGTGTCTGGAAAGCGGCGCAGCCGGCACTGGCCGAGCGACACGCCCAGGAACTCGCAGATGTCCCTGGCGAGCTGCGGGTGAGCGCTCCCCGAAAACACTTTCAGATCGCCGTATCCGGTAGGTCGCATGGTCCAGATCGAGGACAGCTCGTCACACAGTGGTTGGGGCGGAAGGATTCGAACCTTCGAATACGGGTTCCAAAGACCCGCGCCTTACCGCTTGGCCACGCCCCAGTGGGAATTCCTTTGCTGGTGCAATCGTTTAGCTTATACGAGCGGCTCGGCGCCCGCAAGCGCCGGACGAAGCCGCAGGCCGTACTCCGCACGCGACACGGTCCGTGTATACCGCACATGCCACCCCGGGCGCGACAGGTCCTGGGCGGTGCGTTTGGCCGCGTCATCCCGCTCGAACAGGCCGAAAACCGCCGATCCCGACCCCGACATCGCCGCAAACACCGCGCCAGCCTCCATGAGCGCCTGCTTGATCCGGGCGATCGGCGGATGCCGCCGCGCCACCACGTCTTCCAGGTCGTTGCGCAGTCCCGCGGTCCACGTCGGCCAATGGGCCGGCAGGCCTTGCCGATCGGACCGCGCCGTGCGACGCCGGCGTGGTTCGTTGTCGAACCAGCCGTAGGCGTCGGCCGTCGAGACGCCGAATTGCGGGCGGACCACGACCACGTGCGTCCGCGGCAGATCCGTGAGCGGGTAGATGTCATCACCGCGCCCGAGTCCCAGCGCCGTGCCGCCAACCAGGAAGAACGGCACGTCGGCTCCCAACGCGCCCGCGAGGCGGGCCAGTGTCGGCAGGTCGAGGTCGAGCCGCCAGAGGCGCGCCAGTCCGAGTAGCGCCATCGCGCCGTCGGCGCTGCCGC
The DNA here is from genome assembly GCA_052389315.1 of Acidobacteriota bacterium. Lineage (GTDB taxonomy): Bacteria > Acidobacteriota > Vicinamibacteria > Vicinamibacterales > UBA2999 > JACCSI01. The sequence goes on from JBQTIE010000084.1 coordinate 81,867, forward strand.
CGCCGAGCCCCGCCTCCTGAGGGATGCGCTTCTTGAGCGTGACGAGCGCGTCACGGGGCTCCTGACTCGCGCGCCTCAGTCCCCTGCGCCACAGCAGCGTCGCCGCCCTCCAGATCAGATTGCGCTGGTCGGTCGGGATCGTCGGATCATCGCATTCGATGACGAACGCGCCGCGCCGCGCGGTAACGGTAATCACATCGTAGAGGGCGACCGACTGAAACACCGTGCGGAGATCATGGAACCCGTCCGGGCGGACGCCAAGGATGCGCAGATCGAGGTTGATCTTGGCAAACGCCGGCAGCGTGATCGACGACGAGGTGGGCACGGGATCAGTCGGATCCTTTGAGGGGCGCCACCGCGCGCAACTCCTCGAGGGTCAGCGGCACGGCGTCGGGGGGCACGTCCACGACGAACGCGCGGTCGGAGATGCCGGTATTGATATTCACTTGCGCCAACCTCGCCGTCAGATCGACGCGGCCGTCATCCGCGCTGCGAATGCGGACGAGGCGGGGACGGCCGGCGAGGTGGTCCGCGTAGTCCACGCGCCACGATCGAAAATCCGCCGCGACCACCGCCGGCGCGGCATCGACGCGCTTCAGGTACGCCGTCACGCCGGCATCGAGCGTCACGGCCTGCCAACCGCCCGACCAGGACCGCCCCTCCTGCGGCGGGGAGTCCGACAGGCAGCTCGTCAGGATCAGCCGCACGTCTTGTGCCGACAAGGCGATGCCGGTCAACCGCTCCAGCACTTGCGGAACCGCAGCGTCCGCGAGCACGCGCGAGTCGCGGGGAAACAGGAGCGTGGCTCGATCATTCTGCCCCGCCAGGATGAACACCGGGGGACCAAACGGCGCGACGGCCTCGAAGCGGATGGAAGCCGGTGCCGCAAGCCCCGCGTGAAGCGTGCCGCGAATCTTGTCCGTTCCCGCGCGGCCCGTGAGCCGCAGCTCGCCGGTCACCGTCCGGAGCCCGACACACGGCCTCGTCGCCTGCGCGAAGGCGTCGAGCGCCGACTGATCCGGCATCGGCGGGCCGACGGGGCGCGCGGGGGCTCGAGCGGCGCAGGCGGCCAGCATCGCCACTCCCGCCAGGCCGATCGCCAGACGGCCGGCGACCACCCGCGGCTGCCCCGCGGCGAGTGGCGCCACCCTCACGGTTTGCGGCCTCGAGCGCCCTTGATCTTCAGCTCGATCGTCGCCCGATCGATGTCCTCACCGTCTCCGGCCAGGGCGCGCTCCCATGCGGCCACGGCATCCTGATACCGCTTGAGGCCCGCGAGCACGTCCCCGAAGTGATCCTGAATCACCGACTGGCTGGGCAGCGCAGTGGCGGCTTTTCGCAAGTACGGTTCGGCGTCGAGGTGGCGTCCCTGCTTGAACAGCGCCCACCCCATGCTGTCGAGAAACGCTGGATTGTCGGGATCGATCTTGAGCGCGCGCTCGATAAAGGCCACCGCATCGGCGAGACGCTCGCCACGGTCGGCCAGCGCATACCCCAGCGAGTTGAGCGCATTGGCGCTCAGCGGATCGCTGGCGATCGCCGCGGTCAGCACGCGCACGGCGGCCTCATGCTCACCCAGTTCGGAGTGCGCATGGGCGAGCTGTGACAGCAGGAACGCCGCGTAGCCTTCGCGTCCCTTCGCGCGGGAGGCGTCCTTCTCGAGCGGCGCGAGCAGGTCGACCACCGCACGATGGGCGCCCCGGGCCGACAGGGCGGCCGACTGGGCATGCAGACCTTCGAGGCTGCCCGGGTTGAGGGCGAGCAGCTTCAGCGCCGCGGCTTCGGCCCCCTCGACATCCCCCAGCTGCAGGCTGGCCGACGACAGGAGAAACAGCCCGCGCGCATCGTCCGGGCGCGTGACGAGAAGGTCCCTGAGGCCGTCGCGCGCACGCGCGGCCGCCTGCCTGCCCGGAACGTTCAAGAGCGCGGCGGCCCATCGAAGCTGCAGATCGCGCGACGCCAAACGCGGGTTCGCCAGGGCACGCTCGTACGCGTTGGCCGCCTCCTCCCATTGCTGCTGGCGTTCGTACAACTCACCGAGCGACACATAGTGCCGGGGATTGCGAGCACCGGCGGCCTCGAGGGCCTCGACCGCCTTCTCTACGTCGCCCATCACGAGGCGGGCATCGGCCAGCAACGTGAACGGTTCGGCGGCGAAGGGCACCTGCGAGATGATGCTTTCGAGGATCGGAACCGCCCGGTCGCCACGCCGGGCCTGCACCAACAGACGCGCGAGCGTCAGTTGCAGGTCCAGCGCCGTCGCCATCGTTGGCGTGTCGAGAATCTTCAGCAGGTGATCAATCGCTTGCGTGCGCATCTGATCTCGCGTGCGCCCACCAAGGGACCGCCCTCCCGAGTCCACCGCCGCCGCCAGCATCTGACCAAGGACCAGATGCGCCTCCAGGTTCTCCGGGTTGATCACGAGGGCACGCTCGCCGGCCTCGAGCGCGGCCTCCGCCTTGTCGTGTTTGGAATAGAAGGACGCAAGCTCCGCCACGATGTCGGCCGAGGTGGGATCCAGGGCTTGTGCACGCTGGAGGGCGTCGAGCGCCGCCGCGACGTCCCCGCGTTCCTCCAGATACCGGGCGAGGACGAACTCGTAGTAGGCGTCCGCTTTCGCCGTCGCCGCCGGACTCGATCGTGCGACCGGTTGCGCCACCGCCGGGTGGGCCCACCACAGCACGACCGCGACGAGCAGGATCCTGGGCATTCCCAGATCTTAGTCCGTTCGGCGCCCGATTTCCCCCCGCCTGTCGGCGCTCGCCGGCCCTGCCCCACGTGCCCGAGGTCTGGAGGTATAGTGCTTTCATGCCGATCGACCCGGAACTGCTGGAGATCCTGGCGTGCCCGGCCTGCAGGGCGCCCGTCGACCTCGTCAAGGACGATACGGCGCTGAAGTGCCGCGACTGCCACCGTGTGTATCCGATCAAGGACGAGATTCCGGTGATGCTGATCGACGAGGCGACGGTCGAGCCCTGAAAATCCTGCTGATCCGCCTGCGCCTGATTGGCGACGTCGTGTTCACGACGCCGGCCGTGGCGGCCCTCCGGCGGCGTTTTCCGAGTGCGGAGATCGTGTATCTGGTCGAACAGGAAGCAGAGCCGATCGTCCGGCAGAACCCCCACCTCGACCGGGTCATCGCCGCGGCGCGGCCACGAGGCCTCGGACGATTCTCTTACGACCTCCGGCTCGCGTGGCAGCTCCGCCGCGAGCGCTTTGATGTCGTCGTCGACTTTCACGGCGGGCCTCGCAGCGCGTGGTTGACCGCGGCGACGGGAGCTCGACGACGACTCGGCTACGCCGTGCCCTGGCGGCAATGGGCGTACACCGAATTGCACCCGTGGACGCCGTCTCTCGTGCCGCCGCGACACTCGGTCGTCAATCAGTGGGATCTGGCGGCCATGCTCGGCGTCCCGCCCGCCGAAGTCGAAAGCACCCCGGTAGCAATGACGGCGGACGGGCTGGCCACGGCCAGGGTCGATCGACGACTCGCCGACGCGGGGGTGCCGCCCGACGCCGCCATCGTGGTCGTCCATGTGAGCGCCGGCAACCCCTTTCGGCGTTGGCCGCCCGCGCATTTTGCGACGGCGATCGCGGCGCTGGCGCGCCGCGACTCAGGGCGCCGGATTATCATCACGTCGGGGCCCTCGGAGCAAGGCGCGGCGCTGGAGGTGGCGACCCAGGCGCGCGGCCTGGCGGGACACGCTGGCGAGGGCGTGGTCACCTGCGGGGAGTTTGACTTGTCGGAACTACGCGCCCTGGTCGGACGGGCGGCCTTGTACATCGGGGGCGACAGCGGGCCGCTGCACGTGGCCGCGACCAGTCGCGTGCCGATTGTGGCGATCTTCGGGCCCACGCTGCCCGGGCGGTCGATGCCCTGGCGGGGGGACGCGGGCACGGCGCTGGCGGTCGAGGCTGGGCCACTCCCCTGCCGGCCGTGTCATCAGCGCCGGTGTGAACCCGGCGATTTCAGGTGTCTCACGCGCATCGAGCCGGGGCGCGTGGTCGAGGCCGCCGAGCGACTGTTGAGTTCGGAGACGCACGGACCGTGACGACGCTCAGCCTCGCGGCGGGTGCCGCCCGCAGCGACCGCCTCGATCGGGTCGGGTTCTTCGCGCTCGCGGGCACGGTGGCCGCGGCACAGCTGTCGATCGCCATCTCACAGATCCTGTTGAGTGTCGCGGGATTGTGCTGGCTGGCCGCGCACCTCTCCCGGAAAGAGCGCCTCGACGCGCCGGCGTTCTTCTGGCCGCTGGTGGGCTACGCGGCGCTGACGCTGCTCTCCGCGGGCTTTTCCCGCGACCCCGTCGTCAGCGTCACCGACTGCAAGCAGCTGTCGCTGTTCGCGCTGGTCCCGGTCGTCTACGACTACGGACGAGGCCCGCGCGCGCGGACGCTGCTCCAGATCGTCATCACGGTCGGCGCCGTCAGCGCCATCTACGGCGTCGTCCAGTACGGCGTGCTCGACTACGACAGCACCGGCCGGCGCGTGCAGGGAACGCTCTCGCACTGGATGACCTACTCCGGCACCTTGATGCTGGTCATCTGCGCCACGGTGGCCAGGCTGCTCTTCGAGTCGCGCGACCGCGGCTGGGCGCTCATCGTCATGCCGGCACTCGTGGTGAGCCTGTTGATCACGTTCACGCGGAGCGCCATGGTCGGTGTCATGGCCGGCGTCGGCATGCTGTTCATGCTTCGCGACTTTCGCCTAGTGGCGCTTCTGCCGATCGTGGCCGCGGTGGTGATGGCGGTGGGGCCTTCGACGTTGACCGATCGCATCTATTCGATCGTGGATCTGAACGATCCGACGAGCCGCGACCGCGTCGCGATGCTGCAGGCGGGAGCGGCCATCGTCAGCGACTACCCGCTGACCGGAGTCGGCCCCGACATGATCGGGCGCGTCTATCCCGATTACCGCGTCGCGACGGCCGTCCAGGAGCAGAACATGCACCTGCACAACGTGCCGATGCAGATCGCGGCCGAGCGTGGCCTGCCGGCCCTGCTGCTGTGGCTCTGGTTCGTCGGGCGCGCGATTGGCGGCTTGCGGCCGATGGTCAGCCGGCCGCGCCAGCGCGTGCTGGCGGCGTCGGCGCTCGGGGCCGTCGTGGCGATGCTCACGGCCGGGCTCTTCGAGTTCAACTTCGGCGATTCCGAGTTCCTGATGCTCTTCCTGGTGCTCTTGACGCTGCCGTTTGCGGCCAATCGGGACGGGGGCCTGCCGTAGTGCCCCTCCCCGTGCCTCCGCTGTCGCCGGCGCGCGTCGAAGAGATGGTCGGCCTCATCAGCAATGGTCGCCGCATCCTCGTCGTCGGCGACGTCATGCTCGATCAGTTCATCGTCGGGCAGGTCTCGAGGATCTCGCCGGAGGCCCCGGTGCCCGTGGTCGCCTTCGAGCGGGACGAGTACCGCGCCGGGGGAGCCGGCAACGTCGCGATGAACGCGCGGCGGCTTGGCGCGCGGGTCGACCTGGTCGGGCTCCTCGGGGCGGACGAGGCGGCGGGCCAGCTGCGCGATCTGCTTCGTTCAGCGGACGTCCCCGTCGATGGGCTGGTCACCGACGAGCGCCGGCGCACGACAGCCAAGGTGCGCATCGTCACGACACGCAAGCAGCAGGTGGCACGCGTGGACTACGAATGCGACGACCCGGCGTCGGCTGCCATCGAGGATGCGCTCATCGCGCAGGTCATCGCTCGAACACCCGGTGTCAACGCCATCGTCGTCTCGGACTACGTGAAAGGCGCAGTGTCCGCTCGTCTGATGACATCCCTGGTGGCCGCGGGCCGACATCTCGGCGTGCCGATCCTGGTGGACCCGAAGATCCCGCACCTTGATTTCTACGCGGGTGCCACGCTGATCACGCCCAACCATCATGAAGCGGAAATCGCCACCAACGTGCGGATTCGCGGCGAAGACGACGCCAGGCGCGCGGCAACGGCGTTCCGGGAGCGGGCACAGTGCGACGGGGTCATCATCACACGCGGCGAGCACGGCATGTGGCTCGCGTGCGACGGAGTCGAGGGCCACCTTCCCGCGGCCGCGCGGGAAGTGGCCGACGTCACCGGCGCTGGGGACACGGTGATCGCGACGCTTGCGATCGCCCTCGCCGGCGGCGCGACGATGATGGAGGCGGCGCAGCTGGCCAATGAAGCCGCAGGCCTCGTGGTTGGCAGGTTCGGGCCGGCATCGGTCACCCCACCGGAGCTCATCGCGAGGTTTGCCGACACTCGGTAGCCGGCCGGGCGCGCCGCCGGCTCGATCGCTCAATGCCGAAAGTGTCTCCGCCCGGTGAAGATCATCGCCAGCCCGTGCTCGTCGGCGGCCGCAATCACCTCTTCGTCACGCACCGACCCACCCGGCTGAACGACCGCCGTGGCCCCGGCGGCCGCCACCGCATCCAGGCCGTCTCGGAAGGGAAAGAAGGCGTCTGAAGCTGCGACGGTTTCGGCCAGCGGCCGGTCGATACCCGGGTCCCATCCGGCCGCCTTCATCGTGGCCACCTTGACGGCGTCAACTCGGCTCATCTGGCCCGCGCCGATGGCTCTGGTCTGATGCTGGTCCGTGAAGATCACGGTGTTCGACTTGACATGGGCCATGATGCGCCACGCAAAGCGAAGCGCCTCCCATTCCCGGGGTGTGGGCTGGCGCTTGGTGACGACCTTCAAGGTGCCGGACGGCCAGACCGCTCGCCCTTCGAGCACTTCATCCCTCTGTTGGAGCAGCAGCGCGCCAAGGATCGATCGCAGCTCGCGGGCATGGACACGGGAAGTCGCCAGCGCCGACAGGTTGGCCGTGACCACCCGCATGTTGGCCTTGGTGGCGAGGATGGGGAGGGCGTCGGGCAGCACCTCCGGCGCAATGACCGCCTCGATGAACGTCGAGACGATCGCCTGTGCGGTCGGCTCGTCCAACGGTCGATTCAGGCCGACGATGCCGCCAAACGCGGCGAGGGCGTCGGCCTGCCGCGCGCGGATGTAGGCATCGGCCGGCGTCGCCCCCGTTGCCGCCCCGCACGGGTTGGTGTGCTTGATCACACACGCCGCGGGTTCGTCGAATTCCAGCACGATGCGCGCCGCGGCGTCGAGATCCAGCAGATTGGTGAAGGACAGCTCCTTGCCCTGCAAGACCAACGGGGCGCCCAGGGCCGCGAGCGGCTCGACGGCGTACCAGGCCGCCAGTTGGTGTGGGTTCTCACCGTAGCGGAGGTCTCGAATCTTCCGCGCCTCGAGCGTCAGATAGGCCGGTGCCAGGCGGGCGCCGGCCTCCGGCCTGGCGAAGGTCGCGCCGTCCGCCTCGACATCGCTCAGCGTCGAGGCGATGGCCCCGTCGTAGGCTCCGGTGTGCTGGAACGCCCGCCGGGCCAGGTCGAAGCGAAAGGCCGGCGAGGGGCCATCCTCGCGGTCGAGCGCTGCCAGCACGGCCTGGTAGTCCGCGGGGCTGACCACGACGAGGACGTCTCGGAAATTCTTCGCCGCGGCGCGCACAAGGCTCGGCCCGCCGATGTCGATCTGCTCGATGAGGTCGTCGAACGACACGCTCGGACGCGCGGCCGTCTGCACGAAGGGATAGAGGTTGACGCAGACGAGATCGACCAGGCCGATACCATGGGCCCTCGCGGCCTCGAGATCCTCGGCGTGGGAACGTCGCGCGAGGATGCCTCCATGCACGAGAGGATGCAACGTCTTGACGCGACCGTCCATCATCTCTGGGAACCCCGTCACCTCGGCGATGTTGACCACGGGGAGACCGGCGTCGGCCAGGGCCCGGGCCGTGCCTCCCGTCGACACGAGTTCAAACTGGCGATCGCCGAGTCCCCTGGCGAATTCGACCAATCCCGACTTGTCGGACACACTCAAGATCGCTCGGCGCATGCGGATCGCGTCTCCTGATGCCGTTGGCCGGATGCTGGTCCCCGGGGAGCGGGGGGAACGTCTGCCAGACCCTGACACCAACCGGCGCATTGATCGCGAAAATGTGAAAAGTAACGTCGGGAGTAAACGGCTGTCGATTGACAGGCGTAAGGGGACGCCGGTATCATCCCAGTGCGGTCCAGCTTTTCGGGACCCGAGAAAGGCCGCGCGTGCGGCCTTTTTTTTGTTTGCACGACCCGGCTGTCAAGTCGATGGACGGGTGAAGACAGTCTGGGGGCGCCGCTCCCAGCAAGCCAGGAAGAAGAAACGATGCGCATCACAGGTAAGGTCAAGTGGTTCAATAACGCCAAGGGGTACGGGTTCATCGAGCGCGAAGGCGGCAGCGACGTCTTCGTGCACTACTCGGCCATTCAGGGTTCAGGGTTCCGTTCGCTCGAGGAAGGACAGAACGTCGAGTTCGAAATCGTCGACGGCCCCAAGGGCCCTCAGGCCGGTAACGTCGTCCGGATCTGACCGCTTGACCTGCCCGGCGCCGGACCTTCCCCCCGGCGCCGGGGTTCTCCCCTCCCACGGCGCCGCCGGGCGCTCTCATCTCCCCGGACATCAGGGCGTGCGCCTCGCCGTGAGCGAGACCTTTCCGTCCTTCACGCTCACGCGAAACGAGATGTCGTGCGCTCCGTCCCCCAGTTTGTTGACCTGCGCGCGCACGACGGCCACGAATCGGTGATACGGCAGCGGGACTTCACCGGCGGCTTTCCGGGCGTCGGACAGACGCTCGTACAAATCCATCAGCCGGCGCGAATCCTGCGCCGGGTCCCTGAGCGCGGCCTCGTGGACGACGCGCGCTCCGCCGGCGGGTCGCGCGCCGGGGTCCTCGGCGCGCCTCTCGGGTACGGCCGGTCCGCGGTGACCCCTGAGCGGCTTCATGCCCTCGCGCGCGTTCAGCTGGCGTTCCCACAGTTCGCAGAACGCGGTGAAGCGTGCCTGCACCGACTCGAATCGGAACCGTTGTGCCGTGTTGGTCAAGTTCATGCGATCGTAGCGCTTCATCAGGGCGTCGATGCGCGCGCGGGTTTCCCACGGCAGCCGGGGCAGCCGGCCGGCGAAGAACTGGTTGTATTCGGCCTCGAGTCGCCGGATCTCAGACTCGAGCCGCATGATCTCCTGTTCGAACTCGTTGGTCTTGGGCGGCATTTCTGGACAATCGCCTCATCGAAGCAACAGAAACCAGAGCAGCGGCAGCCACAGCTCTCGCGCGTAGGGGATCGGCCGATCGTCGATCAGCACTTCGGTGGTCGGGTGATGAGCCGTCAGCTCGAAGACGTCGCGAAGCCGCAGGGCGTCGCCTGGAAAAAATCGTGCGCGATGGCGCAGGCTGGCCCCCTCCCCGACCTCGCGGTACTCGGCCGACTCGCGGGCGAGATCCACCGCACGCGCATAGTCGGGACCGTCGAACGGCGCGAACACCAGCGTCATGGAAAATGGCAGGTCGCGCGGGCCGAACAGCGCCGCGTGCAGATCGGGGTCGAGCGACGCGAGCTCTTCTGCGGTCGGCTCCTCGGGATGCTCGGCGTAGGGCCAGAAGCGCTCCAGGGGCCGGGTGCGGCGATCAACGGCCATGGGACGATGATCGTAGCACCTGCGACGGCGAACTGCACAACGTGCCTACAATAGCGGCGATGCGCGGCTACCGTGCGATTCCGTCGATCGACCAGCTCCGCCAGCGGCCCGGTATTGCCGCTTGCGAGCGCGCGTACGGGACGGCGGCCACGATCGCCGCCCTTCGCGACGCCACGGCCGAGCTTAGGGTCACAATCGCCGCGGACGCCGCCGCCGGCCCCCTCGATCAACAGGCGGCCGCTGAACGGATCGAGGCTCAGGCCTCTCACGTGCTGGCGCGGCAGGTCCGCGGGTCGCTCAGGCGCGTCATCAACGCCACCGGAGTCGTCATCCACACGAATCTCGGGCGGGCGCCGCTGGCCGAGAGCGCGCGGCAGCGGCTGGATGCCCTCGCGCGGGGCTACACCAACCTCGAATACGACCTCGCCTCGGGCGCTCGGGGGTCGAGAACGGCCCATGCCGAAGCGCTGCTCACCCGGATCACGGGGGCCGAATCCGCCGTTGTCGTCAATAACAACGCCGCCGCGGCCCTGCTCGTCCTCGCCGCGCTGGCCGCCGGGCGCGAGGTGGTGGTGTCGCGGGGCGAGTTGGTCGAGATCGGCGGCGGCTTCCGCGTACCCGACGTGATGGCGCAGTCGGGCGCCGTCCTGCGCGAAGTCGGCACGACCAATCGCACGCGTGTCAGCGACTACCGCGCGGCCGTCGGCCCGCGGACGGCCCTGTGGCTCCGCGTGCATCCATCGAACTTTCGCATCGAAGGCTTCACCGAGCGCCCGGAGCTCGCCGACCTGGTCGGGGCGGCCCATGACGCGGGGGTGCCGCTGGTGGAAGACCTCGGGAGCGGCGCCCTCCTCGAATCGTTGGCGTCGGAGCCGACGGTGCAGGCCTCCGTGCGCGCCGGCGTCGATGTGATCTGCTTCAGCGGCGACAAGCTCCTCGGTGGCCCCCAGGCGGGAATCGTGATCGGGCGGCGGGATCTCATTGCGAGCCTCCAGAAGCATCCCCTGATGCGTGCCCTGCGGGTTGACAAGCTCACGCTCTCGGCTTTGGAAGGCACGCTGGTCGAATACCACGCTGGACGCGCGGTGGAAACGGTGCCGGTTCTTCGCATGATTCACATGACGGCCGAGTCGCTCACCGTGCGTGCGCGAGCCTTGGCGGCCACGCTCTCGGCAGCCGGCGTGCCGGCCACGCTCGTTACTGGCGCATCCGCCGTCGGAGGCGGGAGCGCGCCGGGCATCGACCTGGCGACCGTTCTCGTCTCGGTTCAGCCTGACGATTTGTCGGCAGGCGCCCTGGAGGCGCGCTTGAGAGTTCAGGATCCGCCGATTCTGGCCAGGATCGAGGGCGACCGCGTGGTGATCGACGTCCGAACCGTCCTCGAGGAAGAGGATCAGCAGCTGGCCGCGGCCGTCGTCGCCGCCGCGCGGCACAAATAGGTCGATCGCTCGCCGGCCAGGCTCGCGTGAACAGGCGGCCTCATCGGGGCAGCAGTTCCGTGGTCGTCTCGCGTCGGCGACCCCGCGCAAACCCTCGCACATATTGTCGCGACGCCGGCGTGTGGTACTTCGCCTCGTAGGCGGCGTCCACCGCCGCGAGCAGGCGCTCACTCCGCGTCCGACGCGCACGCATCCGGACCTCTCGGCCACCGACCGACATCGATCCCAACGGGTCGGTCAGCAGCGTGTGGTACCACCCGTCCCGTTTCATGGTCCACGAGCGGACGAACACCCGCCCGCCGACGACGACGGCCCAGATCCCGGTGAAGCGATGCTCCTTCCCGGCCTGGATCCCCAACATGCGCTCGGTATGCACGGCGTCGCTCACCGGCTTTGGGAAGCGTCTCGCTGTCGGCATCGCTTACTCCTTGACTGGTTGCGCCTCATCCTCTCACGCCCAGGAAGACGTCGCGCTTCCACGGGTCGAGCCGCGATCGCCCGTCGAACCCCGCGTCGCTCAGCCACTGGAGCCAGTCCGCGCGGGCAAATACGCCGAACTGATGCCGGTCGCTGTCCGTGTGCACGCGGCCATCCGCCTCCCGCATCAGGAAGGCAAACGCCACCTCGCACGTATGGTCGGACGAGTCGGGGTCCCACGTCCATTCCAGGTAGCGCAAGGCCCGTCCGTCGTCGCCGTCCTCGCCACCGTGCGACGTCGTGGGCTCGAAGGATTCGCGCACGCAGTCCGGCACGATCATGAGGGTGCCGCCGGACCGACAATGACGGGCCGCCGTCGCGAGGACCGCGCGGACGTCGTCCGGTGAGGTGGCGTACATGATCGCATCGTGCACGAACACGATGTCGAAGGTTGCGGTCCAGGGCGAGCGATCTCATGTCGCCCAGAATGTGCTCGCACTCGGGATTGACGCTGCGGCTGACGGCGAGCATCTCGGCCGACCGGTCGGTCAGCGTCAAGGCGAGATGTCTCTTGAAATGCCAAGCCATGCTGCCGCCGCCGCTGCCAAGCTCGAGCAGCGTTTTCGGGCGGGGCGACGCCCTCAGCAGCTCCGGCAGGAGGTCGGCGGCCTCCTCACCGTAGTGCGAGGGCGGGGACAGGAGCAACCACCACGATGCCAGCTCGGTATAGAGCCTGGGTTCGGACATGACGCTTCACGCGGCCTCACCCTGGTGGACCCTCAGGTCCTCGCCAGCCACGGCGCCGGTGCCCCGTGCAAGCGCTGCGCCGGCACGGCCACTTGACGCAAGTTGCTCGCCCGGCCGGAGGCCGGGCCAGCCAACACCGCCACTCGCGAGGCGGAGCCGCGGGTACATGCTCGCTGGTCTCAGGCGGAGCCTCCCAAGAAACTACCCCGTTTGGCGGGACAGTTTCTGACGGGATGTGTCCCGGCCCACCCGGGTGCGCCGGTCGCTAGAAAATGGTGCTCACCGACGCCTGCGCGAGATCGATGAGCCGCGTCGGCAGGATCCCGAGGTAGAGGACGGCTGCCACCGAAATCACTAGCCCCGCCATCGCCACGCCCGTCACCGGCAGGGGCTGCGGCCTGGCGTCGCGCTCCGACATGTACATCATCACGACGATGCGGAGATAGAAAAACACGGAGACGACGCTCGACAGGACGCCGATGATCGCCAGGCCGTAGTAGCCGGCGCCGACGGCGGCGCTGAAGACCAACCACTTGGCGATGAAGCCCGCCGTCGGAGGGAACCCGCCGAGCGACACCAGGAGGATCGCCATGAGCGTGGCGAGGCCGGGCTGCGAGTACCACAGGCCGGCGTAGTCGCGCAGGTCGTCGTTTGCGCGCGCGCGAGAGCCGAGCAGGGCGATCACGCCAAAGGCGCCGAGATTGGTCACGGCGTAGGCCGCCAGGTAGAAGAGCAGCGCCGCCTTCCCCACGTCGCTCCCTGCGACGAGCCCGACCAGCAGGTATCCGCCGTGCGCGATGCTCGAGTACGCCAGCATGCGCTTGAGGCTCGTCTGGGCGACGCCGACCACCGTGCCCACGATCATCGTCGCGGCCGCGACTGTCCAGAGCACCGGCGCCCAATCGTCAATCATCGGCTCGAGGGCCGAGAGAAACACTCTGGCAAACGCCGCGACGGCGGCCGCCTTGACTCCGGTGGACATGAACCCCGTGACGACGGCGGGTGCACCCTCGTAGGCGTCTGGCGACCACATGTGGAAAGGGACCGCAGCGATCTTGAACCCGAAGCCCACGATGAGCAGCCCCACCGCCAGGAGAATCATCGGGTTGCCGCTCATCGACTGAGAAGCGATGACCACCCCGACGCGGTCGAGGCTCGTGCTGCCGGTCAGCCCATAGATGAAGGCGATGCCATAGAGAAAGAACGCACTGGAGAACGCGCCGAGCAGAAAGTATTTGAAGGCCGCCTCCGTGCTGGCCGGCTGGTCGCGCCGCATCCCCGTCAGCACGTACACCGCGATCGACATCGTCTCCAAGGCCAGGAACAGGAGCAGGAGATCGGTGGCCTGCACCATCAACATCATGCCCACGAGGGAGAACAACATCAGCGCGTAGAACTCGCCGGCCGGCAGCCCGTCGCGCTCCAGCGTCTGCGACGCAAAGAACACGGTGAGCATTCCCACGGCCATCAGCACGATGTTGATGAACAGCGCAAAGTTGTCGGCCGTCACCACCCCGAAGCTGGTGGCCTCGCGGTCCCACAAAAACACCGACGCCAGGGTGGACGACACCAGCACGATGATGGGAAGCCCCGCGATGGGCATCCGCTCGTCCTTCAGCCTGAAGGCTTCAGCCAGCAGGACGACGAGACCGCCGAGGGTGATGACCAGGACGGGAACGACGGCGTCGAAAGAGGAGCTCAACATAAACTACGGTGCGTCAGGTACGTCGAGTGCGATCAGCGCGTCCGATACGGCAGGTGCCGTCGCCGCGTCGGCCGCGTCGGAGACCCCTGGCCCGGCGCCGGCCTGCAGGGGTTGATGTTGTTCGATCCGCTGCACGATCCGGCCGACGGCCGGCTCCATCGGTTTCAGGAACAGGTTCGGGGCCACGCCCATCAGCACGGCCGCGGCGACCAGGGGGCCCACGATGGCCCACTCGCGCACCGACAGGTCCGGCATCGTCCGGTTGTCGTCGTCGGTGATCTCGCCGTAGTACACGCGCTGGAACATCCAGAGCATGTAGACGGCCGACAGAATGACGCCGAGGCCGGCCACCACGACGAAGCGCGCATCCCATCGGAACGCCCCCAGCATGATCAGGAACTCGCCGATGAACCCGTTGAGGCCTGGAAGGCCGATCGAGGCCAGCGTGATCACCAGCGACGCGGCGGTCAAGCGCGGGACGACGGCCTTGATACCGCCGTAATCGCTGATGAGGCGGGTGTGGCGCCTGTCCGACAGCATGCCGACGATGCAGAACAGGCCGCCGGTGCTCACGCCGTGCGCGAGCATCTGGTACACGCCGCCCTGCACCCCCTGGAGATTCATCGCCGCGATGCCGAGCACGACAAAGCCCATGTGGCTGACCGACGAGTACGCCACGAGCTTCTTCATGTCCGGCTGCACCATGGCCACGAGCGCGCCGTACACGATGGCCACCACCGAAAGGGTGGCCAGCAGCGGGGTGAAGTAGAGAGCGGCTTCCGGGAAGAGCGGAAACGCGTAGCGGATCAGGCCGTACGCGCCCATCTTCAGCATGACCCCGGCCAGAATCACCGAGCCGGGCGTGGGGGCCTCGACGTGCGCATCCGGCAGCCACGTGTGAAAGGGGAAGAGCGGCACCTTGATCAGGAACGCCACGGCAAAGGCCAGGAAGAACCAGTACTGCGTCCCCTCGGGCACGTCGAGCTCGTACAGCCGCAACAGGTCGAAGCTGTATTCGCCGGTCGCCGCCTGGTGGAGCCATGACAGTCCGATGATCGCGATGAGCATCAGCACGCTGCCGGCCATGGTGTAGAGGATGAACTTGACGGCCGCGTAGATGCGCCGGTCGTAGCCCCAGACGCCGATGAGGAAATACATCGGGATGAGGACGAAGTCCCAGAAGACGTAGAAGAGGAAGACGTCGAGAGCGGCGAAGACGCCGAGCATGGCGGTCTCGAGCAGCAGCATGAAGATCGAGAATTCCTTGACCTTCTTGTGGACGCTCTCCCAGGACGACAACAGGGCAATCGGTGTCAGGAAGCCGGTCAGCACCATCAGCATCAAACTGATGCCGTCGATGCCGAGGTAGTAGTCGATCCCGAAGGCCGGAATCCACGGCGTGCGCTCGACGAACTGGAACTCGGCGGCAGTCGCCGCGGCGTCGAAGCCCGCCCAGAGGCCGAGCGTCGCGCCGAAGGTCAGCAGGGAGATCGCGAGCGCGAGCTGGCGGACGATCCCGTCGCGGCGGCCGTCGGCATTGGAGACCAGCAGCAGGGCGGCCGCGCCCAGGGCCGGCAGCCAGATCGCCATCGAGAGGAGCGGCAGCGCGGTCACCCGTTTATCTCCAGAGGTAATGCCAGAGGATGAGGACCACGCCCAGGAAGGTCGAGGCCGCGTAGGTCTTCACCGATCCGCTTTGAAACAGCCGCATCACGGCGCTGAGGACGGCGACGACCTGGCCGGTGGCGTTGACAGCGCCGTCCACGACCTTGACGTCGATGCCGCGCCACAATCCGTCCTCCGACACGATCCTGATCGGCTGGACCACTGTCCTGTCGTAGAGTTCGTCCACGTAGTACTTGTTCAGCAGCACGCGGTGGACCCCCGGCAGGCTGGCGGCCACGCGGTCGGCGCGGTCGGGCCGCCAGCACCACAGCCAGGTCGCGAGCCCGATGCCGAGCAGCGCGATCGCGCTCGAGACGGCCATCAGCGTGAGTTCCAGGACTTCCGCGGCGTGCGCCTCGTCTTCGGCGCCGGCCAGCGTCGGCTCGGCCTGATCGGCCTGACCGCCTCCTCCGCTCGTGATGAGCGAGGCGCGCACTACCTTCGATTCCGGCACGCAGTCGCCGAGGCTCATCGAGGCCAGCCCGCCCGGCGCCCCGCTCTCGACCGTCGACGCGACCGGTGCCGTGCCGGGCGTCGTCGGCGCGCACTCCCCCACGGTCATGCCGGCCACGCCAGCGGCCGACGGCCCTTCGAAGGCCGGGTGGAGGAACGTGCCGAGCGCGTTGTGCCCTCCGAGCGCGTGAGGCACTCCCAGATACCCGGCCAGCACGGACCCGATCGCGAGCACCACCAGCGCCAGCGCCATCGCGGGGGGCGCGTCGTGCAGGTGCTTCCCGTGTGCCGGATGCGTCAGCTCCGTCGTGTGCGGAGCGGCGCCCGGGTGCGAAGCGTGCGACACGTGCGTCGCGGCCCCCGTCCCCGTCCATCGCGGCTCGCCGAAGAAGGTCAGGTACACCAGGCGGAACATGTAGGTAGCGGTGAGGAACGAGGTGACCGCCCCGACTGTCCACAGCCACTGATGTCCGCGTGAGAAGGTCTCGAACAGGATCTCGTCCTTCGAGAAGAAGCCGGCGAGCCCTGGGACCCCGGCGATGGCCAGCGAGCCGATGAGAAACGTCCAGAACGTCACCGGCAGGTGCTTCCATAATCCACCCATATGGCGAATGTCCTGTTCGCCGTGGAGGGCGTGAATGACCGCTCCCGATCCCAGGAACAGGAGCGCCTTGAAGAACGCGTGCGTGAAGAGATGGAAGATGCCGGCGCCGAAGGCGCCGACCCCCATGGCCAGGAACATGTAGCCGAGCTGCGACACGGTCGAGTAGGCGAGCACGCGCTTGATGTCGTTCTGGACCAGGCCGATCGTGCCCGCCATGAGCGCTGTGGCCGTGCCCACGACGGCCACGATGGTCAGCGTGATCGGCGTGTGCTCGAACAGCACCGCCGTCCTCCCGATCATGTACACGCCCGCCGTCACCATCGTCGCCGCATGAATCAAGGCGGACACCGGTGTCGGGCCTTCCATCGCGTCAGGCAGCCACACGTACAGCGGAATCTGGGCCGACTTGCCCGTAGCGCCGATGAACAACAACAGCGTGATGAGCGACAGCGTGCCGAAGGTGACTTCAGGCGGCATCGCGGCCACAACCGTCGCGATGGTCTTGAAGTCGAGCGACCCGATGGTCACGACCAGCAGGAGCGTGCCGAGGATGAACGCGTAGTCGCCGACGCGATTGACGATGAACGCCTTGTTGGCGGCATCGGAGGCCGACTGGCGACGGTAGTAGTACCCGATCAGGAGGTAGGAGCAGAGGCCCACGCCCTCCCAGCCGACGAACATCACCAGGACGTTCGAGCCGAGGACGAGCAGCAGCATGAAGAAGACGAACAGATTGAGGTACGAGAAATACCGCGCGTATTCGCTGTCGGTCTCCTCGTGCAGGTAGGAGGTCGAATAGATATGGATGAGCGAGCCGATCCCGGTGATGACCAGGATCATCACGGCCGACAGCGGATCGAGGCGGAACGCCAGATCGACGGTGAAGGTGCCCGATGAGATCCAGGTGAAGACCGTCTGGGACACGTCCCTCGCGCCGGCGTCCAGGCCCACGAGCCGCCATACCTCGAGCGCGGAGATGGCAAACGCCGCGAGCATCACCAGGCAGGCCACACCACCCGACAGCGCCTTGGACAGCCGGCGGCGGACCGCCGCATTGACCAGGAATCCGACGAACGGGAGGAGCGGTATCAGCGACAGCACACGATCACCATTTCAACGACGTGAAGGCTTCCGGGTTGAGCGACTCCCGATGACGGAAGAGCGCGATGATGAGCGCGAGGCCCACGGCGGCCTCCGCCGCCGCCACCGTCATGACGAAGAAGGTGATGATCTGACCGTCCACCGCGCCGTACTGCCGGCCGAAGGCCACGAACGCGACGTTGACGGCATTCAGCATGATCTCCACCGACAGCAGCAGCGTAATCACGTTGCGCCGCAGGAAGACGCCGGCCGTCCCGATCGTGAAGAGCAGGCCGGAGAGGATCAGATAGTGATCCAACGGGATGAGGTCGACGTTCATTCCTGCCGTCTCCTCGCCAGCACCACCGCCCCCACCATCGCGACGATGATCAGGATCGAAGTGACCTCGAAGGCGAACATGTAGTCGGTGAAGAGCACCCTGCCGAGCGTGCCGACGTCGGTGATCCCCGCCGCCTGGACCCCGACGCCCTCGGCAATGCCGGGCGAACGGGTCAAGGCCCAGCCCAGCTGCAGCACCAGCAGCAGGGCCAGCACGCCGCCGATGCGGCGCGGCCACGGCCGATAGAGCGGGTGCGTGCGATCCCACTCCGCCGCATCCTCACGCGGCACGTTGAGCAGCATCACGACGAACAGGAACAGCACCATGATCGCGCCGGCGTAGATGATGATCTGGACGATCGCGACAAAGGGTGCTTCGAGCAGCACGTAGAGGCCCGACAGCCCGAAGAAGGCGGCGATGAGCGCCAACACGCTGTAGATCGGGTTGGGTTGCGCGACCACGAGCAGCGCACCCAGCACCGACACGGCAGCGAACAGGTAGAAGAGCAGCTGTTCAGAGCCCAAAGTAAATCACCCCCGCGCCCGTCACGATCAGGTTGACGGTGGCGACCGGCAGCAGCACCTTCCAGCCGAACGCCATGAGCTGGTCGTAGCGGAATCGCGGCAGGGTCCACCGCAACCACAGGTAGCCGAAGAGCAACAGGCCCATCTTGACCAGGAACCAGATCCAGCCGTACTCGACCGGCAGGAACGGGCCATGCCAGCCACCCAGGAACAGGTTGGTCGCCACGGCCGAGACGGTAATCATGTTGATGTACTCGGCCAGGAAGAACATGGCGAACGCCATGCTGCTGTACTCGGTGTGATACCCGGCCACGAGCTCCTGCTCGGCCTCCGGAAAGTCAAACGGGGCCCGGTTGGTCTCGGCCACCCCCGCCGTGACATAGACCAGGAAGCCCACGGGCTGCAGGAACAGGAACCACCTGGGGATGACACCAAACCAGTACCCCGCCTGATCGTCCACGATGTCCCTGAGCGACATCGAGTTGGCCATCAGGACCACGGTCGCGAGGGCAATGCCGTAGGACAGCTCGTAGCTCACCATCTGCGCCGAGGCGCGCAGCCCCCCGAGCAGCGAGTACTTGCTGTTGCTCGCCCATCCCGCCAGCACGATGCCGTAGACGCCCATCGACGCCACCGCGAACACGGCAAGCACCGCGACGTTGATGTCCGCGATGAGCAGGGGCATCGGCTCGTCGAGCAGGCCGAAGAAGGTCGAGGCTGCTCCGAATGGAATGGGGGCAAAGGCCACGTAGGCGGCCGCCACCGAGATGATCGGCGCCGCGATGAACAGCGCCGCATCCGCCGCCTTCGGACGCAGGTCCTCCTTGAACACCAGCTTGACGATGTCGGCCAGCGGCTGCAGCAGGCCGCGTGGGCCGACCAGGTACGGGCCGAAGCGCTGCTGCATGAGCGCAGCGACCTTCCGCTCCGCGTACACCATCACCGCGGCGCCAATCTGCAGGCCGACGAACACCGTCATGACGATCGCGGCGTAGATCAGCAGTTCAGGGGTCACGAAGTCCAGCATCGCTCAGTGCGCTCCCACCGATTGCCGCGCGCGGTAGTCCGCAGGCTCCGGGGCCTTGCCCTCGACGTAGGCGTCGTATTCCGGCCCGAACCACTTCAGGGTCGTGAGCACCGGCGTCGCCGCCGCGTCACCGAACGCGCACAGCGTCTTGCCGTTGATGTTGTCGGCCACGCTCTTGAGCAGCGCGACGTCCTTGGCCGACCCCTCGCCGTGGAGCAGCCGCTGCAGCAGCCGGTACAGCCAGTCGGTGCCTTCCCGGCAGGGCGTGCACTTGCCGCACGACTCATGACGGTAGAAATGCAGCAGGTTTTCCGCCAGCCAGACCATGTCCGTCGTGTCGTCGAACACCATGATCGCGGCCGATCCCAGCAGCGATCCAGTCCGGGCGATGTCATCGAACGTCGCCGGAATGTCGATCTGGTCCGGCATCAGGATCGGCACCGAGGACCCGCCGGGAATCACCGCTTTGAGCGTGTGACCGTCCCGGATCCCGCCGGCATAGTCGTCGATCAGCTCGCGGAGCGACACCTTCATGGGTGCCTCGAACACACCAGGGCGCTTGACGTGTCCGCTGACGCAGTACAGTTTCGGGCCGCCGTTCTTGTCGGGGCCGAGCGAGGTGAACCAGTCCACCCCCCGGGTCAAGACGAGCGGGACGTTGCACAGCGTCTCGACGTTGTTGACCGCGGTCGGACAGGCCCAGAGGCCCGCGGCCGCAGGAAACGGCGGCTTGAACCGCGGCTGCGCCCGCTTGCCCTCGAGCGATTCCAGCAGCGCCGTCTCCTCCCCGGCTTCGTAGGCGCCCGCTCCGCGATGCACGTAGACCTCGCAGTCGAAGCCCGAGCCCAGAATGTTGGCGCCCACCAGTCCGGCCCGGCGGGCGTCCTCGATCGCCTGCTCGAGGAGGGGCTGCATGTGAAAGAACTCTCCACGAATGTAGATGTAGGCGGCCTTGGCCGCGATGGCGTAGCACCCGATCAGGCAGCCTTCGATCAGCAGGTGCGGGTTGCGCTCCATCAGCAGGTGATCTTTGAAGGTCCCCGGCTCGCTCTCGTCCGCGTTGCAGACGATGTACTTGGGCTTGGGTGACTTCTTGTCCACGAACTGCCACTTGAGCCCTGTCGGGAAACCCGCTCCGCCGCGCCCGCGGAGGCCCGACGCCTTGACGGCGTCGATCACCTGATCGGGCGCGAGCGCCAGGGCCTTGCGCAGCCCCTCATAGCCCTGCTGGTGCTGCTGATAATGCTCCAGCGTGTACCCGTTGGGCGTGAAGGCGTATTTCGTCAGCACCGGCTCGTAGTCCGGCATCGCCTTCGGCGTGACCGGCGTCGTCGTCTTCTGGCGCCACTCGCTCTCGGGTCGCCCCTCGATCGCCAGGTGGCAGCCGTTGACGGCCTGCTCCCCTCGCGCGCGCACGGCGTCGATGAACTGGGGGACGTCCTCGGGTACGAGACCCTCGTGCCAGTGCTCGTTGTTGAGCATCACCACCGGGGCCCGGTCGCATGCCCCCAGGCACTCCATCGGCTGCAGGGTGAAGAGCCCCGTCGGATCGGTGCCGCCCGGGGCGATGCCCAGAATCCTCGCCATCTCCTCGATGACGCGCTCGGAGCCGGCCGCGGCGCAGGAGAGCGTGTTGCACACCTGCAGCACGTACTTGCCGACCGGGTGGCGGAAGAACATCACGTAGTAGGAGACGACGTCTTCGACGTCGGCCGTCGAGATGCCGATGACCTCGGCGACGTGCTGCGCCGCGTTGGCGCTGATATAGCCCTGCTGATCCTGCACGAGGTACAGCGCGTGCAGCACGGCCGATTGCCGGTGTTCGGGGGGATAGTGCGCGGCGAAGGCCTCGAACTGCTGGCGTCGATCCGCCGTGAAGGCGAAGTCCGGCCCTTCGGGAAGCGTCCGGCGCTGGGAGCGATGCCACTGGTCCGTGCCGTAAGGCATCTGGGGATGGAAACTCATCGATCCACGTCTCCCATCACGACGTCGAGCGAGCCGATGACGGCAATCACGTCCGCAATCATCCCACCGACGATGAACTTGTGCAGGGCCTGGCACGCCATCAGGCCCGGCGAGCGCATGTGCACGCGCCAGGGGCGATTGGACCCGTCCGACACGATGTAACAGCCGTGCTCGCCGCGGGGGCCTTCCACCGGCACGTAGACGTCGCCGGCCGGCACCGTGAATCCCTGCGAATAGATGAGGAAGTGCTGGATGAGCGCTTCCATCTCGGTGTACACCTCGTCTTTGGGCGGCGGCACCACGCGTCGATCCTTCACGGCCCACTCGCCGACCGGCGCGATGCGCTCGAGGGCCTGGCGGCAGATCTTGACGCACTCGCGCATCTCGGCGACCCGGACCAGGTAGCGGTCGTACACGTCGCCGTTGGACGCCCCGATCACGTCGAAGTCGAACGTCTCGTACCCGGTGTAGGGAAAGGCCCGCCGGACGTCGTAGTCGCCGCCGGCGGCGCGTGCGATCGGACCGTACAGGCCCCACGCGTGGCAGTCGGCGAGCGTGATGACCCCCACGCCGCGCGTGCGGTTCAGCCAGATGGGGTTCTTGGTGATGAGCGTCTCGTACTCGTCGAGCTTGCCGGGAAAGCGGTCCAGGAACGCCGACACGGCTTCCTTGAACCCTCGCGGAATGTCTTCGCGCAGCCCGCCGACGCGGAGATAGCTCGGAAAGAAGCGGAACCCCGCGAGCATCTCGTTGAGATTCATGAGAATCTCGCGCTCGCGGAATGCATACAGCATCCCCGTGATCGCGCCGATCTCCATGGCGTGCGTACCAAACCAGACCAGGTGGCTGCTGATGCGCTGCAGCTCTGCGATGAGCACGCGGATCCACTTGACCCGATCGGGCATCTCGAGCCCGAGCATCCGCTCCACGCCGAGCACGAACGCCAGGCTGTTGGACTGCGCGCCCAGGTAATCCATCCGCTCCACCAGCGGAATCACCTGCTGCCACTTCTTCTGCTCGCACGTCTTCTCGATGCCCGTGTGCAGATAGCCGATGGTGGGGGCGACCGAGACGACGGTTTCGCCGTCGAGCTCGAGCACCAGCCGGAGCACGCCGTGCGTGCTGGGGTGCTGCGGCCCCATGTTGACGGTCATGGTCTCGGTGCGCACGTCGGCCATGTCAGTCGATTCCCGCTCTGGATGCCGAGGTCATCGCTCGTTCGCCTCCCGAAGTTCGACCGCGTCGTCGATCAGCTCGCACCAGGCATGCAGCACCGTCCGGTGCACTTCCTGCGCGACCGCGGTGCGGCTCGTCGCGACGTTCACGTGAATCGCCGCCCGCCGGCCCGCCTCCCCGCCATCTCCTCCCGTCAAGGCGATGGTCGTCATCCCCCGGGCCTGCGCGGTCTCGAGCGCGCGCAGGACGCTCGGCGAGCGGCCACTCGTCGTGATTCCCACGGCCACGTCGCCGCGACGACCGATGGCCGCAATCTGCCGGGCGAACACCTCGTCGAAGCCCGTGTCGTTGGCCACGGCCGTCAGAATGCTCGTATCCGTCGTCAGCGCAATCGCCGACCGCGCCGGACGCTCACGTTCGTACCGCACCACCAGTTCGGCGGCGAAGTGCTGCGCATCGGCGGCGCTGCCGCCGTTGCCGAACACGAGCACGGACCTCCCGGCCGCCAGCGCCGCCACCATGGCCTCGCCCGCGGCGACGATCGCCGCCGCTCCGGCGGTGACCATCTGCTCGTGCGCGCCGGCGGTCAGCCGCAGCCGTTCGCTCACACGCGCCGCCCGTGCCGAAGAATCCTTCACCGCGGTCAGCCTCGCCTCCGGACCAGGCGGCGTCACGCCTTGGGCCGTACCTGCCGGTCCCGCTCGACGCTCGCCTTGAACTCCTCTTCGGTCACCTGCAGGGGCATGAACGTCTGCGCGTCCTTCCGCACCTGGACCGGATAGTCCTTCCGCAGCGGATGCCCCTCCCAGTCGTCCGGCATCAACAGTCGGCGCAGGTCGGGGTGGTGGTCGAAGACGATCCCGAACAGGTCGAAGAGCTCGCGCTCGGGCCATCCGGCACCCGGCCACAGCCCCGTCACCGTCGGGACGGCCTGCCCCGCGGCGACCTGAACCTTGACGCGCACGCGCTGGCGACGATGCGGAGAGACGAAGTGATACACGACATCGAAGCGCGGATCGCGGGTGGGGTGGAAATCGGCGACCGTCACGTCGCTGAAGGCGACAAACTCCAGGCCCGGCGCGTCGCGCAACGCCGCGCACACGGCGAGCAACTGGTCGACCTGCACTCGGATCGACGGCGTGACGGCCTCGTCGCATGAGGACATCGGTTCGAGAGCGGCGCCTGGCGTATGGGGCTCGAGGGCGGCGATGAGGTCGGCGGCGGTCATCAACGGCGCGGTCAACAATTGGCTCGTAGCGGCATTCGGCATTCCGCCCGGTTCACGGGCGCCGTCGTCACATCTTCGAGGCGGCAATCTTCTTCTGCAGTTGGACGATCCCGTAGATGACCGACTCGGGGCGCGGCGGACACCCGGGGACGTAGACGTCGATGGGCACGACCTGGTCAGACCCCTGCACGATGGCGTAGTTGTCGAACACGCCGCCGCAGGAGGCGCACGCGCCCATCGAGATGACCCATTTCGGCTCCGGCATCTGGTCGTAGATGCGGCGCAACGCCGGCGCCATCTTGCGCGACAAGCGCCCGGCAATGATCATCAGGTCCGACTGTCGGGGCGACCCCCGAAACACCTCGGCTCCGAACCGGGCGATGTCATAGCGGCTGCAGCTCATCGCCATCATTTCGATCGCGCAGCACGCCAGCCCGAACGTCACGGGCCAGATCGCCGAGCGCCTGGCCCACTGGACCAGCTTCTCCACGTTCGTGGTCAGAACGGGGATTTCGAAATCAGTTTCGAGTCCCATACCGATATCGTTTCACAATCGCCGGTCCGGGCGCCGGCGCGTGTGCATAGTCCGGA
Organism: Acidobacteriota bacterium; assembly: GCA_052389315.1. Lineage (GTDB taxonomy): Bacteria > Acidobacteriota > Vicinamibacteria > Vicinamibacterales > UBA2999 > JACCSI01. The sequence continues at coordinate 106,316 of JBQTIE010000084.1, forward strand.
TCATGCTCCGGTCCCCAATCGAGAATGCCCTTGCGCCACACGTAGATGTAGCCCACGAGCAGGATCAGGAAGAACACGATGATCTGCAGCAGACCTGGCCAGGACAGTTCCCTGAGCGCCATGGCCCACGGGCCGAGGAACGCGATCTCGATGTCGAACAGCAGAAAGATCATCGCAATCAGGTAGAACTTTACTGACTGCCGCTCGCGCGCGTCGCCCACCGGCGGCATGCCGCATTCGTAGGGTGCCATTTTCTCCGGTGTGGGGTGCCGCGGCCCCAGGAACCTGGACAGCAACATCGACACGGCGCCGAAGCCGATGCCGACGAGGATCATGATGGCGAGGCCGCCCCAACCGCCGAGGTTCATCGCGCGGCACCCGGCAGGGCACGGCCGCGACGCCCTTCACCCGAAGCCGCGCAAGGGTGCGCCGCTTGTGAAGAATTTCGCAAATGCACGTTCACACTCTATCACGCAGGCGCCACGCCCCGGACCGTCTCGCCTTTGAACTTCCACGCCCCCGCCTGCTAACGTCTAGGGCACCTGTGCGACTCGCCTGGTTTTCGCCGCTCCCACCGACCGTCTCCGGCATCGCCGCCTACTCGGCTGAAATCCTGCCGAAGCTGGCTGACCGCGGCCCGCTCGTCGAGACCTTCGATGAGCCGCGCGCGCACGAATTCGTCTGGCGGGCGCGGCGGCGTCCATTCGATCTGACCGTTTACCAGCTCGGCAACGCCGCGTGTCACGACTATATGTGGGCCTACATGTTCCGGTACCCAGGCCTCGTCGTGCTGCACGACGCTCAGCTGCACCAGGCGCGCGCCCTCGCGCTGACCAAGCGATGGCCGCCTCGACTCGACGACTATCGGGCCGAGTTCCACGCCAACCACCCTAACGCGCCCGTGGCCATTGGCGACGTGATCGCCGCCGGGCTCGGGGAATCGCTCTACCCCTACTGGCCCCACATTCGGCTCGTCCTCGATGCGGCGCGCCTGACGGTGGTGCACAACGCGAGGCTCGCGGCCGATCTGGCCGCCCAGTATCCCAAGGCACGCGTGGCGTCGATGAACATGGGCGTCTCCGACCCGCTGACGGAGGGAGCGCGCGCGCCGGATATCGCCCGAGCCGTGCGGGCTCGACACCACGTCCCGGAAGATGCGCTGCTGGTCGCCGCGTTCGGGGGCATTACGCCGGAGAAGAGGATTCGGACCCTGTTCCAGGCGGTGTCAGCGATGCGCGACCGCTTGCCGACGCTGCGCCTGATGCTCGTCGGGAGCACGGTGCCTCACTACGACGTGCTGGCTGATATCAGCGCGTGGGGGCTGACCGACGTCGTCCGACTCGCGGGGTTCGTCGGCGACGAGGACCTCCCGGCCTACCTGCTCGCCGCCGACGTGTGTTCCTGCCTGCGCTGGCCGACGAACCGGGAGACCTCTGCGTCGTGGCTGCGATGTCTGGCCGCCGGGCGACCGACACTCGTCACGCACCTCGCCGATCTTGGCGACGTGCCCCTGGTGGACCCGCGGGGATGGCGCGGACCCGTGGGCGGTCAAGACCCGGTCGCCGTGGCCATTGACCTGGTGGACGAGCGCCAGACGATCCAGTTGGCGCTCGAACGGTTGGCCATGGACGCGACCGTGCGTCATCGCCTCGGGGAGGCCGCGAGGGCGTGGTGGTACGCCCACCATCGACTCGACCTCATGGCCGAAGCCTACGAGCGCGTCATGACCATCGCGGCGGCCACGCCCGTGCCGCGTCCCTCGCTCCCCTCGCACCTCAGACCCGACGTGCTCGCACACGCGCGCGCCCTGGCGACCCCGTTCAACGTGGCGGATCGGGTGTCGCCCACTCATGGCTGATCAGCCGGCGTCGGCGCGCGGTCAGTTCGGAGAGCGGATCGTCGTGTGGATCGTGCTGGTGCTGGGCGTCTGGTCGTTCGCCATGCAGCCTGTGTGGGTCCGACCCTACATCCTGGAGGCTGGGACGACGCTGATCGCCACGGACAGCTCGGTGTTTGCGAGCCTGGGACAGCCTCCAGCGGTGGCTCGAACGCGCCCTCCACGTGTGGCAGACCTCGTCGGCCAGCGCGTCGCGCTCGGGTCACGCGGCGATGCCCCCGCCGGAGGCGAGAGCGTCGCGGAGCCCCTCGTGATCGGCATTGTCGGAGACGACGGGGACCTCATCGACCTGTCGAAGGGCCTGCCCGCAGAGTCCGAAGGCGTGTTGCGGTTCTGGCGAGCGATGTACCGGCTCGGGCCTCGAGCGCCGATCACGCTCGTGGTCTCGAGCGGTGCGGGCGAAGAGCGGCGCACCCTGCGTCGCGAAGCGATCTGGCGTCAGGACAGTGCGGCGGTCTCGGCCTGGCTTGGCGTTCACGCCGGCGCCCTCTTGTGGACGGCTGCGTTTCTGGGCGGAGCCTTCGTGCTGGCCGCCCTCGGCACGCGCGGACGCACGGCGACGTTGATGACGCTCGCGCTCATTGCCGCCGCCGTGGCGAACAGCGGAACCCTCAATGGAGCCGAGTTCTCCGTGCCCATCGTCGGCCCGGTGCTGCTCGTGTACGGGTGGCTGGTCACGCCCCTCGCCTTCCCGCTCATCGGTCTGGCGGTCCTGCACTTTCCGTCGCGTGCGCCGGCCCTCGAGCGGTACGGCTGGGTCTATCCAGCGTTAGCCGCCGCCACGCTGCCGATGCTGGTGATCAGCCTCCTCAGCGCGGGGTTCCTGCTGGGGCTGGATTTGGCACTCTCGCCACTCGCAGCGCTCACGCAGCAAGGGTGGCTGTTCGACGTCTCGTTCGCGTTGGCGTTGTCGGCCAACGTCGCCATTGTGATCGAGGGCATGTTCCGTTACCGCCGCAATCCGGACATCGGCGAACGGCGCCGCATCCAGATCGTGGTCTATACGGGAGTGCCCGCGGTGTTCGCGTATGCGATTCGGGCGAGCGTGCCGTTGATGTCGTCGCTCTTCGGCCCGGCAGCATCCATGCCCTGGTGGATTGATGGTCCGCTTCATGCCATCGTCCTGCTCCCGGCGGTGGGACTCCCGTACGCGGTCGCCGTCAAGCGTGTGTTCAGCCCGAGAACCGTCATCCGACGAGGCGTGCAGTACGCGCTGGCGCAACGCACCCTGTCGCTGCTGATCGCTCTTCCCATCGGCACGCTGCTGGTGTCGTTGTTCACACAACGCGATCGCCCTCTCAGCGCGGTGATCTGGGATCGCCCCGCGTTCTACGCGCTCGGCATCGCACTCGTGGTCCTCGCGCTGCGCTACCGCGCCCCTGCGCAGCGATGGTTGGACCAGCGCTTCTTTCGCGCCGAGTACGATGCGCGCCAGATCCTCGCCTCGCTGGCCAATCGGCTCCCGTACGAGCCTGAACCCTCGGCACTCGTCACGCTCGTGCTGACCCAGCTGGACACGGCGCTCCACCCCGAATCGGTCGCGGTCCTGGCCGGGGCCGGGGCCCGATTCGACCTTGCTTCGGGCCTCCGATCCTCGGTGGGCAACTTGCCGCGGGACGGCGCGCTTGCCACCCTGCTGCGGTGGTCGGATGAGCCGCTCGAGGTGTTCCTGGACGATGAGCGCTCGCCGGTTGCGCGGCTGCCGCCCTCCGATCGCCAGTGGCTCGACGAGGGCCGGGTGGCGCTGCTCGTGCCAATCCTGGCCGGCACGGGCGATCTTCGTACGCTCAACGGCCTGATCGCGCTGGGCGCCAAGCGTTCGGAAGAGCCGTACACGGCTGAAGATCGCGAGCTCCTGACGGCTATCGCCGCGCAGATGAGCGTGGCCCTGGATCTGTCGAGCCTGCGGCGGCGCCTCTCGTCGACCCCGTCGGAGCTGATCACCTCCGAAGTGCGTTCGACCCCGGGTTCGTCCGTTCAACGGCCGGCCGCTCGGGCGAGCGTCGATCGAGTCCCTACGACGGTCGGCGTCTGCCCCGCCTGCCAACGGTGCGTCGAATTGACTGACGTCCCGCCCGGTTGTCCGGAACACCCGCGTGAAACGCTCGAGCCCCTCGTCGGCGTGCCGAAGCTGGTCGACGGGAAGTACCGCCTGGACACGCTCGTGGGCCGCGGCGGGATGGGCGACGTGGTGCGGGCGCGCGACATGCGGCTGGATCGCGACGTGGCTATCAAGACGGTCAAGGTCGAGCTCCTGTCGGACGGCAATGCGATGGCGCGCTTCGATCGAGAGGCGCGAGTCGTCGCGCGTCTCCAGCACCCGGGCCTGGTGACCGTGTTCGATTACGGCACCTTCCCGCACGGCGGGGCGTTTCTCGTGATGGAGTTCATCGACGGAGAAGACCTGCGGCGGGTCCTGGGCCGAGACGGCCCGCTCGACGTCGAGCGCGTCGTGGGCGTCGTCGACGACGTGGCGGCCGCTGTGGACGCGGCGCACAAAGCCGGGGTGCTGCACCGCGATCTCAAGCCCGAAAACATCATGCTGCCGGCTGGCGGGGGGGCGCCGAAAGTGATGGATTTCGGGGTGGCCAAGCTGACGAAGGTGTCGTCGGAGGCGCGCGGCGGCACGATCACCATGGGCACCACCATCATCGGGACACCTGCCTACATGGCCCCCGAGCAGCTCAAAGGCGAGACGCTCGACGCCCGGGCAGACGTGTACAGCCTGGCGGTGGTGACCTACGAGCTGTTGACTGGACGGCTGCCGTTTGGGACCGGGTCGCCGGTCGAAATCGGCATCCGGCAAGCGGCGCAGGGCCACCTCAACGCGCTGGAACCCCTGCCAATCGTCGTTCGTCAGGCGATCGTCGGCGCGCTCTCGCTCGACCGGCACCAGCGTCCAGACAGCGCGGGGGCGTTCGCGCGCGCGTTGCGAGTCACGCCTGCGACGCCGCCAGCTCCTTGAGCCGCCGCTCGATCTCGGCCACGGCTTGAGCGATCTGGGCCTTGCGCGCGGGATGTTCGGTGCGCTCGAGTTGCTGAGTCAACTCGGCGCGAGCAAGCTTCAACGACTCGCGCTGCCGTACCAGCTCCGGATTCTCCGGGGCTTTCCTGATCCGGGAGGCCCTGCGTTCCTCCTCCAGTTCGTCCATCCGCTCCTGGAGTCTGGTATCGGCATCGATGAGTCCTTCACCCGCATCGCTCATGAACGCAACCGGCCCTTTCGCTAGAAAACGTGACTCTGCAGGTTTTCAACCCCTCGAGTCAAGCTTTCTCGCCCGGCCGGAGGCCGGGACAACCAACACTGCCCCTCGCGAGGCGAAGCCGCAACAGCACGTGCTCGGCGGTCTCAGGCGGAGCCTCGCGAGATGGTCTGAACTGGATTATAAGCGCACGCTGACGTGCGCGTACCCACGGTCGGCTCGAACGTCGATGCGTCGGGCGCGTGACGCGTAGAATCGGCATGATGCCCGACGCGCTGGACCTCTTTCGGAACCCGGTCCGACAGTGGTTTCGTGCGACGTTTCAATCGCCGTCCCGTCCGCAGCAGCTCGGCTGGCCGCACATCGCCCGCGGTGAGTCCACGCTGATTCTGGCGCCGACGGGCACGGGCAAGACGCTGACCGCCTTCCTCGCGTGCCTTGACCGCACCATGTTCGAGCCCGTGCGAGCGCCGGCCGAGCGCTGCCGGGTCGTGTACGTCTCGCCGCTCAAGGCGCTGGCCTTCGACGTCGAGCGCAACCTGCGGGTGCCGCTCGACGGCATCGCGGCGATGGCCGACGCCAGCGGCACACCGTGCCACCGGCCGGTCGTGACGCTGCGCACGGGCGACACACCCTCGGCGGAACGCGCCAGGTTCCGGCGGCAGCCCGGGGACATTCTGGTCACCACGCCCGAATCCTTGTTCCTGTTGCTGACCTCGGCCGCCCGCGACCGCCTTCGCGCCGTCGAGACCGTGATCATCGACGAGATCCATGCGCTGGTACCCACCAAGCGAGGTGCCCATCTGGCGGTGTCGCTCGAGCGGTTGGAGCACCTCGTTGGCCGTCCCTTGCAGCGCATCGGACTGTCGGCGACCCAGCGACCACTCGACGAGGTGGGTCGATTCCTGGGCGGTGCGACGATCGCCAACGACAGCGTGGCGTACCGACGCGTATCGATCGTCGACACGCGGGAGCCCAAGCGGCTCGACTTGCGCGTCGAGGCCCCAATCGCCAACATGGCCGACCTTGGCAGCGCCGGCGTCACGTCGATCTGGACGGCCGTGCACCCGCGGCTGCTCGACCTGATCCGGGCTCACCGGTCGACGCTCATCTTCGTCAACAGCCGACGGCTGGCGGAACGGCTGGCCAGTGCGCTCAACGAGCTGGCCGATGAGCCGCTCGTGCGAGCGCATCATGGGTCTCTGGCACGCGCTCAGCGCCTCGAGGTCGAGGAGCTCCTAAAGGCCGGCCGGCTGCGCGGCCTGGTGGCCACCAGCTCGCTCGAACTGGGCATCGACATGGGCGCCATCGATCTGGTCGTGCACATGGAGGCGCCGCCGTCGGTGGCGGGCGGGCTCCAGCGGATCGGGCGCGCCGGCCACCGCATCGAGGACGTCAGCTCGGGGGTCATCGTGCCCAAGCACCGCGGCGATCTCCTCGCCTGTGCCGCCGTGACGCAGGCCATGCTCACCGGCCAGGTCGAGATTTCCAGGTACCCCAGAAACCCGCTGGACGTGTTGGCGCAACAGATCGTGGCGATGGTGGCGATGGAACCCTGGAAGACCCACGATCTTTTCGACTCGGTGCGAGGCGCCGCCCCGTTCTCCGACCTGGGGCGCTCTCGATTCGACGACGTGCTCGACATGTTGTCTGGCCGCTACCCGTCGGACGAATTCGCCGAGCTGCGCCCGCGCGTCACCTGGGACCGTATCGCCGAGCGGGTGAGTGCGCGCGAGGGCGCCAAGCAGGTCGCCATCGCCAACGCGGGCACCATTCCCGACCGAGGGATGTTCGGCGTCTTCCTCCTCGGCGCCGACCGCGAGCGGGCCCGTGTCGGCGAGCTCGACGCAGAAATGGTGTTCGAAGCCCGCGTGGGCGAGACCTTCCTGCTGGGCGCGTCGACCTGGCGCATCGAGCAGGTCACGCACGACCGCGTGATCGTGTCACCGGCTCCGGGCGAGCCAGGCAAGATGCCTTTCTGGCGAGGAGAGCGTGCGGGGCGCCCCGTCGAGCTGGGCCGCGCAATCGCCCGGCTCGTCGGCGAGCTCCACCGCCTCCCCGTCGAAGCCGCAGTCGCCTTGCTGCACGGCGAGTGCGCACTCGATCGGTCGGCGGCCACCAACCTGTGGCACTACGTGGACGATCAACAGCGCGCCGTCGGGGCGGTTCCAGACGACCAGACGCTGCTCATCGAGCGCACGCGCGACGAGATGGGCGACTGGCGCGTCCTGCTCGTGTCGCCGCTGGGCAGCCAGGTGCATGCGCCGTGGGCGATGGCTGTTTCGGCTCGCATCCGCCACCTCACGGACACCGACGCGCACGTCGTGTGGGGCGACGATGGCTTCATCGTCAGATGGCCGGACACCGGCGTCGCGCCAGAGCCGGGATGGATGCTGCCCGATCCGGATGAAGTGGAGGCGCAACTGCTCGCCGAGCTCGGAGCCACGGCGCTCTTCGCGGCGCGCTTTCGTGAAGCCGCAGGACGAGCGTTGCTGCTGCCGCGGCGGCGGCCGGGCATGAGGGCGCCGTTCTGGCAACAGCGCAAGCGCGCGGCCGAGCTGCTGGCCGTCGCCAGCCGGTTCCGCTCATTTCCCATCGTCCTCGAGGCGTATCGTGAGTGTCTGCACGATGTCTTTGATGTCCCTGCCCTGGTTGACGTGCTCCGGCGCGTGCGCAGCCGGACGCTCCGGGTCGTCATGGCGGACACTCGAGTCCCTTCGCCGTTCGCCTCCTCGCTGCTCTTCAACTACGTGGCCAACTACATCTACGAGGGCGATGCCCCGCTCGCCGAACGGCGCGCCCAGGCGCTGACCGTCGATCCGTCCCAGCTGGCCGAGCTGATTGGCGACGTGGACTTGGGCGAACTCCTCGATGGGCGCGACATCGAGGCGATGGAGGCCGATCTTCAGTACGTCTCCGAACGCCGCCGCGCTCACTCGGCCGACACGGTGCACGATCTCTTGCTCCGGCTTGGCGAGCTGTCGCGCGAGCAAGTGCAGGCGCGATCGGATCCCGGCCTTGCGACGCGTGTGGTCGATGCCTTGATCACGGAGGGGCGCGTCGTGGAGGTGCGAATCGCCGGCGAGCCCCGCCTCGTGGCCGTCGAGCACGCCGCCCGGTATCGCGATGCACTCGGGATCGCGCTTCCGCCTGGCGTTCCACAGGCGCTGCTCACCCCCGTCGTGGACCCGTTGGGCGATGTGCTGAAGCGATACGCCCGCACGCACGGCCCCTTTACGATCAGCGCCGTCGCCGAACGACTGGGCGTGGCCCCGGCGAGGATCGAGGCCGCATTCGACATTCTCGCGGCTCATGGATCGGTCGTGAACGGGACGTTTCGGCCCGGCTCGACGACGCGCGAGTGGTGCGACCGGGAGGTGCTCGCGCGGTTGCGGCGGCAGTCGCTGGCGCGGCTGAGACGCGAGGCCGAGCCGGTGGACGGGCCCGTCCTCGGACGCTTCCTGTGCGCGTGGCACGGGATTGGGCGCGACCGCGGCGGCCTCGATGCCCTGCTCGACGCGATTGAGCAACTGCAAGGACTCCCTCTCGTCGCCTCCCTGCTCGAACGCGAGATTCTGCCGGCGCGGATCGCCGACTATGCGCCTGCGCACCTCGATACGCTGTTGGCCGCCGGCGAGGTCGTGTGGGCCGGCGTGGACAGCATCGGCGAAGGTGACGGCCGCATTGCCTTGTATCTGGCCGACCACCTCCCGCGACTCCTGCCTCCGCCCGCCGCAGCCGGCGAGGCGCGGGGCCCCCTGGCGGGCCGGGCGCCCGAGGTGCTCGAACGGCTCGCCGTGCATGGCGCGTCGTTTTTTGCGCCGCTGCACGACGCCGTGGGCGGCGGCTTCCCGCACGAGACCGTCCAGGCGCTCTGGGCCCTCGTCTGGCAAGGCCTGGTCACCAACGACTCGATGCACGTGCTGCGCGCCTACCTGCGGCCACCGGCGCGCGAGCGTCGCCCCGGCCGGTCCGCGCCGTTCCGCACGCGCCGGCTCGTTCCGCCGACGGCGGATGGCCGTTGGAGTGCGGTGAGCGCCACGCGTGACGGAACGACGACCGAATGGGCTGCATCCCTGGCGCAGCAGCTGCTGGCCCGCCACGGCATCGTGACGCGTGAAGTCACCGCGCAGGATCCGGTGCCGGGGGGATTCAGCACGCTCTACCCCGTACTCAAGCGAATGGAGGAGGCGGGCCGCGCACGGCGCGGGTATTTCGTCGCCGGCCTGGGCGCCGCGCAGTTTGCGTTGCCGGGGGCCGTGGACCTGCTGCGCGACTCGCGCGAGGACGCCGATCCTATTGTTGTGCACACGCTGGCGGCCACCGACCCCGCCAACCCGTTCGGATCTGCGCTGCCGTGGCCTGAGTGGTCAGCGCCCACGGTCAGAGCCTCCAGGTCTGTGGGGGCCCGCGTCGTGCTGACGAATGGCCGAGTGTCCGCGTGGATTGCGCGCGGCGACCGGACCATGCTCGTGTCGCTCCCAGACGATGAGGCAGACCGGTCGCGTCATGGAGACGCGTTGGCGCGCGAGCTGGTGGCGCTGGCCGGCCGTGCCCCTGAGGGGCAGCGCGGTTGGCTGATCGAGACCATCAACGGTGGAGCTGCAGCGCAGGATCCCGCCGCCGTCTTCCTGCTCGGCGCGGGGTTTGCGGCCACCGCCAGGGGGCTGCAGCTGCGCGTGCCTCGGCGACGCTAGCGGCCACGCCGCGACCGCTCGCGTCCTCACTCTCGTCTGTGGGACGGCGACTCGTGTGTGCTGCGAGGGTGTCGCGGACAGTTGTCCCGGCCTTCGTCGGGGGGATTCTCGCCACCGCGCAGGGACCAGGCTCACGGGTCAGGCCCAACGGCGACGCCGCGATGGCGGTGCCCTGTCCGGATATGGAATGACCACTTGTCAAGCCCCCGATTTCCCAATGGTGGCTTGGCAGTTGCCGAGCAAGCGTCACATGTTGCCTCCCAACCTTTCTAATGCTTCCTATCGTCAACCGAGCTGGCGATGGGCCTGGGTGGCGCGGTTGAACTTGCTGCGCGAGAAGCTGTACCCACCGACCATCGCCAAGACCTGGCCGGTGCGGTTGTCGATCGCGATGAGCGCGCCCTCGACGATCGGCTGCTGCTCGAGCGACACGGTGGCCGTGGAGCTCTGGCCCAGTGAGATGACCCCGACGTCGATCAGATCGCCGGGACGCATGAGGTCGGCCGGATGGCTGCGCCGGGTCCATTGGATCGCGGCCCGCGTGAGCTCGGCCGTATGACCTCCGAACATCGTCCGTTCGGAGGGTACGATCGCCAGGCGCACGAGCAGTGCCCCGACCGCGAGAGTGGTGAAGGGACAGACCGTGACCGACGCCGTCGCGTTGAACGCGTCGTCGTGGATGATGACTGCAGGTCTGGGCTTTCCTATGTAGTCGGGTCCGCCGGCGACGGTCCAGATCTCCCCCCGCTCACCGCGGTGGCCACTCCGAGATGGCGTCGATGAAGTGCTGCTCCTCGGTCTCCCGCACGCCGGCGCCAATCAGCGCGGACTGGCGGCGGGCTTCCCGAATGAAAGTTCGCGAGCGAACATCCGGAACCCAGATCTGCACGGGCCGCAGCCCGCGGCGCCGTAGACGTTCCCGGTGTGCCCGCACCTTGTCTCGAGACTTGATCCGCGTGGTTGTCGGCATAGCGGCTCCGAAATCGCAAACATTGGGAACGTGACATCGTAGGTTGTCGAGCAGAATCGCCAGATTTCCGATTCGGTTCCAGGCGCCTGATGGTCGCGTGCTGCGCAACCTCCTTCCCGTGCAGTTCCCCGCGCCGGCGCCGATCTTCTTCCCGATCAGCGTGGTCCGCCTCGACATCCTGTCCGACACCACCCAGCACGTGACGACGCCGGGCGTCGATCTGCAGGCCGTGTTCGTGCCGGCCTCGAACCACCTCCTCACGACGGGGCTCACGGTCTATCGCGACCACAGCCGCGACGCGCGCACGACGTCAACGACGACCTCGCTCGTGGGCCAGGTGACCGTGGGCCGTACCGGCCCGGCGCCGGTCGTGTTTCCCTCGCCCCTCCAGTTGGGACCGCCGTCGATCGCGCATCCCGTGCGCGTGCCCGAGGCGAGCCTGCGCAACATCGCCGTGTTCGCGCAGGACGAACGGCGGCTCCGGCCGAAGCTCTCGCTCGTGGCCGGGCTGCGCGGTGATTTCTACAACGTCACGACCGAGGCGACGCCCGGCTACGACGTCGCGTCGGTCGTGGCCGGCGCGCGGCCGGCGATCGATCCGTCCACGCTGCCCGATCCCAACGGCGCCACCTACGCGCGCAAGGCGCTCACCGGCGACATCGGGCTGCTGGCGGACCCCGGCGGCCGCGTCAGCCCGTTTGTGCGCGTCGGCCGGAGCTACCGGCACCCGAACCTCGAGGAGCTGCTCTTTGCCGGTCCGGCCACCGCCGGCAGCATCGCCCCGAACGTGAAGCTCGAGCCCGAGCGCGGGACCCACGTCGACGCGGGCGCCACCTTCACGCTCCCCCGCGTGTCGGGCGGCGCGTACTACTTCGTCAACCAGTACTCCGACTTCGTCGTCCAGGATCTGACGACGGCGGTGACCCCCGCCGGCCCGCTCGTGCAGGCGACCAACTACGCCGACGTCCGCATCCACGGGCTCGAGCTGTCCGCCGATGCGCCGGTCGCGGTGGGGGCCGGCGTCGTGACGCTCAGCGCCTCGGGGGCGTTCGTGCGCGGCACCATCACGAAGGGCACCAATCCCGTCGACGGCAGCGCGCTCGACGGCAAGCCGGCCGACAACATCACGCCCGTCAGGGTGCTGGCCGCGGTGCGGTACCCCGAGCGCGGCGGCCGGTGGTGGGCCGAGTACGGCGTGCGGACGCAGACCGACGTCGGGCGGGTGACGCCGACGCTGCTGACCTCACCGTTCCGCATTGCGCAGGACCTGCTCTCGCTCGACGGCTTCACGGTCCAGCGGCTCGGGTGGGGCATGGCCCTGTCGCGCGGCCCGCACCGGCTGGCGCTGACCTTCGCGATCGAGAACCTGGGCGACACACGATTCGTACGTGGTGTGCGGCTTCAGCCGCACCCCTGGGCAGTACGTGGTGTCCGGCTTCAGCGGAACCCGGCGCCCTCCGCACACCGCGACATACCGGTCGCCGTCGGCACACTTCTACGGTCACGGGTGATCCGTGCGCGTCCGAAGGATGTCCAATGGGCTCCGGGCCGGGCTGCGCAGCTCCTTGACCACGTGCGTATAGATCATGGTGGTCTCGACGCGCGCGTGGCCCATGTACTCCTGGATCTGCCGGATGTCCACGCCGTTGAGGAGGAGATGGGTTGCGAAGCAGTGTCTGAGCGTGTGTACGGACGCGGGCTTGTGGATCGTCGCGCGCCGCACCGCCGCCTTGACGGCCTTCTGGATGACCGAGTCGCTGATGTGGTGGCGCCGGACGATGCCCGCACGCGGGTCCGTTGACAGGGTGTGGCTGGGGAACACCCAGAACCATCCGAGCTCGCGGCCGGCGTTCGGATACTTGCGTTCGAGGGCCTCGGGCATCCAGACGCCGGCGAGCCCGACTTGACGGTCGGCGTCATAGCGCTCTTCGACCTTGCGCAGGTGCGCGCGCAGTTCTGCGCGCCCCACCTCAGCCAACAGCGTCGAACGGTCCTTGCGACCTTTACCGCCGCGCACGAAGACCAGGCCCTGGTCGAAGTCCAGGTCTTTGACGCGCAGCTCGCAGCACTCCGAGACCCGCAGCCCGCCGCCGTACATGAGGGCGGCCATCAGCCAGGTCGTTCCGCACATCGCTCCGAGCAGCGCGGCCGTCTCCGGTACGCTGAGGACAACCGGCAGATGCCGGCTGGGCCGGGCCCTCACGGTCGCCGCCAAGTCGTCGATCGCCAGGCCCAGCACCTCTCGGCAGAGCAGGACAATGGCGCACAGCGCCTGATTCTGGGTACTGGCCGAGACGTGCTGTCGCACGGCGAGATGGGTGAGATAGTCACGAACTCCGTCCGAGTCGACGCGGGGATGGGGCACACCCTGGCGCTCGGCCAGGTAGGCCAGGAAGCGCCGGGCCCAGTCCACGTAACTGCACTCGGTGCGATAGGAGTAGTGCCGGGTGCGGAGGCGCAGGCGGAGCTGCTCGAGTGCGACGAGTGGAGTCGTGCGGCCTTCGTTGTCGACGACGGCGCTCGGCAGGCGGCGCTGCCAGTCGGTGCGATGGAGGAAGTTGACGAAGTAGATCCGGAGGGCGTGCTCGGCCTGGCGGACCTGCCAGTCGTCGCGCCCCTGGCGTTCGAGGTCCTCGCAGAACCGGTGAACCTGGTCCTGGAGCGGCTCGGGCGAGGCGGGGCGGGCCAGGAAGGCGCGGACCCACCGCACGCAGTAGGGGCGGCCTTCTCCTTGACCAGCCGGGCCTTCAGGAGGAACTCGCCGTACTCCTGGAGCGAGGGTTCCTGTTCGCGCATGGGCACCTCCGTGCCGGGAGGTGGCAAGGCACATGCCCTGGAGACGCGGGTGCCGGAGTCTTCAGAAGTGACACTGCGCGCAGGGGTTGCCGGCGATGGCCTGGAGACCGTGCGGGGCGGACAGGGCGCGATCGGCAACCGTCGGTGACACGACCCCGGGATTGGCGCCTTCCAGAAAAGCCGGGCACACCCGGTTTAAGCGCACGCGCCAATTTACGCAGCGCGTAGCGCCGACCTCGCATAACCCGCTGTGCACATGGCACTTGACCCCGAGTTGGACGCGCGCAAAGAATGGCGGGACTGCGCAGGGGATCGGCGTGGAGACGAGCCACGATTCCGGGGCTG
>JBQTIE010000085.1:0-44170 GCA_052389315.1 Acidobacteriota bacterium
ACGCCATTGCGCATGCCTTGTCGGCCGACCCCGACTGTGTCGAACTCCTCGAGCTGGAGCAGCGGGTCAGCCCCATCATCGACGGCCTGGCTGAGCTGGACCGGGCCACCAGCCTCTTCGACCAGGACGATCGGGCCGCGGCAGAGAAATGCCTCGAATCAGGGTCGCGCGGGCTCGCAGCCCTCCAGGATCAGTTCCCCTCCATCCGCAAGCGGCTGAACGCGGCGGCCAAGGCAGCCAGGCGGGCCTCCGATCGTGCCGACGCTCGACGGCGTCGGGAGCTGGAAGCCGTGGAGGGGCGCAAGCGAGAAGCGGCGCGCGCGGAACAGGCACGGGTGGAGCAGGCGATTGCCGAGGCCGCCGAGCGAGTTCAGCACGACATCAGGCAGCGTGACTTTTCCGCCGCCGCAAAGGGCATCGAGGAGCTGTCGGCATGGCCCGGCTCGACCGACGTCATGGCCGAGCTCCAGAGAGTGCTCGTCGACGCCGAGCAACACGCGCGAGACGAAGCTGCCGGCCAGCAGCTGCACAAGGCGCGTGCGCTCGTCACACGCGGGGATCCGGATGCAGCGCTCGCATTGCTGCGGGGATTCGAACCAGCGCACCCGCTCGTGGATGCCGAAATCAAGTCCGTCCAGCGCACCATCCAGAAGCGCGACGACGACCGCCGGCGAGCCGAGGAGGCCGAGCGCGCGCGGAAGGAGGCCGAGCGCGGGCGGCTGGCCCTGGAGCGGGAGCGGGCTGCGGAATCCGAACGGGCACGCCGGGAGGCGGAGCGGGCGCGCGAGGAAGCAGAACGCGCCCGCCGGGAGCTCGACGCACGAGTCGAGGCGGCGATCGCCGAGAGCGACGCGACCTTCGCGACCGGCGATCACACGGAGGCGCTCGACCGGCTCGCCGCGTTCGAGCCGCCGCATCCGCGCATCGCCCAACACCTCGGCGTGCTGCGGCGACAGATCGACAAGCTCGCCGCCGACGCACGCGAAGCCGCCGAGCGAGAACGCGTGGACGCCGAGCGGGCCGCGCTGCTTCGCCGCGCCGCCGCGGCATTGGGCCGCCGCGACTTCAAGGAAGCGCTCGACGAGACCCGCTCGGCCCTCGGCCTGGATCCGGCCAACCAGGATGCCGCCGCCTTGCAGGCTCAGATTCTGCAGGACCTGCGCTCGGCCCTGTCACACGATCCATCGAATGCGACCCTGAAGAACCTGCTCGTCGCCTACGACGCCCCGACCCGCCAGCGCCGGCGGCTGATGGTCGGCGGAGCGGCGGTCGCCGCCCTGTTGCTCATCGCGGCGGTCGTCCGCTTCATCACGATGAGCCCCTCGCCGGCCGCGCCCGAACTCCCCATGCCGAGCGCACCGGTCAGCGTCGCCGAGGCGACACCCCCGGCCCCGCTCGAAGCGCAGCCCGCTCCCGACACGACACAGCCGGCATCCGCGCCGGCCGCGAATCTGTCCGCCCTGACGGTCGATCTCAGGCCGTGGGCCCGCGTGCAGATTGTTCCCCAGAGCCCCGAGACCAAAGTCTCGAACGAATCGCTCCTCACGCCCTTCGTCATCAGCCTCCCACCCGGCGACTACACGCTCCGCGCCGAAAACGACGGCCTCACGGGACCGTTGGAAGTGACCGTGCGGATCGACCCCGGCAAGCCGCGAACCATCTCGCGGGACATGCCCAACTTCAACGCCGAGCGCGTGATCAACGCGCTGCTCGGGCAGGAACGCTGACATGCGTTCCCGGCGCGCCGGGCTCGTCGCCGTCTTGCTTCTCGTGGGACCTGGCTCGTGGGCCGTGGCGCAGGAGGCGCGCTGGTTCGATCTCTACGACGAAGCCATCAAGCACATCGCGCAGCAGGAGTGGCAGGAGGCTGAAACCAAGCTGCTGCAGGCCCGCAAGGACGGGCCACCATCCGGACGGGCGGTGCTGCGCTACGGCAGCCTCCGCCCGCCGTTCTTTCCCGAGTACTACCTCGGCATTGTCTACCAGGCGACCGGGCGATCCCAGGAGGCCCTGCAGCAGTTCCAGCTTGCGCGAAAGGCCAACATCGATTCGCGCAACGCCGAGTTTCGAACCATCACGATCTTCGAGGGCATGGCCAAGACGTCGATGGCCAATGCGGCCAAGCTGCCCAAGCCCCCCGAGAAGACCGCGCCGGCCGCGCAAAACGCCGCGGCTGTCTCCGCACCAACGGGGGCCGGCACCACGTCGAATTCGGCGCCGAAAGAGCCTCCACCCCCGGTCGTCGTCGCGCCCAACTTCGCCAGGCAAGTGGCCGACCTCCTGGGGACCGCCCAGTCGCAGCTCGCCCAGCGCAGTTTCGACGCGGCTGAGCGGACCGCCACGTCGGCGCGCGACCTGGCGGCCAAACAGAACCTGGCGGGGGAGCTCGCGCGCGCCGATCAGTTCATGCGCGAGATCCGTGGTGGCCGGGCGTCGGCCCGCATCGAAGACTCGCTCTCGAAGCGTGAGGCGCCGACGGCTCGGCGCGAACTGGACGCTCTCGTCGCGGACCTCCCGGAATATGGCGTCGCCACTCTCCGGACGCGCGTGGAAGGGCTCGAACGCGAGCTGCGAGGTGTTGAACTACAGCGAAGCGCGATGCGCGCCTTCTTCGGAGGCAACTACCAGCAGTCGCTCAAGCTGCTGTCGGAGGCAGAGACGCTCGGAGCCTTGACGGCCCGGGGACATTTCTACCGGGCCTGCAGCCTTGCGGCCCAGGCGGCGGCCACGGAGAACCCCGCCAGAGATCGCCGGCTGGTCGAGGCACGACGCAGTTACGGGACGGCGGCGCGGGATTCGCAGCAGTTCTCACAAGACCTGCGCTACATCTCGCCCAAGATTCGCCAGCTCCTGGGGATCTCGTAGCCGCTCCCCATTGCTCGAGCCGGGACCCGGCGGAGAAAGCGCCCGGTCCTCATTCCACATCGCTCCCCACGGTCTCGAGTTCGTCGGAGGCATCGACCGCCGCGGCCGGCTCGGACTCCTGGCCGCCAGGGGCCGCCCGCTTGCGGCGGGGGCGAATGTCGTAGCGCTTGATCATCTCGTTGAGCGTCGTCGGCTTGATTCGCAGCAGTTCAGCCGCCCGCTTCTGCACGCCCCCGGCAACCTCGAGGGCCGATTCGATCCACTGCCGCTCATAGGCGGCGGTGACCTCCTTCAGCGAGACTCCGTCCGGCGGCATCACGACATTCGGCTTCTGGAACGACGGCGAGCGGCGCACGTGATCCGGAATGAGTTCGGGACCGATTCGTGTGCCCGGGGAGAGGACCGTCGCCCGCTCGATGACGTTCTCGAGCTCACGCACGTTGCCGGGCCAGTCGTACTCCATGAGCAGGTCGAGCGCTTCAGGGGCCAGCTCGACGTTCGGCCTTTGGTTCTCGGCGCCGTACTTCTCCAGGAAGTGCTGCACGAGCATCGGAATGTCGTCCTTCCGGTCCCGCAGCGCCGGCAGGTGCACGGCGATGACGTGCAGCCGATAGAAGAGGTCCTCGCGAAACCGGCCTCCCTCCATTTCTTGCTTCAGATCCACGTTGGTCGCGGCGATGATTCGCACGTCAACCTTGATCGTCTCCATCCCGCCAAGACGCATGAACTCGCGTTCCTGCATCACTCGTAGCAGCTTGGCCTGCGTCTCGAGGGGGATGTTGCCAATCTCGTCGAAGAAGATGCTGCCCTTGTCGGCGAGATCGAACAGTCCCTTCTTGGGGTAGACCGCGCCGGTGAACGCCCCCTTCACATGACCGAACAGCGTCGATTCCAGCAGATCCGGCGGAAGGTTCCCGGAGTTGACGGTCACGAAGGACTTGTCGGCGCGCGCCGACTTGCTGTGCAGCGCGCGGGACACCAGTTCCTTGCCCGTGCCGCTCTCGCCCGTGATCAGAATCGTGGAACGGCTGGGCGCCGCCTGGATGATCAGATCGAACACCTGCTTCATCCGCGGGCTCTTGCCGATGATCCCCGCGAACTTGTGGTAGCGAGCCTGCAGGTTCTGCTTGAGCTGGAGGTTTTCGGCGACCAGTCGCCGGCGCTCGATGGCGTTGCGCAGCACGACGAGCACTTCGTCGTTCTTGAACGGCTTGGTGATGTAGTCGAAGGCACCCTTCTTCATCGCGGCGATGGCGTTTTCCATCGACGCAAACGCCGTGATCATGATGACGGGCAGCTCTTCGTCCTGCTTGTGCAGCTCGTCGAGCACCCTGAGCCCGTCGATGCCCGGCATCATCATGTCGACGATCACCGCATCGAATGGAAGCGAGCGCGCCAACTCGAGGCCCTCGGCCCCATCCGAAGCCACCCGCACCTGGTACCCCTCCCGGACCAGCAGGGTCTCGAGGATTTCGCGCATGATGTCCTCGTCATCGATGACGAGGATGGAGGCCTGGCGCGGCATGGTCAGCCGCCCACCCCGCCCGCCGTCTTGGCATCGGGGACCGCCTCGCTGAAGCGGAGCGTGAACCGGGTACCCTGCCCGAGCGCACTCTCGCAGTGGATGGATCCTTCGTGCTCACGCACGATGCCGTAGGTGACCGACAGACCAAGACCGGTGCCCTGGCTCGTCGCTTTGGTCGTGAAGAACGGATCGTAGATTCTCGGCAGGTGCTCGGCCGGGATGCCCGCCCCGGTGTCCGACACTTCGGCCACCACATCACCGCGATCGACGCGCGTGGTCAGCGAGAGCCACCCGCCGCTCGGCATCGCGTCGCGCGCATTCAGCACCAGGTTGAGGAACACCTGCTGAAGCTTGAACTCGTATCCCAGCACCAGGACCGGCGCCGCCGACAGTTCGCGGCGGATCTTGATGCGTCCCTTGTCGAGCTGATGCTCCAGCAGCGACAGCACGTCGGCGATCACCGTGTTGAGATCCACGCGGGTGCGCTCGGCGGACTCGACCGCCTGCGGCCGCGCCAGGGTCAGCAGGCCGTTGACGATGCGGGCAGCCCGGAACGTCTGCTTCTCGATCTTCTCCAGCACTTTGGTCCGCGGGTCGCCGGGATCGGCTTGCTCGATCAGCATCTGGGTGTAGCTCGAAATGCCGGTCAGCGGCGTGTTGACCTCGTGTGCCACGCCGGCGGCCAGCAGGCCGAGCGAGGCCATCTTCTCGGAAATCCGCAGCTGCTCTTCGAGCTGAGCTCGCTCGGTGATGTCCTCGATCATGACGATGGTGCCGGTGCTGCCGCTGGCGCCGACCACCGACTGGAGTGGGACGGTCGTGAGGTTCACCAGCGCCTCGGTCCGCGGGGGCTCGAGGCGTGTCTTCAATCGAACCCGGAACATCGTCGTCCCGTGTGGTGCGCGCGACTTGGCCGTGCGGATGGTCTCGACGAGAGACGGCTCGAACAGCTGGTCGAGCGGCTGGCCGAGCGCTTCGGCCCGCGTGAGGCCGTACATCCGCTCGAGCGCCTGATTCCAGCGGATCACGCGCTCATCCATCCCGACCACCAGCAGTCCGTCGTCGAGCGACTCGAGGATGTTCTCGTTGAACGTACGGAGGCGATCGAGTTCCGAGGCCTTGACGTGGAGCTGGCGATAGAGACGCCCGTTCTCGATGGCGGTCGAGGCCTGCGCGGCGACGGCGACGAGCAGGTTCATGTCCTCACTGTTCAGCGGTTCGCCGGTCTCGCGCCGGCCGAGGGCAAAGACCGCGTTGAGCATGCCGTTCGACAGACACGGCACCAGGTAGTAGATCCCGGCGTCACGCCAGAGCTCGACCTCCTCCGAACGGAAGCGGCCAACCGCCAGCGGATCGTCGAACCGCACGGCATGCCCGCTCACGAGCCGGCTCGTGACGCTGGAGGCAGGATCCAGGTGCGGCAGCGCGGCCTCCAGACCCGCGGTGCGCAGCGGCTCCAGCACACCTCCGTCCGACGCCAGCAGCAACGCCAGGCGATCGACGACCAGCGTGTCCTTGATGCGGGACACGAGCCGCTCGGACAACCGCGCCAGATCGAGGTCCCCGTTGAGATCGCGGGCAAAAGCCACAAGGGCACGTCGGTAGTCGTAGCGATCCCGGTAAAACGCGCGATCGATCGCGGCCTGCGCGGCCTCTTTCACGGGCTTGGCGGCCAGCACGACGATGATCGTCGCCAGAAACGCGATGAGGAGCCGATGCTGATCCTCGGTCTGGTCGAAGTAGACGCTCGAGGACCGCAGGATGAGCAGGTAGATGGCCCCGATGGCCGTGAGCACCGCCGCGTAGACGAGCAGGCGCTTGAGGATGACCTCCACGTCCATCAGGCGATAGCGCACAATCGCCGACGCAAAGGCGACGGGAATGAACGCCAACGGGATCGCCAGCAGATCCATCGGCAGCGTCGGCTCCACCCCCAGGGCGAAAGGCACGGCGTAGCCCAGCACGAACGGCACGGCACCCAGCGCCGTGCCACCTACGATCCACCGGAGCTGCCGGCGCGAGGTGACCGAGCGCACGCGCCCCAACGCCGCCGTCAGCACGACCAGTCCCGTGCCCAGAAACGCCGCCAGGTGCAGCAGCTCGAGCGTGTCGAGCAGCGAGATCACGCGCACGAAATACTCCGGGTCGACCCCAGCCCGGAGGAGCGCCAGAATCCGCGTGGAGACGAGCACGCCCGCAGGCAGGTAGACGGCGGGCAGCCACCGCGTCAGCCGGGACGCGGCACCCGGCACGACGGGACGCTCCGGAAACACCAGCGCGAAATGCAGGAACAGCGGTGAGACCACGGCCAGTGCGACGACGTCAGCCCAGTAGAAAAACCAGTCGACGCGGTCGAAACGCCCCGTGAACGAAAACGTGAACACTCCAAAGAACGCGACGGTGAGCCAGAAGAAGTGAAGGGTCGCGCGATCGAGCGGGCGACGCAGACGCACTCCAATGCCAACCAGCAGCGTGAAGATGCCGACGCCGGCCAGCACGTAGTACAGCCCGCCGGCGCCCGCCGGCGGAGGGGCCATGGCAATTTCGGCAACCTCGCGCCTCCCGGTGCGGAGCAGCGTGTAGGAATGACGGTCGCCGGCTCGCGCGTTGGTGTGCGCCGTCAGCACATCGGCCAGGTGCAGGACCGCTCGTCCGTCGATCGCCAGCAGGACGTCGCCCGCCTGGATGCCCGCCTCGCGGGCTGGGGACTCTCGCGCCACCTCGGCCGCGACCACACCGGCGCTGCGCTCCACCCACAGCACCCCGTCTTCGGCGTCCGCCGACGTCACCCGCTGGGCGACATTGGCCGCTCCCATCGCCAGCAGGACGAGCGCGGTCACGACGGGAAGGATCACACCGATCCCCCCTCGCGACGCCACGGCCGCAGGCGAACGCTCGGTCACTCCACTGGGCAGCATCGACACGAAGACCGTCGGGTCGCTGGGAGCAAACGCCATACCACGGCGGTGGTACTTATTCTCGCGATAAATCACTGTCTTTAAAGGAACTTACACGATTCCAGCACAGCTGGATCGCGAATCGAAATCCAAACGTCCGGCGTTCGGATCCAATCCGCAGTATGACAGATGACGAGTTGGGACCACCTGCGCTGTCCTGACGTGAATTCTGCAGCCTTCCAGTCTGCATCGCGGTCCTGGGCGCGCGGAGCGCCGCGAGCCAACAGGCCAACCAGGCAAGGGCTCTGCCCTTGCGCGGGAGCTCGCGAGTCACGGAGATTTCAGGGCGAGCGCTTGACTGGCTAGAACCTGACGGTAATCCCGCCGATCAGGCGCTTGGGGGGGCTGGCCACGAGCAGTTCGTCGTAGATCGAGGTCTCGGCGACGGATTCGCGAAAGACGTTGCGAACGGCGACGAGCATCTCCCATTGAGCGCTCGTGAAGCCAAGGAACGGCAGACGCTGGCTCACCTGCACGTCCCAGCGGCCATCGACTCCCGGGCTGGAAGCCCTGCCGTCGGTTCGAACGTAGGCGTTGTTGATCCTGTAGAGCAAGAACACTCGGGTGGCACTCTGCGGAAGCTCGGTCTCCAGGACGGTCGTCAGGTCATGCAACTGCTCGGTCCCCTGGCGCAGCGCCCCTGGCATGACGCGCGACAGCCGCGAGCGGTCCGGCGAGGTCTGCCCGTCCCACTGTGCGCGGGCCATTGAGTAGTCGACGGAGCCTCGCACATGGTTGGCGAAGCCGTGAGTGAACGTGACGCCCCAACCGCGGACATCGACGCTGCCTGCGCTGCCGACGAAGTAATGGCCCTTGTCCACGGCCGGGGAGCTACCGGTGCGCAGGCCAAAAATCGTCACGAGCTGATCGTCGACTTGCTGCTGAAAGGCGCGCACGCCGAGACTGGCCTCACCCAGGTCATGTTCCAGGCCGACCTCGTAGTGCCGTGTATCTTCCGGGAGAAATCCTGCGCGCGTCAGCGGCGCGAAGGTGCGCTGGGGTGGCAGCACCTGATGCGTCCGCGCCGGAGGCAGGAACTCTTCCGCGCCGGGGACGGTCACCTGGCGACCGGCGACGGCTCGCACGCGCGTATGTGTCGCGGGCCGCAGCTCAGCCGTGACGCGAGGACTCACGTGTGTCGAGTCGACCAGGTAGTCGTAGTGCCCGATGTGGCCCCCGTAGCCGACGGTCAGGAAATCGGCGAGCTTCCATTCGTCGTGCGCGTAGACCGATCCGACATTACGCACCGCCTCGACGGTTCCCGCCATCGCGGCCGTGTTGCCCCCGTCGTATCGGTGCACGCCGTATGACATCCCGAGTCGGTACCGATGACGGGCAGGCGCGCGAGTCACGTAGTTGCCGGCGAGCAGCCAAGCGTTCAGGTCACGCTGATTGAGCGCGGCCTTCACGATCCAGTCGCCGTGGTTGCCGACCGGGGCGCCGACAGAGAAGAACGCGACGCCGTGGGTGTTCTCCATCTGAAAGAGATCAGCGGGGGCGTCGAAAGCCCCGGTTGTCAGCAGATTGACTTCGCCCGTCAGGGGAGAGTCCACGAAGAAGGCTCCTGCGAGTCGGGCCGATGATTCGACGGCGCGGCCAAGAAACTGCAGCGAATCGGTGATGAACCAGTCCTCGGTCGCATCGCCGACCCCGGTGAGCGTGGTGCCATCCCGCAGAATGGACCGCTTCA
Source organism: Acidobacteriota bacterium (assembly GCA_052389315.1). GTDB lineage: Bacteria > Acidobacteriota > Vicinamibacteria > Vicinamibacterales > UBA2999 > JACCSI01. The sequence goes on from JBQTIE010000085.1 coordinate 9,038, forward strand.
AGTGTCGGAGCCGCCACGACAACTCGCCTTCGGAGCGCGTCGAACTCTCGGCGTCGTCTCCGGGGGCTGATTCGGCGACGCCGCCTGTGGCGGCCGCCACCACGCGGGGCTCGGCGGCGGTTCCCAGGCGTTTCATCGTGAACGTGGAGGTGGCGAGTGCCGCCGGCCGCACGTGAATCATCGTGCCGCGAGCAGGCAGATACCCGTCCATATGTGCACGCACGAGGTAAGGCCCTGGCATCAGGCCCAGAAGGGTGAACTCACCCGCGCGATCGCTCACGGCAAAGGACCGGCTGCCGCCCAGGGCGGACACCATCACCCCTTCGAGGGGCTGCCCTTGCTCGTCGAGCACAATACCGGCAATCGTTCCAGTGGCGGCTGCTGCGATCTGCGTGACAGGGGGGGAACGACGCGGCGATGTGACGCCGCCGGGAACCTGCGCTGCCGCGTCGGCCATCAGGCCGCTGATGGCGACCAGCAGCGCCATGAGGAGCAGGCGGCGGGGGGTACCCATGGCTCGTGGTGACGGCCGGCCTCCGGCGCCTGGAGGCCGGCCCTCAGTTACACAGTTTACGACTACGAGGCCTTGACCGTAAAGTTCACGTCCCGAGTTAACGTTTTTCCGCTGTTTTTGTCCGTCACCTTGATTTCGAGGCGGTAATCCCCTTCCGGGAAGCTCGTCAAGGGCACTTCAATGCCTCCGGGCACCGGGAACTTCGCCGGGTCGAAGGTCGGGGGCAAGCTCGTGGCGTCGATCATCTGTGGGTTGGTCTTGTTGAAAAACTTCTCCGCACCAGCCTCCTTGCGATGGAAGTTGTATTCCATCACCAGGTTGGGCTTGCCCGCCGCATCCAGCGTCGCGTTGTAGACCTGGAAGAACGTCGCCAGCTGTTCGCTCTTCGCGAAGACCGGGTCGAGGGCCGGGATCAGCTCCTGTGCGCCGAAGATGAACGGACGCTCGCGCATTTCCTCCGGCGACGGGGCGGCGGTGAGCATGTTCACTTTGCTCGTCACAATCACCGAGCTGGTGGACATCTCGCCATTCCAGAAGTCGGGCACGACGACCTGCGCCTTGAGCAGGCCAGCCTTGGCGACGGCGCCTCTCGGCGCCTTTTCGGGCAGCCGCTCTTTGAGTGCGATATAGACGTCATACTTGCCAGGCACGGCCATGAACACGCGGTTGAGGCGCACGTCGGCGCCGGACAGCTGCGCGGACGGCACGAAGTGGATGTCGTCCCAGGGGTACACGACTTTCTTGGTCTTGGGGTCGGGCTCGGCGGCCGGATCGACCACGCGCACGTACATCGCGGAGTTGACGGCCGGCGCCCCGGTCACCTGCAGCGTGAAGGGCACGAAGGTGCGCTGCTCCTGAGATTTCAAGAAGAACGGCGTGATGGCAATCTGAATGTCCGCTGGCGCTGGCTGGCCTGCCATGACGCCATCGACCATCTTCACGAGCTGTTCGATCTCCACCTGCTCCTGTTTGTTGCGCTTCTGAGTGTTCGGCTTCGCCTGCGCAAACGCCGGGCTTGCCGCCGTCGCGCTCAGGGCAACCGCTGCCACCGACGCCGCGACCACTCGTCCCAGCGCCCAGCGGCCGGTGAGTGCGGTATGACCACGTCTTGCCATCTGGAAATCTCCTGTAGAGCCGCTCGCTCACGAAACTCGCAAAAACGCTTGATCATAAGAGTCCGTCCCGCGGGAAGTCAAACCGGCCGGGCGCCGTCGGAGGAACCAGGACGGCCCGAGGCGACCGCGGGCATAATGTTCAGCGAGTTCAGCCAATGGTGCATGACGACGTGCTCGTGATCGTGCTGGCGGGAGGCGCTGGCGAACGCCTCTTCCCCCTCACCAAGGAACGCGCCAAGCCGGCCGTGTATTTCGGAGGGCCCTACCGCATCATCGATTTCGTCTTGAGCAACTGTCTCAACTCGGGACTGCGCCGGATCTTCATCGCGACCCAGTACAAGTCGCTGTCGCTCAATCGACACATCCGTCAGGGCTGGAGCATCGTCTCCGAGGAGCTCGGCGAGTTCATTGAAATCATCCCGCCTCAGAAACGCGTCGGTGAGCATTGGTATCAAGGGACCGCCGATGCCGTCTACCAGAATCTCTATTCCTTGCTGCGCGAGCGTCCGCGGTTTGTGATCGTCCTGGCTGGCGATCACATCTACAAGATGGACTATCGGAAGATGCTTCAGGCGCACATCGAATACGACGCAGACGTCACCCTGGCGTCGATCGAGGTGCCCATCGGCGAGGGCCACCGGTTCGGCATCGTTGCCGTGGACCAGCAGAACGGCGTGGCGGGGTTCCAGGAAAAGCCGGCCTCCCCCACCCCGATGGCCGACTTGCCCCACCTCGCCCTCGCCTCAATGGGCATCTACGTGTTCAACGTCGACGTGCTGGTGCGCGCGCTCGAGAGCGACGCCGCCGACCCGGACAGCCGTCACGATTTCGGCAAGAACATCATTCCGGCCATGTTGAAGTCGGCGCGGGTCTTCTCGTACTCCTTCTATGACGAGAACAAGAAGGCCGCGAAGTACTGGCGCGACATCGGCACGCTGGACGCCTACTATGACGCCAGCATGGACCTGTGCTGCGTCAACCCGGAGTTCAACCTGTACGACCCCGAGTGGCCGCTGCGCACCTATCAGCCGCAGTCTCCCCCGGCCAAATTCGTCTTCGCCGAAGACCTTCGCAAGGGCGAAGCCCTCGACTCGCTGATTTCGCCGGGCTGCATCGTCTCTGGGAGCCGCATTTCGGGGAGCATTCTGTGCCCCAATGTGCGTGTCCACAGCTTCGGTGACGTGTCGCAATCCATCCTGATGCCCGGCGTTCGGGTCGGCCGCCATGCCCGCCTTCGGCGGGCCATCATCGACCGCGACGTGATGATTCCGCGCGGCGCCGTCATCGGCGTTCATCCGGAGGAGGACCGCCGTCGCCACACGGTCACCGACAACGGCATCGTCGTGGTGACCGTTGACGAAGAGCCCTACATCGGGCCCATCTCGGACGAGGCGCTGCGGCAGGAAGCCGAAGCGGACCGCCGCAGCTAGGAGCCCGAACTTCCCGGCGAGGTTGACGTGAAAGTCCTGAGCATCAAGGGGCGCGAGATTCTCGACTCTCGAGGTAACCCGACCGTCGAGGTCGAGGTCGCGCTTGGGGGCGGCGCCTGCGGGCGGGCGGCGGTGCCATCCGGGGCGTCGACCGGCGTCCGCGAAGCCCTCGAGCTTCGCGATGGCGATTCCACGCGATACCTGGGAAGGGGTGTCCGCGACGCCGTCGCGAACGTCAATGGCGAGATCGCCCGTGCGCTCTGCAACCGTGATCTTTCGCAGCGACAACTGGATGAGGCGCTGACGGCACTCGACGGGACGGCCAACAAGGGCCGGCTCGGGGCCAATGCCATCCTTGGCGTCTCGCTGGCGGCGCTGCGCGCCGGGGCCAGCGAGGCGAAGGTGAGCCTCCATGCCCATGTCGCCGCCCTGGCGGGTCGCACCGACTACCTCCTGCCCGTCCCCATGATGAACATCCTCAACGGCGGGGCGCATGCCGACTCGAACGTCGATTTTCAGGAATTCATGGTCATGCCCGTCGGAGCGCCCAGCTTCGCCGAAGGGCTCAGGACAGGGGTCGAGATCTTCCACGCCCTTCGAGGCCTCTTGAAGTCTCGCGGACTTCCGACGGGCGTCGGCGACGAGGGAGGGTTTGCGCCGAACCTGCGCTCGAACCGCGAGGCCCTCGAATTGGTGCTCGAAGCGACCACCAAGGCCGGCTATCGCCCGGGGGACGACGTCCTGCTGGCGCTCGACGTGGCCTCGAGCGAGTTCTGGGCGGGCAATGGACGGTACGAGTTCAAGAAGTCCGGAGAGCCGGACCGCGACTCCGACGGCATGGTCGCCCTGTATACCGATTGGTGCCGCCAGTACCCGATCATTTCCATCGAAGACGGTTGCGCCGAGGAAGACTGGAGCGGATGGGCCATGCTGACCCGGGCGCTCGGCGACCGCGTTCAACTGGTCGGCGACGACGTCTTCGTCACGAACCCGGAGATCCTCTCGAAAGGCATCCAGGACGGCATCGGCAACGCCGTGCTCGTCAAGTTGAACCAGATTGGCACGGTCAGCGAGACCCTCGACGCGATCGCGATGGCGGCGGCGGCACGCTACGCCTGCGTGATCTCGCATCGCTCGGGCGAGACCGAGGATGCCACGATCGCCGACCTGGCGGTGGGCACCGCCGCGGGCCAGATCAAGACGGGGTCCGCCTCACGCAGCGATCGCACGGCGAAGTACAACCAGCTGCTCAGAATCGAGGAGGAGCTCGGAGCCGCCGCCAGATACGCAGGCCGCGACGCGATCAGGCAACTGTCGTGAGGGGCCGGCCCCACAGCGGGTATCATGAGCCCTCACATGCACACCCTGGTCCTGCTCCGCCACGGGGAGTCGACGTGGAACAAAGAGAATCGATTTACCGGCTGGACCGACGTCGATCTCACCGAGCAGGGGTGCGCCGAGGCCCGTGAAGCGGGGAGGCTCGTCAAAGAGCAGGGCCTGCTGTTCGACGTCGCATTCACGTCGGTGCTGAAGCGGGCCATTCGAACGTGCTGGATCGTGCTCGACGAGCTCGACCAGCTGTGGATTCCGGTCGTCCGGAGCTGGCGCCTCAACGAGCGGCACTACGGAGCGCTTCAAGGCCTGAACAAGGCCGAGACCGCCGCCCGCCACGGGGCGGCGCAAACCAAGCTGTGGCGGAGGAGCTACGATATTCCGCCGCCGCCGCTGGAGCCGGACGATCCCCGACATCCGACCCGAGACCCGCGCTACACGCTGCTGCCGCCGTCCGATCTGCCGCGCACCGAGTCCCTCAAGGACACGGTCGCGCGCTTTCTGCCCTACTGGGACGACGTCGTCGGGCCGTCCATCCGGTCAGGCCAGCGCGTGCTCATCGTGGCGCACGGCAACTCGCTTCGGGCGCTGGTCAAGCATCTCGACCAGATCGCCGACGCCGATATCGTGCATCTCAACATCCCGACGGGGATTCCGCTGGTGTACGAACTCGACGACGAGCTTCGCGCCCGGTCCAGCCGGTACCTGGGCGACCCCGAGGTCGCCAAACAGGCCGCTGAAGCCGTGCGACGGCAGGCGCCGGGCTCCGCGTAACTCCGGGCCTGGCAGATCTCGCCTGGTCGCGCGCTATGCTGGATCGCTCTCCTGCACCTTCGCATCGTCTGAGGCGATGCGAAGCGACCGAAGAAACCGACGATCGTTCGCGGTCATCTCGGCAGACTTGCGCGGCGCCGCCGTCGAGGCCGAAGGCGTGACCTTGGCAAGGGCCGTCGTCTTCTCCTGGTCAGGTCCCCTCGCCACGAATCCCACGACCGCCTCGAGCGACACTCGCATTTCGTAACCGGCGGTGCGCGCCCGCTCGCGGCACGCTTCCACCTCAGGATGTTCGGCCACTGCAGCGGCAATGGCGTCGGCCAGCTCTCGCGCGAACCGGTTCACGACGTCATCCATCTGGGCTCCCTCCTGCTCGCCGCCGGGCCGGGTATCCGGAGGCTGTGGGCCGACAGTCCTCCCAGTCAGGGCGGCTGGGGTGTCGACGCAAAGTCTGCATTTGGTGGGGGTTAGGACCGGGGACGCGGTCATTCTAAGAACGTGCCCCTGCCAAGTCAAGGAAGAACGCCATAGGTTGGGCCCCCAGCCGGCCCGGTGGTCAGATCTTGTGGGTTCGAGACAGGCCCTGCCGGCGCCCGCCGGCCAACTACAATTCCCCCGTGGACAATCGAGCAGGCCGGCCGTACTGGGGGCCTACCGACCGGGTGGCCGGGGAGGTCGAGCCCGACCGGTCGTTTCCCGGGGAGTTTCCCTTTACCCGAGGCATCCAGCCGACCATGTACCGTGGCCGGCTGTGGACGATGCGGCAGTATGCGGGGTTTGGAACCGCGGCGGAGTCGAACGCCCGTTATCGCTACCTGCTGTCCCAGGGCGTGAGCGGGTTGAGCGTGGCCTTCGACCTCCCGACGCAGATCGGCTACGACTCGGACCACCCGCTGGCGGCGGGCGAGGTCGGGAGGGTCGGCGTCGCGATCGACTCGATCGAGGACATGGCGACGTTGTTCGAAGGCATTCCACTCGACCGCGTTTCCTCGTCGATGACCATCAACGCCACCGCGATCGTCCTTCTTGCGCTGTATGTCGCGGTCGCCAGGCGGCAAGGCATCGCAGCTCGCGCGCTGTCGGGCACGGTGCAGAACGACATCCTGAAGGAGTACGTCGCGCGTGGTACGTACATCTATCCGGCGCGGGCGTCGTTACGCCTGGTCACGGACGTCTTCGCCTACTGCGAGCGCGAGGTGCCGAGCTGGAACACCATTTCGATCAGCGGCTATCACATCCGAGAGGCCGGGTCGACGGCCGTTCAAGAGGTTGCCTTTACCTGTGCCAACGCGATTGCCTATGTGCAGGCGGCTGTGGAGCAGGGGCTCGATGTCGAGGTCGTCGGCCAGCGCGTGTCATTCTTCTTCAATGCGCACAATAATTTCCTCGAGGAGATCGCCAAGTTCCGTGCCGCCCGCCGGTTGTGGGCGCGGATCATGCGAGATCGGTTCGGCGCGACCAACCCGCGCGCCCAGCAGCTGCGGTTCCACGCCCAGACGGCGGGCAGCACCTTGACCGCCCAGCAGCCGGACAACAACATCGTGCGCGTCGCCTTGCAGGCGCTGGCGGCGGTGCTCGGCGGTACGCAGTCGCTCCACACCAATGGGCGCGACGAGGCGCTGGCCCTCCCCACCGAGGAAGCGGCTCGCATCGCCCTCCGAACCCAGCAGATCATCGCGCTCGAGTCGGGCGTCGCCAACACCGTCGATCCGCTCGGCGGCTCCTACTGCATCGAAGCACTGACCGACCAGATCGAGCAGGACGCTTTGGCCTTGATCGAACGTATCGATGGGATGGGGGGCACGCTCCGCGCCATCGAGACAGGATTCATTCAGCGAGAGATCCAGGATTCGGCCTATCGTGCCCAGGTGGCGGTCGATCGCGAGGCCGCTGTCGTCGTCGGGGTGAATCGCTACGTCACCGACCAGGCGCGTCCAACCGCGGTGTTCAGCGTCGACCCCGCGGTCGAGCGTGATCAGGTCGAGCGCCTGCGTCGAATGCGCCACCGTCGCCCCGCCGACCCCTGGCGACAGGCGCTCGACTCCGTCCGGCACGCGGCACAGGGCACCGAGAACCTCGTCCCGCCCATCATCGCGGCAGTCGAGGCGCACGCGACGGTCGGCGAGATTGCTGATACGCTGCGAGGCGTGTTCGGCGAGTATCACGGGACCGATACCCGGTGAGGGTGGAGCGATGGTCGATGACCGACTCATGGGTGCGGTGTGAGTGAGGTCCTGTTAGCCGTCGAGCAGTTGACCACGGTGTTCGACCTGCCCGGTCGGCGCGTGGTGGCCGTCGATGACGTCTCGTTCGAGATCCGGGCCGGGGAGACGCTGGGCCTCGTGGGCGAGTCTGGCAGCGGCAAGTCCGTCACTGCCTTCTCGCTGCTGCGGCTGGTGGAACCGCCCGGCCGCATTACCGCCGGCCGGGTGATCTTCCAGGGCCGCGACGTGCTGAAGCTGTCGGAGAGCGAGGTCCGCAAGGTTCGCGGCGCCGGCATCGGCCTGGTGTTTCAGGAGCCGATGGCGGCGCTCAATCCCGTCATGCGGGTCGGCGCCCAGATTGCCGAGAGCCTGCGCGTTCATGGACTGGCCTCGAAGGCCGAGGCCCGGGCACGCGTCGTCGAGCTGCTGCGCGCGGTGCGCCTGGCCGACCCCGACAAGCGCGTCGATGATTATCCCCACCAGTTGTCCGGCGGGATGCGACAGCGGGTGATGATCGCCGTCGCCCTGGCGTGCCGGCCCTCGCTCGTGATCGCCGATGAGCCGACGACCGCGTTGGACGTCACGGTACAGGCCCAGATTCTCGACCTGCTGCGAGAGATGAAAGACACCTTGCACCTGTCCCTCCTGCTCATCACGCACGACCTGGGTGTCATTGCTGAAACCGCGGACCGCGTCGCGGTCATGTACGCCGGACGCCTCGTCGAGGAGGGACCGGTCCGCGCGATCTTTCGAGACGCACTGCACCCCTACACGCGGGGCCTGCTGGCGTCGATCCCCGGGGGCGGCGACAGTACCGCGGGAGCGCGCCTGAGGGCCATCGACGGGACGGTGCCGAATCTCGCCGCACTGCCGCCAGGATGCGCGTTTGCGCCGCGATGTCCGCACCGGATGGACGTCTGCTCCTCTTCGGTGCCGCCAATGGTCAGCGTGCAGCCGGCCCATCAGGTCCGGTGCTACCTCCACCCGGGGCCCGTCCTGGCGCATTCGGGCCAGCCGGCGACGGCCGGACCTGGCCCTGACTCCTCAGAGGCGCGGACCTGATGGCGCTCGTCGAGGTCAGTCGGCTCGTCAAGCACTTCGAGCGCGGCGGGGGGCTGCTTCGCCCCAAGAGCGTCGTGCGCGCCGTGGACGACATCAGCTTCACGATCGAGGCCGGTGAAACCTTCGGCCTGGTGGGCGAATCGGGCAGCGGCAAGAGCACGACGGGTCGCTGCATGCTGCGGCTCATCGAGCCGACCTCCGGGGCCGTGCATTTTCGCGGCGAGGACGTCCTGGGCTTCGACCGCGCGCGCCTGCGCGCCGCCCGGCGCGACATGCAGATGGTGTTTCAGGATCCGTACTCGTCGCTCAACCCGCGGATGCGCGCCCGCGATATCGTCGCCGAGCCGCTCGTGATTCATCGCATCGGATCGCGGGCCGCGCGGCGGGACACCGTCGCCGATCTCTTCCGGCTCGTCGGCCTGGACCCCGATCACCTGGAGCGGTACCCGCACGAGTTCAGCGGAGGCCAACGGCAGCGTATCGGCCTGGCGCGCGCCCTGGCCCTCAATCCGTCGTTCGTCATCGCCGACGAGCCGGTATCGGCACTCGACGTGTCGATCCAGGCTCAAGTCATCAACCTGCTCCTCGACCTTCAGGACCGGCTGAAGCTGACCTACTTGTTCATCGCGCACGACCTGCGGCTGGTCCGCCACATCTGCACGCGGGTCGCCGTGATGTATCTCGGAAAGATTGTGGAATCGGGCCTGACGGCGAGTATCTTCGCCGACCCCCGACACGCCTACACGAGAGCGTTGCTCTCAGCCATTCCCGTGATCGATCCGGACGGGCCGCGCCAGCGCATCGAGCTCGACCCGGCGCTCGTCAATCGCGACGCGCCACTGCGAGAGGTGAGCGCCGGGCATTTCGCGGCGGTGTGAGGACAGCACGGGTGCGAGGAGTACAGGTGGGGTGCGTCAGGTGCTCGGGTGCGTGGGGTACAGTGCGGTGCTCGGAGCTCGGGTGCTCAGGTGCGGTCGGTAAGATGAGCCTCTGAAGCAGGCAGGTGTTGATGCCGGGCGGGGCGGGCCATGTCGTCGCCGTCGGAGTCGCGATGGGCGTGCTCTCCGCCGCGCCTGGCCCAGGCCTGCCCGCGGCGCCAGACACCCAGGTCTCGAGCAGGACCACAACAGAGGCCCGCGGGCCGTCGCTCGACGTGCTGATCGATCGACTCGACCGCTACCTGCGAGACTACGAGGCCGCCCTCGGCGCGGTCGTGGCGGATGAGCGATACGACCAGTTCGAGGAGTCCACCGACCTTCGGAGAGGACTGAGGCGCCGGACCACACGGCGCCTCGACTCCGAGGTCGCATTCCTGCGGCTTCCTGGCGATCGTGAATGGTTCGGCATCCGCGACGTCTTCAAGGTGAACGGTGGAACCTTGCGCCGCGGTGGGCCGGCGCTTGTCGATCTGTTGAGCCAGCCTGGCGCGGCGACGATCGAGAAAGCCAAGGCTATCGTCGATGCCAGCGCTCGCCACAACCTGACGGCGGGGCGAACCATCAACATGCCGACCGTCCCGCTCGAGATCCTCAGCGCTCGCGACCACCGCCGGGTGGAGTTCACACTGGGCGGGGACGCGCGTGTCCGGGGCGTGGCCACGCGTCGACTCGAATTCGTGGAGACGGCGACGCCGACCTTCATTCGCACGCCCGATGGCGCCCCCCTCTGGAGCCACGGCGCCGTTTGGATCGAACCGAACACCGGGCAGGTGTGGCAAGTCGAGCTGTTCGTGGGGCCGGAGCCCTTGACGCGGCTCCATGGCGCGCATCTCGACCTGCGTATGCGCGTGGAGTTCCGGCGGGAGGCCGTCCTCGATCTGATGGTGCCAACAACGCTCGACGAGGACTTCCCTGTTCCCGCCGGCCGTGGCGGGGGCCGGGCACGTTACTCGAACTTCCGCCGGTTCACGACGTCGGCGCGAATCCTGCCGCCGTGATCGGGACGGACGCCGATGAGGAGAGCACCCGCCTCCCTATGCAGGCGCGCTGGCGGGCGTCTTCGTCACGTCTCGTTCAACCCCGCCGTCGCGAAGCGCGATGGTGCGATGCGCGTGCGCCGCGATATCGGCCTCGTGCGTGACCAGGACAATCGTGTTGCCTGCCTGGTGCAATCGGTCGAACAGCGCCATGATCTCAACACCGGTCTTGGAGTCGAGGTTGCCGGTCGGCTCGTCGGCCAGCAGGATGGATGGATTGTTGACGAGGGCCCGTGCAATCGCCACGCGCTGGCGCTGACCACCGGACAGCTCGTTGGGGCGATGGTGCATGCGGGAGGTCAACTCGACCTTCTCGAGCGCCATCTTCGCCCGCTCGAGCCGGTTCTTCTTCGACACCCCCGCGTACACGAGCGGGAGCTCGACGTTGTGCAGGGCCGTGGCACGCGGCAGCAGGTTGAAGGTCTGGAACACGAAGCCGATCTCTTCGTTGCGGATGCGCGCCAGCTCGTTGTCGTTCATCAGGCTCACCTCCTTGCCGTTCAGCAGGTAGGTGCCCTGCGTCGGCGAGTCGAGGCAGCCAATCAGGTTCATCAGCGTCGACTTGCCTGACCCCGACGGACCCATGATGGCCAAGTACTCGCCGCGCTCGATGCGAACCGACACGCCGCGCAACGCGTGGATCTGCTCGTCGCCCATCTGGTAGGTCTTCCAGAGATCCCGCGTCTCAATCAGTGCCATAAACGATATGGACGGCGTGGCGCCGGCGCCGGTTCCTTTGATCGCCGCCCGTTTGAACCCGGCGCTCCTCCCGCTAGCCGTGCTCCTCCCCGTACTGATCCTTCAGCCGCTGCACCACGGAGGGGTCGGCAAGCGTCGTGGTGTCGCCGAGCGCCTTGCCCTCCGCGATGTCTCGCAGCAGCCGCCTCATGATCTTACCGGACCTCGTCTTCGGCAGGTCGGCGGAGAAGATTACGTCGTCGGGACGCGCGATGGCGCCGATCTTCTGGGCGACATGGCGTTTCAGCTCGTCGTTGAGCGCCTGAGAGAGTGCGACCCCCTCCTTCACCGTCACGAAGGCTGAAATGGCCTGGCCCTTGATCTCGTGCGGCCGGCCCACCACCGCGGCCTCCGCCACCGCGTGATGATCCACCAGGGCGCTCTCCACTTCCATGGTCCCGATGCGATGGCCCGCGACATTCAGCACGTCGTCCACGCGGCCCAGCAGCCAGAAGTACCCGTCTGCGTCCCGTTTCGCGCCATCGCCGGTGAAGTACACGTCGTTCGACCAGCGGCTCCAGTACTGGGCGACGTAGCGGTCCGGATCGCCGTAGATGCCGCGCAGCATGGACGGCCACGGACGCGTGAGGGCCAGCAGGCCGCCACCGACCGGTACCACCTGCCCTTTCTCGGTGAGCACCTCGGCGCACACGCCAGGGAAGGGCCGCGTCGCCGACCCCGGTTTGGTGTTCGTCACCCCGGGGAGCGGCGTGATCATGATCGCCCCGGTTTCGGTCTGCCACCACGTATCGACGACAGGACACCGTTCGCCCCCGATGTACAGGTGATACCAGATCCACGCCTCTGGATTGATGGGCTCGCCGACCGACCCGAGCAGCCGCAACGACGACAGGTCATGGCGCTTCGGCCAGTCCGTCCCCCATCGCATGAATGCACGGATCGCCGTCGGGGCCGTGTAGAACACCGTCACGCCGTAGCGCGCCACGATGGCCCAGAACCGGTCCTTCCGTGGCCAGTCCGGCGCGCCTTCGTACATCACGACCGTGGCCCCATTGGCAAGCGGGCCGTACACCACGTAGCTGTGGCCGGTGACCCACCCGATGTCGGCGGTGCACCAGTACACGTCCTCGTCCTTGAGGTCGAAAACCCACTTTGTCGTGGCGTAGGTGCCGACGAGATATCCGCCCGTCGTGTGCACGATGCCCTTGGGTTTGCCCGTCGTTCCCGACGTGTAGAGGATGTAGAGCAAGTCTTCGGCGTCCATCGCTTCAGCAGGACACGCAGACGACGCCTCGGCCATCAGCTCGTGATACCAGTGATCGCGGCCCTCGCGCATCGGCACGGAGGTTTCCGACTGGCCTCGTCGTACGACCACGGCGTGTTCGATGGATGGGGTGTCGATGAGGGCCTCGTCCGACACCTTCTTGAGGGGCACGATGCTTCCGCGCCTGAACCCGGCGTCAGCGGTGATGAGCAGGCATGCGCTGGCGTCGTTGATGCGGTCGCGCAACGACTCGGCGGAGAATCCGCCGAAGACCACCGAATGCACGGCACCGATGCGCGCGCACGCGAGCATGGCGATCGCGAGTTCAGGAATCAGGGGCAGATAAATCGCCACGCGGTCCCCGCGCGAGACCCCGAGCGACTTCAGGACGTTGGCGAACTGGCAGACCTCGCGGTGGAGATCGTGATACGTCAGCGTGCGGCGGTCGCCAGGCTCTCCCTCCCAGATGATGGCCGCCTTGTTGCGTCGCGCCGTCTTGAGGTGCCGATCCAGGCAGTTGACGCTGGCGTTGATCTTGCCGCCGACAAACCATTTCGCGTGCGGCGGCGCCCAATCGAGCACCTGCGTCCACGGGTGGGACCACTCCAGCTCGCGCGCAAACGACTCCCAGAAAGCCTCCGGATTCTCGGCGGCAGTTTCGTAGACGCGCGAGTCGCGGACGTGGGCCTGGTCGCGAAACGCCGGACTCGGCGGAAACGCCCGGTCTTCCTGAAGCAGTGCGTCGATCTCCGGTGAGACAGCCGGCTTGTCGGACATGCAGGGAGTATAGCGTCCGACAAAGTTCCCGGGGCAATCCGCTCCGGCGGAGCGCTACGATGCGCGCCCCGTGAACCAGCGGAAGCGTCTCCGGTTCAGCTGCAGGTCCGACGCAGCCGTCTCGATGGCCTCGACGCCGACTTGTCTCGAACCCCGGCTGGCGCTGTCCTGCAGGGCCCGCTCGCACAACAGGTTGACCAAGCGAGGCACACCGCGAGTCAGCCCGAAGATCGCGCCGTAGGCACGCGGTGTCACACGGACCATCGTTCCGGCACCGGCGATGACCAGACGGTGCGCAACATACGCGGCGCATTCCTCGCGCCCAAGGGGTTCGAGACGGGCGTGCGTCGTCGTCAAGGCGTCGAGGACGGTCATCCCGAGCGGCCCGGTCGTCTCGGCCGGCGGCTGCCCGACCAGCACGCACGGAAGGACTGGTCGGCCGTCACGCTCGAGCTCCGCCAGCACCCGGATCTCTTCCACCAGCGCCTCGGGCAGCACGTGGGCGTCGTCGACAATGACGACGGCGCCGAGCGGATGCCGAAGCCGGGCGAGCAGATCGGTCAAGGCCTCGCGGGCCTCGGCCGTCGTCGTGTGCTCTGGCGCACGCCGAGGCGGCGCACCCTCCCCTTGGGCTGACAGGTCGTCGAACAGTCCTTGATAGAACGCCCGCGTCGTCAGCAGGGGATCCCGCACGAAGCCGACCAGATACTTGCGTCGGCAGCGCTCGACAAACGTCTGGCAGAAAGTGGTCTTGCCGACGCCGGCCTCGCCCGTCACCACCGAGAGCCCTTCGCGCCGCCGAAGCGCGAAGGTCAGCCGTTCCAGTGCCCCGCCATGGGTGTGACTCTTGAAGAAGAACCTCGGGTCGGGCGTCAGGCTGAAAGGGCGCTCGATGAGACCGAAGAACGCCTCGTACGGGACCGTCACATGGAGATGTTTCGGCGCCAAGCCCTCGCTTCCTTACACAAGGGCATCTCGATGCGTGCAACGTCTCGCGGGTGCACAGCGGTGCGCAGCCGGCGGCTCGGGCCGCGCGCCCGCGCCGGTCACTCCCTGCCGCCCGGAGGGGGTCCGGGCAGTGGGGGCGGCGGCGAGAAACTCGACGGGGGTGTGAAAGACCCCGGCGTGAACCCCTGCGGCGGGGGAGGAGGCGGAGGCACGTTCTTGCGAAACATCACGGCACCGAGGATCCCGCCGATCAACCCGAAGATCGAGAAGAGCACCAACGAGAAGATCAGGCTGAGGATGAATCCCACGCCGATGAGGGCCCCGCCGCCAATGCTTCCCTGAAGCTGTTCGAGGAACGATCGGACCTCAGGTGGCATCTCCGCGGAGCGGTTCAGGACCTGCTCCAGAATCCTCGCCTGGAACGGTCCCATCGCGAGGCTCATGGGAATCGACAGCAGCGACGTCACCACCGCTCCGACGCCGCCGGCCATCAGTCCGACCAGGGCCCCGTCGCCCGTCGAGACCGGCGCGGGATGGTTTTGCTGCATCAGGTAGGCTGCCAGCGCCCCTCCGAACAGGACCCAGGCGCAGCAGCACACGTTGAGGGTATTGACCAGGGGGAGCGCCGACAGCACCCCAATCGCCACGCCGCCGAGCAACGCTGGTTGAACTTTGGACGGCTCCATCGAATGCCTCGTCGCCTGCTCGGTGTCGGTTCCGGGTTATACGCTCCCGGCGGTCGGACTCGACTCGATCGGCGCGGTCAGTATGAACGAAAACTCTCAGTCGTAGTATTCGCGTCCCAGGTGCGTGATGAGCTCTTCGCCCTTGAGATAGCGCAGGGTGTTCTTCAGCTTCATCAGTTGAATGAACAGATCGTGCTCGGGATAGAGCCCCGGCGCGTGCATCGGGCTCTTGAAGTAGAACGACAACCACTCCTGGATGCCCGACAATCCGGCCCGCTTGGCCAGGTCGAGGAACAACGCCGTGTCGAGCACGATGGGCGCGGCCAGGATGCTGTCGCGACAGAGGAAGTTGATCTTCAGCTGCATGGGATACCCAAGCCAGCCGACCAGATCGATGTTGTCCCAGCCCTCTTTGTTGTCGCCTCGTGGCGGGTAGTAGTTGATCCGGACGACATGGTGCAGGTCGTCGTACAGGCCAGGGTACAGATGCGGCTGGAAGATGTAGTCGAGCACCGACTTCTTGCTCTCTTCCTTGGTCTTGAACGACTCGGGGTCGTCCAGCACTTCGCCGTCGCGATTGCCGAGGATGTTGGTGGAGTACCAGCCCTCGACGCCGAGGAGCCGCGCCTTCAACCCGGGGGCGATGATCGTCTTGATCAGCGTCTGGCCGGTCTTCAAATCCTTGCCGGCGACAGGGGCCTTCCGGTCGGCGGCCAGGGTCAGCAGCGCCGGAATGTCGGCGCTCAGATTGGGGGCGGCGTTGGCGTACGGGATTCCCTCCTTGATCGCCGCATACGCGTAGATCATGCTCGACGGGATCAACGGATCGTTGTGTTCGAGACCGCGCTCGAGCGCTTCGACGGACTGATGGACGTCCGACTCCTTCAGGTACACCTCGGTGCTGCCGCACCAGACCATCACGATTCGCGAACAGCCATGTGCGTGCTTGAACGCATGGATGTCCTCGACCACCTGCTCGGCCAGGTCTCTCTTCGTCTTCCCCCTCTTGACGTTGGGGCCGTCGAGCCGTTTGACGTAACGGCGATCGAACACCGCCGCCATCGGCTTGACCTTTTCAAGGTCTTCGCGCAACCGGTCGAGCAGCGTCGGTTCCAGCACGCCGGCCGTCCGCGCGGCCGCATAGCAGTCCTCTTCGAAGATGTCCCATCCGCCGAACACGATCTCGTCCAGCGCGGGAAGGTCGAAGAGCTCGCGGATGCGCGGGGACCGGCCCTCCGTCCGCTTGCCCAGCCGAATCGTGCCCATTTCCGTGAGCGACCCGATCGGCGGCGCGAGCTTGCGCCGAATGGCGTGGACGCCCGCGATGACGGTCGTGCTGACTGCGCCAAGCCCGACGAGCAGGATGCCCAGCTTTCCACCGGAGGGCGCGATCTCAACCGCTTCTGGCACAGCCGGTCACTATATCACCCGCCCCTGAACGCGCCGTCGCGTGTGCTCGCGAGAACGCGAGCGGGCAGGGCCATCCGATTACGCCGTGGATTCAGTATCATCGCTGGCATGTTCTTCAAGTTCCGTCGCATGCGCGCGATGGACCCGCTGCAGGTCGCCATGACCGGCGTGCGCATGGGAGAGCGCTACCTTCAATGCTTTTGCCATGACGCCTCGCTGACCGGCGGCCTGGCGACGAAAACAGGCCTGAGCGGCCAGGCGTCCATGATCGTTCCAGACGAGGCGCAGGCCCGGCGCGCGCGGGGAGCCGCCGAAAAGGCGGGCGTGCTCATCGAGATCAAGGTCGGCACGCTCGCCGACACCACATGGCCCACCGCCACCTTCGACATGGTCGTCATCGACAGCACCGGCCCAGGGTTCGCCGATCTCGTCGGCGACACCCGTCGGACCATGCTGCTGGCGGCGCGAGAGGTGCTGCGCAACGGTGGGCGCATCGAAGTCATCGAGCGAGCCGGAGGCGGCAGGTGGTCGTCTCGAAGCCACGCCTCCGCGTCGTACATCGATGCCGGCGGCGCAGAAGGCGCGCTCACGGCCGCTGGGTTCAAACCGGTTCGCACGCTCGCCGAGCAGGGCGGGTTTCGGTTCGTCGAGGGACTGAAAGGGTGACGATGTTCACGAACAAAACGGCGTTGGTGACCGGCGCATCGAGCGGCATCGGCCGCGCGACGGCGCTGGCCTTGGCTCGGCACGGCGCGGCTGTGGCCGCGGTCGCACGCGACGAAACGGCCCTGCAGCAGACCTGTGCCGATTGCCAGGCCGCCGGCGCTCAGTGCCTCACCATCGCCGCCGACCTGACGACCACCGACGGACCACGCACGATCGTCGAGCGCACGCTCGATCGGTTCGGCGGTCTCGACGTCGTCGTCAATGCCGCAGGCATCATCGCCATGGGCGCTACCGACACCACCGACGATGAGCTCTGGGACCGGATGATGGCGATCAACGTCCGTGCGCCGTTCAAGGTGATGCGGGAGGCCTTTCCTTTCCTGAAAGCACGGCGCGGCGCCGTCGTCAACGTCTCGAGCGTCAACGGCCGCCGGGTCTTCGCGAACCTGGCCGCCTACAACACGAGCAAGGCCGCGCTGGATCAGCTCACACGCTGCGCCGCCATCGAGTGGGCGCCTCACGGAGTGCGCGTGAATGCCGTGTGCCCGGGCGTGACCGTGACCAACCTGCACCGCAGCAGCGGGATGTCCGAAGAGGCGTACACCGCCTTTCTCAGCCGCTCCAAGGAAACCCACCCGCTGGGTCGGCCCGGTCAAGCCGGCGAAATCGCGTCGCTCGTCCTGTTTCTCGCGTCCGACCAGGCGGGCTGGATGACCGGAGAAACAATCGCGATCGACGGCGGTCGCCACTTGACCTGCGCACGGTGATTCCGGCCGGATCGAGCATCGCCGTCTCAACCGTGAACGGCTCTCCGGCCCGGCAGGGTCCACCGACGGGGGACAGTAGCGTCACACGCGGGTGACGCCCCAAGCCTGTGGGATCGGCGGGTTTCGGCCGAAATCCGTGGAATAGGTCCCCGCGGCGCCCTCCGGAGCCTGCGGCAGGTTTTTTGCCTCGATAGGCCTGCGGACGACTATCCATGTTTGCCGAGACGCTGCCCGACGCCTATACGCCCCTCGAGGTTGCCCGTGCGGCAGGGGTCGCCGAGTGCCAGGTGCGGGACCTCGTGCAACGGGGGGCGATTCGCCTGGTGACGCCGCCGGCAGGCGGGTGGCCAACCCATGCGGACGGGTTCATCGATCATGCCGAAGCGCTGCGCGTCGTGCGCGCACTCCGCGCCGGGCAACCCGTGGCCACCAGCGAGCTATATACTCCCGGGCCACGGCTTGCTTCCGACGCCGTGGAACACCGTCGATCCACGGTTCCCTTGGCGCTGTCGACGTCGCTCCACGGGCTGGTGGTCGTGCTCGTCATCAGCCTCGGCGGACTCGGCCTGACGAGCGCCGATGAGCGGACCGAACCCGTGGAGCCCAATGCGCCTCCGGTGCGGCTGGTCTTTCTGGTCCAGCCGGGGCCAGGCGGCGGGGGCGGGGGTGGTGGGCTGAAGATGCCGACACCGCCGCCTCAGGCCAAACGGCGGGGAACGCGGAAAGTCAGCAGTCCGATTCCGGCGCGCCGGGTCCCTCCTCCACCAACGCCTCCTCGCCGGCCCGTCGAGCGGCCGCCGGTTCCGCTCGAAGCGCGGACGATCCCCCCGGTCATGGCGCCCGTGGCTCCCGCCGCCGCAGACAACACCGACCGGGAGGGCCTGCTCAAAGAGGTGCCCGCCACACCCGCCACACCCCCCAGCCGGGGATCTGGCGACGGGGGCGGCACAGGGTCCGGGCGAGGGACAGGTCTGGGTGAAGGGACGGGGCCTGGGATTGGGCCCGGCGAAGGCGGAGGGACCGGCGGTGGCCCATATCGGCCAGGCAGCGGTGTCGATCCGCCACGGCTCGTCAAGGAAGTTCGCGCTGACTACACGGACGCGGCCCGGCGCGCGGGCGTCGTCGGTGAGGTGGTGCTCGAGATCGTGGTTCGCCGGGACGGCACCGTTGGTGACATTCGCGTACTGCAGCGACTCGACGCTGGCCTCGACCAACGGGCGGCGGACGCCGTGCGGCAGTGGCGCTTCTCCCCGGCGCGGTTGAAGGGCACACCAGTGGATGTAATCGTCGAGGTTTCGGTCGAGTTCAAGCTGAGATAGCCATGGACACCATGTTGTTAGCCGCTATGGTCGTATCGCTCGTGGTCGCGTTGGTCGCCAGCCTCACGGCGTGGCGTCTCACCCGCGAACAGCGCGCCCGGAGTGACGCGAGGGTCGCAGCCCTGGCTGCCGCGGCCGAATCCGAGGAGCCTTCGCGCCAGGCGACACCCCGTCGAGCACTCGAGACGGAGGAGGTGGGCAGCGTGCCGGTGGCTGTCGGGCACGCTCGGGCCATGCCCCGGCCGATTCCGTTTGCGTCCGAGTTCGCGGCTTCAGCCCGCCAGGCGGTTCGTGACGTCGAACGCTCGCCCGTAGGCCCCGTGGTGCCGGCGACGGCGCTGGCCGAAGGCTTCCTGAATGGTGGCGCGCAGCAGTCGGATCGCCGCCAGCACACGCTCGCCTTCGCGGCGTTTGCCTTGTTCGTGGTGGTCGTCGCCGGGGGGTATTGGGCGGTTTTCGCAGGCGGAGCCGCGTCCCCTTCAGGTGTCGCCGCCCCGAGCCTTGTCGCGCCGGTCGAGCTCGTCTCGCTGCGGCACGAACGACGTGCGGGCCGGCTCGCCGTCACCGGCCTGGTGCGCAATCCGGCGGCGGGTGCGCCCGTGGGACGTTTGAGCGCCGTGGTTTTTCTGTTCGATCAGCAAGGGGCGTTTCTGAAGAGCGCACGAGCCGACGTCGACTTTCTGACGCTCGCGCCAGGCGACGAATCGCCGTTCGTCATCGAAGTGGATGCGCCGACCAGCGTCGCGCGGTACCGCGTCAGCTTCCGCAACAGCGACGGCGTCGTCCCGCACGTCGATCGTCGCGGGCAGGCGCCGGTGAGTACCGCGATTGCCGGTGACGCGTGAGGAGCAGGGCATGACAGTGATCACCTCTCGGCGGATGATCGGGGCGGCGGCCATGGGTCTCGCCACGCTGATGCTCGTGGAGCGGCCGCTCGCGGGCCAACCTGGGTTCCGCTTCCGAAGCGGCGTCGAGCTCATCAACGTCACGGCCACGGTCACCGACCGCTCCGGGCGGTTCGCCTCGGGCCTTCGGCTCGAGGACTTCGTCGTGTACGAAGATGACCAGCCGGTTGAGATCACCCACTTCAACGCCGAGCGCACGCCAGTCAGCCTCGGCATCGTCCTGGACACGAGCGGGAGCATGGTGGGTGACAAGATCGACTCGGCCCGCGAAGCCATCGATCGCTTTCTGTCGGCCTTGCCCGATCCGCAGGACGAATTCTTCTTGTACCGCTTCAGCGCCAACCCCGACCTCGTCCACGATTGGACGAGCGATCGCGACCGTGTCAGCCGCAGCCTGGCCCGCGTGCATCCGTCCGGCGGCACTGCCATGTACGACGCCGTCGCGGAAGCCGTCCCGATGGCTCAAGGGGGACAGAATCGCAAGAAGGCCATCGTCCTGATCTCGGACGGTAACGACACCAACAGCCGTCTCCGTGTCAGCGAGGTGCGACAGCTGGTTCGTGAGACCGAGGTGCTGGTGTACGCGGTGGGCATCGACGGACAGTCCGAACCCACGATTTGGCGGCGGCCGACTCCGCCCGTGGCGCGGCCGCCCTCGCCGATCCCGTTTCCGCTGCCCGGCGGGCGGCAGCCTCGAGGGCTGCCGTTCCCGGTTCCCACGCAGCCTCGGTCAGGGGGCGTCTCACGGGGCGCCACCGACGACCGCGTCAATGTCGTGGCGCTGCGAGAGATCACCGACGACAGCGGCGGCCGTACCGAACTGGTGCGGGAGGCGCGCGACCTGGATCCTGCCACGCTCAGCATCGCGGACGAGTTGAGCAAGCAGTACTACCTGGGTTATCCAAGCCTGGGCCACCGCGACGGGCGTTGGCACAGCATTCGCGTCGAAGTGCGGGACGCGAGTCTGCGGGTCCGCGCCCGCCGCGGTTACGTCGCGACGCCATGAACTGGGAGCGCAAGTCCCGTCGGTTCGCGGGGCGTCCCCCTGGGAGCACATTCCGATACCACTCGTCGCGAAACCCGTGATCGTCGCACTACATCGGTTGGCACGACCATCGCATTAGAGACCGCGTAGGTGCCGGGATGGCACAAGGAGCGGTTTCAATGGTGAAGACAACGGTGGCGTTCTGCTTGGTGGTCCTGACGGCTGGCGTGGCCTCGGTCTCGGCCCAAGAGCGCAAGGACCTGCAGATCTTTCGCGACATTTCGGATCAGGTGAATCGCTATACGCAGTTCACGATCTTCGACGACGTCAACGCGTCGGTCACGCAGGGACGAGTCGTCCTGACCGGCTGGGTCACGATGCCCTACAAGGCGAAGGACATCGAGCGCCGGGTTCGCGGGGTGGTCGGAGTGACGGAGGTCGACAACCGCCTCGAGACGCTTCCGGTCTCGCAGTGGGACGACGAGCTGCGCTACCGCATCGCGCGCGCCATCTACGGCAACTCGTCGTTCTGGAACTACGCGGCGATGGCCAATCCGCCCATTCACATCATCGTCAATCGCGGCCACGTGACGCTCACTGGCGTCGTCAACAGCAACGTCGAGCGCATGCTGGCGCGGTCGCTCGCGACGGGGTTTGGATCGTTCGACGTGAAGAACTCCCTGAAGACGGACGAGGAAGTGCAGCTCGAATTGGAGAAGATCGGCGCTTGAGCGGCGAGCCGCTGCCGACTCGGTCATGCCGCCGCCGGAGGCCATTCGCCTGGTCCCGGCGGCGCGCCGCGTCCACGACGCATCACGACCCACACCACGAGGGCGAGCGTGCCCAGCGCGAGCACAATCGTGATTCCGAACAGCGTCAGCGTGCGCGCCAGGATCGACGCCGTTTCCAGGTGCACCTCGATCGACACCGGCCGGCTCTGCAGCCGATCGGTCAGCGACTGTTCCCAGACGATGATGTTGCCTCGCCCGATTTCTCGTGACGGCGCGTTGTGAAACGGCACTCGGCTCGGCAGATGCAGCCGGAATGCGACCATCTCCTCGCCGTTCCAGCCCACATCGCCCACCGGGCGTCCCTCCGACGCCCCCACCTCCTGCGTGAACACGATCTGGTCGCCGCGGCGCAGCTGGTAGCGCGCCCAGGCAAACGGCGGCGCCTCGCCGAGCCTCGTAACGTCGTCCACGGCGATCCGCAGGTGGACGTAGCGCCGGTTGTCACGACGCGAAGTGGTGGTGCTGAGCACGCGGGTCACCGGTGATTCGAAGAACGCGCGGACGTCGCGGCGATCGAGCCGCGATCGCGGATCGACGTTGAGATCCACGCCGCGCAGCGCCACGAGGGCCGGCACCGAGGCATTGACGTAGACGGTCGCCGACCCGTCGAGGGCCAGATAGATGTCCTCGTCGTATTCGTACTCGCGCGACGTCACGCCGCGGCACGACCCCGCGACCACCGCGGACGCGGTGACGAGGGCGAGCGCCATGCGCGTGCGGCCTCTCGTCGGTCGGTGCGGTCGCGGCATGGGAAAACCTCAATGATATACTCGGCGGTCCTTCCATGACGGGCGTGCCCACGCTGTTCCTGATCGACGGCAGTAATCAGATGTATCGCGCCTATCACGCGATTCGCGGCCTGACAGGACCGGACGGGCGCTCGACCAACGCCGTCTACGGCTTCGTCACCATGCTGCGCAAGCTGCTGGCCGACCATCGGCCCACGCATATCGCCGCGTCGTTCGACCTGCCGACCGAAACGTTCCGGTCGAAACTGGCCGCCGACTACAAGGCCAATCGCGCCGCCATGCCAGGTGATCTCGCCGAGCAGGTGACGTGGGTGCACGAGGCCTGCGAGGCCCTCGGCGTGCCGGTGTTCACCGCCGAGGGCTTCGAGGCCGACGATGTCATCGGCACACTGACCCGACGAGCCGCCGATCAGGGATTCCACGCCGTGATCGTGACGGGCGACAAGGATTTTTTCCAGCTCGTCGGAGACACGATCCGCGTCTACAACCCGCGCGACGACGGCGCCTGGTTCAACGAGGCGGCGGTCGTCGAGAAATTCGGTGTGAGGCCCGATCAAGTGGTGGACGTGCTGGCGTTGATGGGCGACGCCATCGACAATGTCGCGGGCGTGCCGGGCATCGGCGAGAAAGGCGCCCGTGAGCTCGTCGGCACCTACGGTTCGCTCGAAGCCCTCCTCGCACGGGCGGGCGAGATCGGCCGGAAGACGTATCGCGAGAGCCTCCAGGCCCATGCCGACCAGGCGCGGAGAAGCCTGGAGCTGGTGCGGATTCGCACCGACCTCGATCTCGCGTTCGACGCGGACCGGTTCCGCTTTCGGGGGGCCGACCCCGCGCGGTGCTACACCCTCTTTTCGCAGCTGGGCTTTCGAACGCTCGTCCCCGAGTACGCGCCCCACGCGGCGTCGGTCGAAAAGGAGTACGCGATCGTCACGAGCCTCGCCGACCTGCAGAAGCGCGTAGGCGAACTCGAGGCGGCGGCGTGCATCGGCCTACGAGTCATCTGGGACGGCGCCTCGCCCGTGTCGGGAAGTCTCGTCGGCGTCGCGTGCGCGACCGCCCCTCGGCGCGCGTACTACGTTCCGGTTGGCCACCAGGGCTTCGCCGGCGGCGCGTCGCTCGATCGCACGAAAACCCTCGAGATGCTGCGGCCCGTCTTCGAAAGCACGTCGGTGGCCAAAGTCGGCCACGACCTGAAAGCCGACATCGTCGTGCTGGCCGGCGCTGGAGTGCGGCTGGCCGGCCTTCGGTTCGACGCGATGATCGCGAGCTATCTGATCGACGCCACACGGTCGAACCAGGATCTGGAGGTCACCGCGCTCGACCAGCTGGGATACAAGGCCATCACCCGGGAGGAAGTGTGCGGCAAGGGGGCGAAGGCCCTGCCCTTCGCCGACGTGCCCGTCGAGGGCCTTCGAGACTACGCTCCGGAGCGCGCCGATCTGGCGCTGCAGCTCGCCCGTCATTTCGAGCCGAAATTGGCGGAGGCCGGACTCGAGACGCTCTATCGCGACCTCGAGCAGCCGTTGATTCCCATACTGGCGGAAATGGAGCAGACCGGCGTCCTGGTCGACGCGGCCATCCTCGCCTCACAGTCGGCTCACGTCGAGCGGGAGCTCGCCGAACGCAGCAGCGCCATCTACACGTTCGCAGGCGAGGAATTCAACATCAATTCGCCCAAACAGCTCGGCGAAATCCTGTTCGACAAGTTGAAGCTCCCCGTGCTGAAGCGCACGGGAACCACGCGGACGGCGTCAACGGCGGTGGAAGTGCTCGAGGAGCTGGCCCTCGCGCACGAACTGCCGCGGCTGATCCTGGAATGGCGGGGGCTTGCCAAGCTCAAGGGCACGTACATCGACGCCCTGCCGGCGTTGATCAATCCGACGACGGGGCGGGTCCACACATCGTTCAACCAGGCGGTCGCCGCGACGGGCCGGCTGTCGAGCAGCGACCCCAACCTGCAGAACATTCCGGTGCGCACGGAGATCGGCCGTCAGATCCGGCGGGCGTTCGTCGCCGCCCCGGGCTGCCGGCTGGTTTCGGCCGATTACTCGCAGATTGAGCTGCGCGTCCTGGCGCACCTCTCGCAAGACGAAGCCCTGATCGCCGCCTTCGCGCGGGGCGACGACATTCACGACCAGACCGCGCGCAAGGTGTTCGGGGAAGACAGCGGACTGAGCGCGCACGAGCTGCGCCGACGAGCGAAGATCATCAATTACGCCCTGCTCTACGGCAAGACCGCCTTCACGCTCGCCAAAGACATCGGCGTCTCCCAACAGGCCGCACAGGCCTTTATCGACGCCTACTTCGCCGGGTTTCCGCGAGTGCGTGAGTTCATCGACCGGACTCTCGCCGATGCTCGCACGGCGGGCGTCGTGAAGACGATGTTCGGCCGCCAGCGGGCCGTCCCCGAGCTGTCGAGCAAGAACGGTCAGATCCGCGCGGCAGCCGAGCGGGTCACGGTGAACCTGCCAATTCAAGGGACGGCCGCCGACATCTTGAAGCGCGCGATGATCGACGTCCACGGCGCGCTCGCCGACGCCCATCCTCGCGCGCGCATGATCCTCACCGTGCACGATGAACTGTTGTTCGAGGCGCCGGCCGGCGAATGCGAGGCGGTGGGCGCGCTGGTCGCCGGCACGATGGCCCGCGCCGTTCCCTTGGCGGTGCCGCTCGACGTCGACGTGGGCATCGGCGAGCATTGGATGGACGCCAAAGCTTAGTACTGCGTTTCACAATTACGGTGACGCACCGAGGGCGGCGAGGCGCCCGAATGGCAAGGCGCGACGACCGAGAATACCTGGAGTATTTGAGGAAGGAGCAACGCCGCCAGGCGGGATGCATCGCCGGCCGAATGCCACCGTACTTGTGAAACGCAGTACTAAGTCTATGTTTTCCAAGCAATCTCGGGGCTCGCCCGCCCGAACGGACCTTGCCGCCCGAGCATCGAGTGACCATGGTCGTGGGAAGAAGCCTATGAAACGCGGCGAATACACACTCAGCCTGCTGCTGGCCCTACTGATGGTCATCGGGGCGGCGGCCTGGACGTATGTGGGCAATCGAGGGCGTCAGACCGACAGCAAATGTGAGGCCGGCACGTCGGCACGGGTGTTCCTCAAAGGCTTGAGCCTCTTCCCCACCTGTCCGGAGCCGAAGCGCGGCTGACCTTCCAGCCGCAGGCGAGGGTGGGTCCGGTCGAGGACGCTACTCGCAGCAGCGGCGCCCGCCACCGTGGATGCAGGCGGAGGCTGAGACCGGCTCTCGATCGGGGCCGAAGCCTGACTGTGTGCATGCGCACCAGTACGCGGTCGCCTCGTACGGATCGAAAAAGGAGCTCTCGGCGGGGTCCGGCGCCGAAAGCACGTACATGCCTTTGTGTCGGAGGTGGCCGCAGTGCACCTCGGTGACGCGCGTCGACGCTGGCTTCGGATGGTCCATGTCGGCGTGCTGGACGAGTCCAGCCCTCCCTCAAACCGTGTCGAGCCCGCCGGCACGCAGCACGGCACGCTTGACCGCGGTCCTGGCAATCTGAATCTTGTAGGCGTTGCCGCTCAAGGCCTTCGCGCCGGCAATGGCCGCTGACGCGGCCTCTGCCGCAGCAACCCCAGACACGCGTCGACCGATCAGCACGCGCTCGGCTGCCGGCACGCGCCACGGCACGGGCGCCACGGCACCGAGCACGACCCGCGCCGCACGCACCGTGTCACCGTCCATCGACAGGTTGACCGACGCAAGGGCAAGCGGCCAGTCGTGCGCCTGTTTCGCCCGCACCTCGTAGCTCGCACTCCGTTGACCTGCCGCAGGCAATACGACGTGTGTCAGCAGCTCGTTCGGCTGCAGTACCGTCTCGCCGTAAAGGTTCACGTTCGGCAATTGAAAGAACTCTCCAGCGTCTATCTCGCGTTCGCCCGATGGGCCCACTACGCGCAATCGCCCGCCATACGCGAGGATCGGCACCGCCAGGCTGGAGGGATGGACGATGTGGCAAGGGCCGTCGCCGAAGATGGCGTGGTACTGGTTTTCGCCTTCGACGGCATAGCAGCGTGAGCCGCCTTTCTTCAAGCAGTTGAACTCTTCGTTGCGGAAGTACCAGCACCGGGGCCGCTGGAGCAGATTCCCGCCCACCGTGCCTCGGTGACGAATCTGCGGGGTACCAACGCTTTCGGCGGCCGTGGCCAGCGCTGGATACCGCCCCACGATGGCCGGGTGCTCGAAGACGTCTACGAGTTTGGCGGCCGCGCCGATCCGGAGGCCCCCGTCGGCCGGCACGATCGAGGCGTCGAGGTTCTTCACGTTGACGAGCCGCTCGGGCGACACGATGAAGTCCTTCATCAGACCGAGCAGGTCCATGCCTCCGGCCAACGGCAACACCCGCTGGCGTTCGCGCGAGAGCGCGGAGAGGGCTTCCCGTTCCGTGGCGGCGTCGACGTAGGCGAAGGGCCTCAATCCGTGCCTCCCGCACGCTCGAGCTCGGTCAGGAGCTTGTCTGGCGTAATCGGAAGACTCCGAACGGTGACGCCGGTGGCGTTGCGGACCGCGTTGGCGATGGCCGCCGCTGTCGCGACCGCCGGCGGTTCGCCGATGCCGATCACCCCGCGTTCGGGCTGGTCGACCAGGACGACCTCGATGTCGGGCATGTCCGATTGGCCGGCGATCAGATAGAACTCCATGTTGGGGTTCACCATGTTGCCTGTGTTTCGGTCGAGGATGCGCTCCTCCAGCAGCGCGTAATTCACCCCACTGATGATGCCGCCGTAGCATTGGGTCTCTGCGGTCTTGAGGTCCACCACGAGCCCGCAGTCCTGAACGCAGACGATCCTCTTCACCTGTGTCACGCCGGTCTCGATGTCTACCTCCACGTCGGCAAACTGCACGCCGCTCGTGCCGCTTGCCGACAGCCCTCGCTCCCACTGGCCGTCGACCGCGACCGGCTGCGTGCCCAGAAGCTTGCACGCCTCCCGCCAGGTCATCCCGCGACTGCTGCCTCGAACGATGATGCGGTTCACGCCCAGCTCGAGCTGGTCCGCCGTGGTCTTGAGGATCGGCGCAATGCGCTCGAACAGGGCATCACGCGCCATGCCCGCCGTGACTCGAACGGCGGGCGACACCGAAGCGGCGGTCGTGGAGCCCCCGCTGCCACCGCTGAATGGATACGTACTGTGGCCGAGCTCGATTCGAACATGATCGATCGTGACCCCGAGGGTTTCGGCCGTCACGACGGCCATGAGCGTCCTGGTTGCCGTGCCGATGTCCTGCGTGCCCGACCGCATGAGCACGCTGCCGTCTGGATGAATCTCGCAGTGAGCGCGCGTGCCCATTCCCGCTCCACCCCACCGGTTGGCGGAACAGCCGAGACCTCGCTTGACGGGTCCTGGTGTCGGGTCGCCGGTCGGATGACGACGATTCCAGGCGATGCGTTCGGCGCCGAGCGGAAAGTAGCGTCGCCACATCGCGTTCGGAGCGAGCGGCGGGAGATTCTGCAGCCGGAACGCGATGGGATCCATGCGCACGGCATCCGCCAGTTCGTCCATGACGACTTCGGTGATGAAACATCCCTGTGGATGGCCCGGCGCTCGCATCGCCCGCTGCAGTCCGGCGTTGATGTACACGTCGGTGTGGGTGCGGTGCCGGTTCGGGAAGAGATAGATGTAGGGAAGCGGGAAGCCCGAGCCGGCGCCGGCCCCACCGGTGCCCCACGTCTGGGCGTCGAAGGCCGTCAATGTCCCGTCGGCCGCGGCGCCAGCTCGGACCTTCGCAATCGCCGACGGCCGGTTTCCCGTAGCCAGATGTTCTTCCTTGCGGTCGAGCATCAGCTTGACCGGCGCCCGCGACAGACGCGCCAGCCGGGCGCAGATGAGTCCCTGCGCATCCGGTCCGAACTTGCTGCCGAAGCCTCCGCCCATGAACTCGCTGATGACGTGAACGTTGGCCTGCGGGATCTTGAGGCCGCTGGCGAAACCCTCGCGGGTGCCGTGCACCGCCTGGGTCGAGACCCACGCCGTGAGGGAATCGCCGTTCCACTCGCACACGCACCCGTGCGTCTCGAGGGACGTATGCGTCTGTACCTGCGTCGAGTACGTGCCCTCGACCACGTGCGCGGCGGCGCCAAACCCGGCCGCGAGATCGCCTTCCTCTTCGGCCGAGCCCGTGCGCGTATTCCCGCGCTCGAACACCTTTGGCGCCTCTGGCAGCATGGCCTGCTCGACCGTGGCCAGATGCGGCAGTACTTCCCAGTCCACCCTGACCAGGCGGGCCGCGTCCTCGGCCTGCTGTTCGGTCCGCGCCGCGACGGCAGCGACCTCGTCACCGGCGTACAAGACCTTCTGCCCGGGCTCGATGATCGCGAGAACGGCTCGGACACCTGCGGACTGTCTCGCCGATTCCAGATCGATGCCGCGCACGCGCGCATGGGCGTGCGGCGATCGGACGATCTTCGCGTGCAACAGTCCCGGTCGAGTGATGTCGTAGGTGTACTTGGCGCGGCCCGTCGCCTTCTGCGGACCGTCAATCCGCGACACACGCGTACCGAGCAGGCGACGCGTGGCCGGCCAGGCGTACTTGGGATGGGCCCCGGCGCGCGGCGGCGCCTGCAGCTCGGGAACTTGCGTCACGTCAACCGCGCTGGTCGCACCCTCCGTTGACAACGGCCCCGGCGCACCAGAGGCCGCCTGCCCCCCTGACGCGGCCGCCTTGCGAAGGGCGGCGGCGAGCACGCCGATGTTGGTGCCGCATCGACAGATGTTGCCGTCCAGCGCGCGCCTGGCCTGTTCGGGCGTCGGCGTGGGCGTCCGATCGAGCAGGGCGACGGTAGCCATCACGAACCCCGGCGTGCAGAAGCCACACATCAAGGCATCGTGATCGCAGAAGGCCTGCTGGACCGGATGAAGGGTGCTGCCCGACGCAAGCCCTTCGATCGTGCGGACATTCCGGCCCTGCGCCTCGATGGCGAGCATGGAGCACGCGTAGTGGGTGCGCCCCTCGACGATGACCGTGCAGGCGCCGCACGACCCGCGATCGCAGACACGCTTGAGGCCGGTCAGATCCAGACGGGTACGAAGGGCGTCGAGCAGGGTGACTCTCGGTTCCACCGAGAGCTGGTGGCGCTGGCCGTTGATCGTGAGCGTGATCGGCACCTCGCCCGGCCCGACCGCGGCCGGTCCCTGCGCCTCAACGCCCACCGAAACGACGGACGCGGTCACCGACGCTGCGCCGATCGTCTTGAAGAACTCGCGGCGAGAGACGTCGGCAACGGCATGCCGGGCGTTGTCCGCCCTCTTGGGGCGCTTCCCACGGGCCATGCGTTTCTCGGGGTGAATGGGCAGGATACACCCGAAAGGCGCATAATGAGCCTGCACACCATGCGCCTTTCGTGGCGGTCGTTGTCACCCCCGCAATTGCTCGCCCTCTCCATCTTCGCGCTCATCCTCGTTGGCGCGCTCCTGCTGATGCTGCCGCCGGCCTCGCGGATCGAGGGTGGCATCAGTCCGCTGGACGCGCTGTTCACCGCCACCTCGGCGGTTTGCGTCACCGGCCTTATCGTGCGCGACACACCGGTCGACTTTTCCCCCTTTGGCCAGCTGGTTCTGCTGCTGCTCATCCAGCTGGGAGGCCTGGGCTACATGACCGTCTCGACGCTGCTTGGCGTCGCCATGGGCCGCGCGATCACGATTCAGGAGCGGCTCACGCTGCAGGAAGGCCTCAACGCTCAGGATCTGGAGGGTCTCGTGCGTTTCGCCGGCGTCGTGCTCAAGATGACGCTCGCCTTCGAACTGACCGGTGCGGCCATCCTGGCGCTGCATTGGTGGGGCGAGCTGGGCGTCGGCGCTCTCTGGTACGGCCTCTTTCATGCCGTCTCGGCCTTCAACAACGCGGGCTTCACGCTGTGGAGCGACAACCTGGTCCGTTGGCGCGGTGACGTCGCGGTCAACCTGGTCGTGACGATGCTCATCGTCGCGGGCGGCCTCGGATTCTTCGTCCTGCGCGAGCTGTCCACGCTGGGCCGGGGTCCCGTGCGCCTTTCGATCCACAGCAAGGTGGTGCTCGCCGCCAGCGGCGTCCTGCTCGCCGGAGGCACGCTGGCGATTCTCGCGCTCGAATCGGTGAACCCCCGTACACTCGGCGCCCTCGACTCGGGCGGAGAGCGCCTGCTGGCCGCGTGGTTTCATGCCGTGACTGCGCGAACGGCCGGATTCAATACCGTCGAGGTTGGAGCCATGACGGAGGCGGGGCTGTTCATCACGATGGCGCTGATGTTCATCGGCGCCTCGCCAGGGAGCACGGGCGGCGGCGTCAAGACGACCACGTTCAGCATCACGGTGGCCGCCTTGTGGGCCACCATCCGCGGCAATGCCGACGCAATGCTGTTCAAACGGCGGCTGCCTGCCGATCTCGTCGCCCGGGCGTTCTTCCTGTCGCTCATCGCGTTTCTCGCCGTCAACGTCGTGGCCGGGCTCGTGCTCGTTGCCGAGGGCCGCTCGTTTCTCGCGACGCTCTTCGAGACCACTTCGGCCTTTGGCACCGTGGGATTGTCGATGGGGCACAATGGCAGCGCGACCTCCCTCTCGGGGTTCTTCGGCCCGGGTGGAAAGGTGCTGATGATTGCGATGATGTTCATCGGACGCGTCGGTCCGCTCACGCTCGCCCTCGCCCTTGCCCGGCGTGCGGCATACCAGCCGAAGGTTCGCTATCCCGAGGGCAAGGTGCTGATTGGATAGACCATGGCCAGACTGACTTTCGCCATCATCGGACTCGGCAGATTCGGGTCGGCCATAGCCACCACGCTCGCGGAACTTGGCCACGACGTGATCGGCATCGACAGCGACGAAGACCGGGTCAGGTCGATCGCCGATGTCGCGTCGCTCGCGTTGCAGCTCGACGCCACCGACGAGAAAGCGCTGCGCGCGGCAGGCATCGCGGAGGTCGAAGTCGCCGTGGTGTCCATCGGCGAGCACCTCGAAGCCAGCCTTCTCGTGGTGACCTTGCTCAGGGAGCTCGGCATCAGGAACATCGTGGCGAAAGCGGTCACGCCGCTGCACGGCCGCATCCTCGAGAAGCTCGGCGTGACCCGCGTCGTCTTTCCAGAGCGCGAGATGGCCATCCGCGTGGCCCATAGCCTGGTCGTGCCCAACGTCCTGGACTTCATCGAGCTGTCCAAGGAGTTCTCGATCGTTGAAGTCCCCGCGCCCAGGGACTTCGTCGGAAAGTCCCTCCGGGAAATCGGCCTCCGCTCGCGATTCGGGTTGACGACCATCGCCATCAAGCATGCGGCGCCCCACTCCGCGGAACGGCCGACCAACATCGCCCCGGGACCTGACGACGTCGTGCTCGAGGGCGACGTGCTGGCCCTGCTCGGAAGCAACGAGCGGCTGGCACGACTGGACGAGATGCTCCAGCGCGCGGGGGATCGATGACCCGGCGCGTCTTACGCCGCCCGTAACCTGCTTTCGCCCGGCGTAAGCCCGAGGGCGGCCGCCGCCGGCACCTTCCCCTGAGCAGCACCGCCGCCCAACTCGCGTCCGAGACCTCACGACGTGGCGCGTTTCCTGCTAGGCTTGACAGCGCCACATCGACGCCTCGAGGAGGCGCAGATCTGCTGGCGAGGAGGGAGTTCTGTGATGCGACGTGTCTTGTATTTGGTAACAGTGTCCGGGTGGGTGTTGGCGGCGACGGGGCTGGCCCAGGCGCAGGTCATTCAGCTCGCGGCAAACCTGGCCGGCACCAATGAAACACCTGCACCCGGTGTCCTGACCGGGGCTTTCGGGAATGCCCGGGTGACGGTCAACTTGGCGACGCAGACCGTGTCGTGGGAGATCGACGTGTTCAACATGCCCAGCGGCACCAACAATGCGCACTTCCATGTGGGCGGCCCCGGCGTGGCCGGCCCAACGGTGGTGAATATCCCGTTCCCGGCCAACATCTCCAATGACTACAACCTGTCGGGATCAGCGAATGCGCTCAGCGCGCCTCGACCGGATCAGGGCATCCGGTCGTGGGAGGACTTCCTCCAGTCGCTGCTGGGTGGACAGACGTACCTCAACATCCACAGCGCCGTGAACCCCGGCGGCGAAATCCGGGGCCAGGTGCTTCGCGTGGTCGGCGCCCCCGGTGGTCCCGGCGCCCCTGGTGGTCCTGGTGGCCCGGGTGGCCCAGGTGGCCCTGGCGGCCCCGGTTCGCACTGACGCCAGCGCGTTCGTCCCCAGCAAGAGGCCCGGCGCCGCCAGGCGGCGTCGGGTCGGTTCCCGGCGGCGCATCAGGCCGCGGGCTTCACCGCGGCCGCCGATCGCCGGCGTCTGACGGCCCTCCTGTAAGATCTCTCCCGTGAAACTGTCCGTGGTCATGCCCTGCTACAACGAGCGGGCCACCATCAGGGAGATCGTTGCGCGGGTGCTGGCCGTCGATCTGGGCGAAATCACCAAAGAACTCGTCATCGTTGACGATGGATCCACCGACGGGACGCGAGCGATTCTAGAGGAGCTCGGCGGTCGAGACGAGGTGAGGGTCCTGTTGCAGCCGCAAAACGAGGGGAAAGGCGCGGCGGTGGCACGCGGCCTGCGCGAGTCGACCGGCGACGTCGTCGTGATTCAGGATGCCGACCTCGAGTACGACCCGCGTGAGTACTCGCTGCTGCTGCAACCCATACTCGACGGCAAGGCGGACGTCGTCTATGGCTCGCGGTTTCTCGGTTCGCCCCGTGGTCATCGCGTCTTGTACTTCTGGCACTCGATCGGCAACAAAGTCCTGACGCTGCTCTCCAACGCGTTCACCGATCTCAACCTCACGGACATGGAGACCTGCTACAAGATGTTCGTGCGGGACGTGGCGAGTCGTCTCGATCTCAGGTCAAGAGACTTCGGCATCGAGCCTGAGATTACTTGCAAGGTTGCCCGGATGCGCGCGCGCGTGTACGAGGTGCCAATCTCGTACAACGGCCGGACGTACGAGGAAGGCAAGAAGATCGGCCTCAAGGATGCGTTCAAGGCCGTCTGGGTCCTGCTCCGCTATTCACGCTGGGAGGCGCCCGCCAACGATGTTGGCGCCATTACGCTTCGCCGGATGGCGGGGTTGGCGCCGTACAACCGGTGGCTTCACGACCGGTTTGCCCACTACCTCGGAGCTCGTGTGCTCGAAGTCGGGTCGGGCGTCGGGAACCAGACCCGGTTCTTCGTCGATGATCGCGAGCAGATCATCGCGTCCGATATCGAACCCCACTACCTGCGCGAACTCGCCGGCCGTTTTGGCGACCGACGCAACGTCCGGATCGCCTCGTACGTTTTCCCGCTCACCGAGGAGGACCGTTCCACGCTCGTCGCCGAGCGGATCGATACGCTCGTCTGTTTGAACGTGCTCGAGCACATCGAAGATGACCGGCGCACGCTCGCTGACTTCGCCAGCGTGCTTCCGAGAGGAGCGCACCTGATTCTGCTGGTCCCGGCGATGAAGGCTCTCTACGGCACGCTTGACCGCCAACTCCACCATCACCGGCGATACGCGCCCGACGAGCTGAAGGCCGCGGTCACCGGCGCCGGGTTTGAGATCGACGCCATGCGGTTCCTCAACCGGCCCGCGGTGGCCGGCTGGTGGCTGAGCTCGCGCGTCCTCAAGCGACGCGTGCTCCCGCGATCGCAGCTGCGGGCCTTCAAGTGGGTCATGCCCCTCCTCAAGCTCGAGGAGAAGAAGCCGCCGAGCTTCGGCCTGTCGTTGCTGGTGCTGGCCGAGCGTGTATGAAGTCGGTTCTAGCCGTCACCGGCGCGTTCGCCGTGGTGACGCTCGCCATGACCTGGCCCCTCGCGGCGACCTTCACTTCCGCGGTGCCAGGCCAGCTTGGGGATCCATTGCTGGCCATGTGGGCCATCGGGTGGGACTGGCGGGCGCTCACGCGCGCCGTCTCCGACCCCGCCGCGCTCACCACCTTCTGGGACGCGAACGCCTTCTCGCCGGAGCATGGGTCGTTGGCTTTCGGCCATCACTTCGTCGGCCAAGCGGCGCTCGTTCTGCCCATCCTGTGGGCGACGGACAACGTGATTCTGGCCTACAACGTCTTGTTCGTCACGGCGTTCGCAGGATACGCGCTGGGAACGTTCCTGCTGGTTCGATCGTTGACGGGCAACGTGGTGGCGGGTGTCACCGGCGCTCTCGTCGCGGCGTTCAACGAAAGCCGTCTCATGATCCACCCGTCAGATCTGAGCCTCCTCTCGGTCCACAGGTTGCCGTTCGGGCTGCTCGGGATCCATCGATACCTCCTGCACGATTCGGCGTCGGCCCTCGCGGGTGGAGCGCTGGCGCTGTGGTGGCTGCTGCTGTCGTCGCCCGCCGTCATGGCAAATGCCGCTCCGTTCGTGGTCCTGTTCGTGATGGTCGAAATGGTTCGCCTCAAGCGCTGGCGGCGGCCCCGCGTGTGGCTCGAACTCTGGGCGGGCGCCGCGGCCGTGACGGCGCTGTCGCTGCCGTTCGTGTTTCCGTACCTGGACGTGCTGGAGCGCCTTGACCCGGCCGCTGGCGCCGGGGCGCTGGCCACCGCGACCGGCATCGGCTCCGATCACGCACTCCTGACCTTCGCCGGCGCGGTCGTTCCCGTGGCACTGGCCGCCCTGGCACTCGTCCCCTGGCCCAAGCCACGCTCTCTCGCGGTGTCGTTCCCGCTGGCTTTGCTTGCATTCTGGCTGTACGGCGGCTCGAACTCGACGGCAGATCCCCGCTGGTTTGACCTTCGCTGGGTGTTCGAGCGTGCGGTTGCGTACTCTCCTCGGCACATCCTGCCGCACCCA